>NZ_JBFBDW010000017.1:0-145635 GCF_040683455.1 Kitasatospora sp. NPDC093679
CCCGTCCCGTCCCACCCGACCGGAACGGGCACGGAAGGTCGGGTCGGGCGGGCACGGAAGGTCGGGTCGGGCGGGCACGGCGGAGCGCTGCCCCGGGAGGCCCCCCTCCACCTCCCGGAGCAGCGCGGTCGGTACCGGTCTCAGTCCGCCGGCGGCAGGTGGACCCGGTTGCCCTGGGCGGCGAACTCCACGGACTTCTCGGCCGTGTTGATCGGGCGGGTCAGCGCTGCAGGGTGAGGACGCCGGGCCGGTACGGCAGCTGGTCGTAGGGACCGCTCGCCGTGGGGGACTTGCCCTGGTAGAGGAACTGCAGGTTGCACGGGTCGATGGTCATGGTCTGGTCGGGGTTGGTGCGGACCAGGTCGCCGTGGCTGATGTCGTTGGTCCAGGTGGCACCGCTGTTGGCCTTGCCGGCGAAGGGATTGCTCTCGGTGGCGGCCTGCGGGGTCCACGAGCCGTTCAGACTGGTGGCCGTGAACGAGCGGAAGTAGCGCTGCTCGTTCACGCCACGCGCCTCGACGATCATGAGGTACTGGCTCCGGTCCTTGACCTTGTACACCTGCGGCGCCTCGAACAGGTTCTTCACGGTGTCGCTCATGACCGTGGTGTAGGAGGAGCCGAAGCTGCCCGGGAAGTTCTTGATCGGCATGCTCGCCCGGTAGATGCTGCCGTTGTCACCGGCGAAGAACAGGTACATGTTCTGGTCGTCGGCGATCAGGGTCTGGTCGATCGGGCCGGTCCCGGAACCCGGGATGCTGCCGGTGAACAGCGGCTGCGGCGCGGACCAGCCGTTCGGGTTGGTCGGGTCGCTCGACGTCCGGTAGACGAACGGCCACTGGCCCCACTGGTACGCAAGCACCCAGATGTTCTTCGGCGCGAAGTAGAACAGCGTGGGCGCCACCGCGGCCTGGCCCATCCCGCGCTGACCCGCCGACGCCATGTCCGACCAGTTGGTGAACGGGCTGAACATCATCGAGCCGTACGACGACCCCGACACGTTCGAGCCGTAGACCAGGTGCTTGCCCTTGTACACCACGTCGGTGAAGTCCTTCACCGACGCCCACCCGTTCGCCGGCTGCGCCAGCGCCCCCGTGGAGGACCACCGGTAGCTCGAGGGCAGGGCGCACGTGCCGCCGGGCGCGGGAGTTGTCGGGGTCGGCGTCGGAGTGGGCGACCCGGTCGGCCGGAGGGTCCAGTGCTGGTTGGCGGCGCCCCAGGAGTCCCAGATCTGGACGGGGGTGCCGTTGGCGGTCTGGTTGCCGGGGGTCTCCAGGGCCTTGCCGGTGGCGGCGTTGATGAGGGTGTAGGAGCCGTCGCCGTTCTTGGTGGCCTTCCAGTGCTGGTTGGCTCCGCCGTTGTTGTCCCAGACCAGCATCCTGGTGCCGTTGGCGGCCTGGCCGGCCGGATCGTCCAGGACCCGGCCGCTGGCGAGGTTGGTGAAGGTGTAGGAGCCGTCACCGTTCTTGGTGGCCTTCCACTGCTGGTTGGTGGCGCCGCCGGCGTCCCAGACCTGGAGCGGGGTGCCGTTGCCGTTCTGCCCTGCGGGCTCGTCGAGGACGCGCCCGACGGCGCCCGTCGCGGAGAGCGTGTAAACGGTGCCGGAGGTGATGCCGTCGCTCGGCGTGCTGCCGCCGGCGCCGCCGAGGGTGGTGAGGACGGCGGTGTACGCGG
Organism: Kitasatospora sp. NPDC093679; assembly: GCF_040683455.1. Classification (NCBI taxonomy): domain Bacteria; kingdom Bacillati; phylum Actinomycetota; class Actinomycetes; order Kitasatosporales; family Streptomycetaceae; genus Kitasatospora; species Kitasatospora sp. NPDC093679. The sequence continues at coordinate 1,672 of NZ_JBFBDW010000017.1, forward strand.
GCTTCTTGGTGCCGTTGCCGTCGAACAGCAGGGGGTTCTCGCCACCGCGCCAGGAGTCGCTGTCACGGATGCCCCAGAGGGTGATGCCGGTGCAGCGGGCGACGTCGAGGCAGGCCTGGACGGCGCTCGTGTAGGCGGTCGGGGACGCCTGGGCGATGTCGAGTTCGGTGATCTGGACGTCCACGCCGAGCGCGGCGAAGCTGGACAGGGTGGTCCGGAAGCCGGCCGGGGGGCCGCCGGCGCCGAAGTGGCTCTGGAATCCGACGCAGTCGATGGGCACGCCGCGGGACTTGAAGTCCTTGACCATGCGGTAGACGCCCTGGGTCTTGGCGTCGGTCCAGTTCTCGATGTTGTAGTCGTTGTAGCAGAGCTTCGCCGAGGAGTCGGCGCTCCGGGCGGTGCGGAAGGCCTCCTCGATGAAGCCGTTGCCCAGCACGTTCTGGAACACCGAACTGCGGTGCTGGCCGCTGCCGCCGTCGGCGAAGGCCTCGTTGACCACGTCCCAGGCGTAGATCCTGTCCTTGTAGTGGGTCATCTCCTGGGCGATGTGGTTGTTCATCACGCTGCGCAGGGTGGTGGCGTCCTTGATGGACGAGACCCAGTTCGGCAGTTGGGAGTGCCAGACCAGGGTGTGGCCGCGCATCCGCTGGCCGTGCGCGGAGGCGTGGTTGACGATCGCGTCGGCGGCGCCGAAGGTGAACGACCCGCGGGAGGGCTCGACGGCGTCCCACTTCATCTCGTTCTCCGGGGTGACCATGGTGAATTCCCGGTCGAGAACGGTGGAGTACGTCGAGTCCCCGAGCCTGCCCGCGGCCACCGCCGTACCGAAGTAGCGGCCACTACCGGCCGCTGCCCCACCGAGGACGGTCGGCGTGCCGGCACTCGACGTGAATGCGGCCTGGGCGACCAGCGGTATGGCAGCACCCACGGCGGCGAGCACCACGGCGGCGGCGATCAGGCGGCGGGTCGCCGGACGGCGGCGATGAGAGCGGTTCTGATCTGGCAACGGCTTGTCCCTCTGGCGCAGTGGGCCGCGGTTCGGCCCGATCACCAATCAGTTGTCGCTGCTCACACGAAGGTTGCCGTGATCGGGAGGAATTTTCCTGTCGAGCCGGAGACCGGCGCGGCCCTCGTCCCGTCGGGGTGAAGTCGCCGCGGATCGCGAGGGCGCCCACAACGGGGCCGCGGGCCGTTCGGCCCGCGGCCCCGCTCAGGGGGTCGGATCAGGAGGGGTCGCCGTACTGGAGACCGCGGCCGTTGGTGCCGATGTACACCCGGCCGTAGGTGTCGGGGTCGCCGGTGACGATGCGCTGGCCGGCGAAGTTGCCCCACTGGTGCGCGTCGTCGTTGATCCGGACCCAGCTCGCGCCCTGGTCGGTGGAGCGGAAGACGCCGGCGGCGCCCTTGACGGTGCCGATCAAATACAGCGCCTGGTACGAGGTACCCGGTGCGGCCTTGCCGAAGCCGACTGCGGAGGCGGACTCGACCGAGGACAGCTTGGTGAAGCTGCGGCCGCCGTCGGTGGAGTGCAGCAGACCCGTGCCGTCGCCGGCGAGCCACAGGTCACCCGCGACACCGGGGACGGCGCTGAGCTTCCCGCCCGGCAGGTTGCCGGAGCGGGAGGTGAAGTTCGCGCCGCCGTCGGTGCTGGCGTAGAGCGTGCCGTTGTTCAGCGAGTAGAAGGTGTTGGCCGAGGACCGGTCGGCGACGACCACGGCCCCGCTGCCGAGACCGTTGACCTTCGACCAGCTCGCGCCCCGGTCGGTGGAGCGGTACGGGGCCTGGCCGGCCTCGGTCCAGACGAAGCTGGAGCCGTCAGCCGCGATCGCGATGTGGCCGCTGTCCGCACTGGACACCGGCTCGCCCTTGAAGCCGTTCCAGGTGTGGCCGCCGTCGGTGGAGAGGGCGCCGTCCTGCGCACCGCCCCGGCCGACCCGGACCACCAGCGAGGGGTTGGACTGGGCGAAGTCGACGGAGGTGCTGTTGTAGATCTCCGGGTTGGTCAGGCGCCCGGTGGGCTCCTTCGTCAGGTCGTCGTACACGAAGCCGCCCTGGTCGCCCATCGAGGTGATGAGGGCGGCGGCGCCGGGCGGGGAGACCGCGTCGTACAGCGCCGTCTCCTCCAGCCCGCGGGCTCCGACGAACCAGTGGCTGGTGCCGCCGTTGTCGGTCGCGTTGGCGTCCTTACTGGCCCAGATGCCGTTGCCGGTGCCGTACATCACGTGCCCGGAGTCGAACGGGTCGATGCTCAGGGCGGTCATCCAGTGCCCGATGCCGGTGCCGAGGTACGGGGCGACGGAGGCGTCCCGCACGGACTTGTCGGACTGGGTCTTCCAGGTCGCACCGCCGTCGGTGCTGCGGTAGAGCTCGTCCTGCGGCCACCAGCGGTCCAGCGTGGTGACCATCACCGTGGACGGCTTCTGCGGGTCGACGGCCAGACCGGAGAACCCGTAGCCGCCCTTGGACGGCGAGATGTTCTTCCACGCCCCGCCGGAGGTGTCGTACTTCCACACCGAACCAGCCGTCACGTCGTTGGGCCCGGGGGCGTTGCCGTACGTCAGGTACAGCGAGCCGTCACCGGAGAGCACGCCGTGCTGCGGCACCTGGCCGGTGGGCTGCCCGGAGACCGCATGCCAGGAGTTGCCGCCGTCGGTGGACCGGTACAGGTTGGTGGACCTGTCGGCGACGCCGACGTAGATCGTGTTGCTGCCGGCCGGGCCGTAGGTCACGAAGGAGATGCCGGTGCCGAAGCTCCCGCCGTCCTTGACCGGGAACGAGGAGACCTGGTTCCAGGTCCGGCCGTGGTCGGTGCTGCGCCACAGGCCGTTCTTGCGGGTGCCCAGCAGCAGGGTCTCGTGGTTCGCGGGATCGATCACCAGGCGCTCGCCCGCCCCGCGGCCGTCCTCGTTGCCGCCCAGCTTGAACGGCAGGTCGGTGCGCTGGAAGGTGCGGCCGCGGTCGGTGGAGCGCAGGATCGCGCCGTTGCCGGCCCAGTCGTTGGTGTAGGTGCCGGCTGCGAGGTAGAGCCGGTCCGGGTCGACCGGATCGGTGGCCAGCGACTCGATGCCCAGCAGGTTCCAGTCCTTCTGACCGACCCAGTCGGTGAGCGGTGTCCACTGTTCGGCCCTGGTGTCCCAACGGTACGCGCCACCCATGTCGGTGCGCGCGTACAGCAGGCCCTTCTCCTTCTGGTTGAAGACCAGGCCGGTGACGTAACCTCCGCCCACCACCGGGGCGTTCTGCCACACGTACGATCCGGACCCGGTCTGCGCGCCGCCGCTCTCCGCCACCTTCACCAGCTTCCACTGCTGGTTGGCGCCGCCCCAGCCGGGCCACTGGATGACCTGCGCGCCCCGGTCCGTGGAGCTTCCGGAGACGTCCAGGACCTGACCGCTCTTGCGGGAGGTGAAGGTGACGGCGTCGGACCCGCTCACGTCGTCGATCCGCCACTGCTGGGACGCCGAGGACCTGTCCGTCTGCTGCTCGGCGGCAGCCGCCCGGCCGGTCGAGTCGCCCGCTATGCCCAGCACCTTGCCACTGTTGCGGTTCACCAGCTCGTAGTAGCCGTCCCCGGTGGACTTCAGTCTCCACTGCTGGTTGGCGGTGTTCTGGTCGGTCCACTGCTGGATCCGGGTTCCGTCCGCGGTGGAGAAGCCGTTGACGTCCAACACCTGGCCGCTGCGCACCGAGACCAGCCTGTAGTAGGCGCCGCCGTCGACCGTCGCGGCCTGGGAGTCCTCGGGTGTGAACATGAAGTACGAGACGCCGGCGAGGGGCACACCGAGCGCCAGGGCGGTGGCGCTCAGACGACGGCGGTGACGCCCGCGGCGCCGGACGTTCGTTGGGTTGCTCATGGGTGGACGTTCTCCTTGCGAACCGTGCACGAGAGAAGGCGGATCGGGAGACCGGAACGGTCCGGATCCGCTTCCTTGTGGTCACAGGCTCCGCAAAGGGTTGCCGCGGGCCGGGAACTTCTTCGGGTCACCTCGTGGTCAGGTGTCGATCAGCGTCCGGGGTGACGTCGGCTCCACGACCGGGCAGTCACCCCGGAGGCGGTGGCGCCGGGAAGCAGTGCTTCTCCGCAATACGGCGGAGCGCTGCCCCGGGAGGCCCCCTCCACCTCCCGGAGCAGCGCGGTCGGTACCGGTCTCAGTCCGCCAGCGGCAGGTAGACCCGGTTGCCCTGGGCGGCGAACTCCGCGGACTTCTCGGCCATGCCGGCCAGCGCCTCGGCGTCGTAGCCGGAGGCGACCGCGGTGGAGCCGTCGCCGTGTTCGTCGCGGATCTTCTGACTGATCTTCATCGAACAGAGCTTGAACAGAAGCGCCACCGGCTAATCTGCGGACTGAAGTTCTCAGTGCAACCGAGGGGGCCAGCACATGGCGGCGCGCGAAGAGATCATCAGCAAACTCAGGGGAGCACCGGCCGGTCTCCCGTCCGTGGCCGAGGTACAGGCCATGCTCGAAGCCAACCCCGGCATGAAGTGCGTCGTCTGCTACGCACGCATCTCGTTCGACGGTCGCGCCAAGGACGCCCACGGCATCGAGGACCAGCACCGCGACCTCACGGACCAGGCCGGCGCGTTCGGTTGGCTGGTCGTCTACCGCTACACGGACAACGACAAGAGCGCGAGCAAGGAAGAGGTCGTCCGTGACGACTTCGAGCAGATGCTCGCGGACCTCGCGGCCGGGCGGACCTCCGAGGGCTATCCGGTACACGGTGTGATGGCGGTGAACGACGACCGGCTGTACCGGCGCCCGGGCGACTGGGAGCGGTATCTCCGGGCGTTCACCGCCCACGAGGGCCGCGTGTACTGGGACTCCAACGGCCTGCAGGACCTGTACGCCGAAGGGTTCGAGATCAAGGGTCTGCTCGGTGTCGCCATGTCGCTCGCCGAGACCAGGAAGAAGCAGCGCCGCGCGCGGGCGAGCCACCGCAGCCGGGCCATCCGAGGGCAGTCCGTCTCGGCGTGGCGACCGTTCGGGTGGGAGGACGACAAGATCACGCTCCGGCCGGTCGAGGCGGCCGCCGTGCACAAGGCCGTGCACGACGTCATCGCCGGGGCGTCCATCTCGGAGATCACCAGGCAGTGGAAGGAGGCCGGCTACCTCACGGCCCGGGGCAACCTGTTCCAGTACCAGAGCGTCAAGCAGGTGCTCATGAACGCCCGTCTCTGCGGCTACCGGGAGGTCAACGGCGAGCTGGTCCGCGACAGCGACGACCAGCCCATCGTCGGCGAATGGGAGCCGATCATCACGCCGAAGGCGTGGTTCGCCCTCGTCGCCACAATCCGGGGGCGCGGCAACGGAGGCCAGCCTACGGGCGGGCTCGTCCACAAGTACCTGTTGACCGGCATCCTGCGGTGCGGCGCGACCTTGAAGGACGGCACGAAGTGCAACGCACCGCTGAAGGGCGAGAAGGCCAACCAGTGGGTGAAGTACAAGCACGGGTACTTCTGCAAGAAGACCGTGGACGGCGGCTGCAACGGCACGTGGAAGCGCGGGGACGAGACGGACAAGCACGTCACCCGCCTGGTGCTGGCGAAGCTGAAGGCCGATGCCGCCGCCGCGGTCACCGACGTGCCGGACTGGGAGCGGGGAGAGGAGCTTGAGGCGGCGCTCCGCCGTCGGAACACGCTCGAACAGCGCTGGCACGGCGGGGAGATCGACGACGAGCAGTTCTTCCGTAATCTGCCGCCGATCGAGAAGGCCATCAAGGAACTCCGCGCCGACGAGGCCAGGAACCTCGCGGCGAAGGCCGCCGCCGAGGAGGCGACGGCCGACGTCGAGAAGGAATGGGAGACGAAGACGCTCGCGCAGAAACGGGAGCTGATCAAGAAGGCGCTGCACGCAGTCATCGCCCTGCCGAGCGGTCAGGGGAACAAGCCGTTCGACGTGAACCAGCTCATCCCCGTGTGGAAGTCCGCCGGGTCAGCTGCACCCCGAGGATGAGGCCCATCTCTCGGAGCTGATCGTCGGAGAAGCGCGGGGCCGTGGCCAGGTGCTTCTCGATCCAGCGCTCCACGGCCTCGTCGTCGCAGAGCCGGGACGCCGAGCGGCGGTCAGTCATCGTGGTCACTGCAAGTCCCCTTCTCGCTTGAGTCGTTGTAGGGCTGCGCGGTTGTGGCGGACGGTCTCGGCGAGGACTTCTTCGCCAGGGCTGTAGCCGGTGGCGAGGAATCGCCAGTCGGAGATGACGAGGGTGGTCTCCGGGTCGACGGGTGGGTGTCCGTGACGGAGGCGGGCCCGTTCGGTCTGCCAGGCGCGGCGGGCACCGCGAAGTGCGCCGAGAGTGGTGGAGTAGCGGCGGGACTTGGTGGAGAAGTGGCCGCGGAAGCCGAGCATGTGAGCCCACTTGGTGAGCTTGAGGTCGGCGAAGTCGGAAACCCAGTGGCCGAGGTCCCAGCAGGTGCGGATCATCTGCCGTACGTGCTGGGCCACGTTGAGGTCCGCGATGGACTCGGCCAGGCCGGTTCCCTCGCACGAGGTGCACTCATCGGAGCGTCCATTGGGCGCGGGGATGCGTCCGCGTCCCGAGCAGGCGCCGCAGTACAGGGGCCGGTCGATGGTGCCGGTTCCTTCGGCGCTCTTGGTGGCGTACTTGGCGACGTAGCCGGCCACGGCGGCATCGGTGAGTGGGGTGGAGGCGTCGGCGGTGGCGTCTGGGCGGGTGATCTCGCGTACGTCGAGCTGCTGCCCCCAGCGCAGTTCGCGCTCTCCGATGGAGTTGCCAGCCACGGTGATGGAGACCTTGGGGGCAGCGTCGCGTACGGCGCCGGTGAGGAGGTCGACGGTGGCCCAGTCGGGCGGGGTGGTGGTGGAGCCTTCGGGGCCGTCGAGGCGCACGATGGCGTGGAAGTGGACCAGACCGCGTTTTTGGAACTCGGCGACCTTGGCGAAGGAGATGCGGCACTGCTCTCGCAGCTCGGCGGCGGTCAGGCCGGCGGCATGGGCGACGGCGCGACGTAGGTAGGTGGTAAAGCGTGCCCACAGGGCCCCGGCGTGGGCGTTGAAAAGGACGGCCCCGGCATAGTCGTAGGTGGTGGGGTCGAGCGGTGTGCCGAGGGCGGGGTGTCCGGCGGGGTGAACGGTGCCGCAGCGGCAGGGGAAGGGCTTGCCGGTGCGGGTGGTGGGCCGGTTGTGGACCGGGCCGAACGAGGGGGCGGTGAGGGTGACGAAGACGCGGGGGTGGGTGCGCACCTCGTCGGGGGTGCCCTTGCCACCAGCGAGGCCCGCGCGGATGAGCTGGTAGGTGTCGGCGGCGTAGGTGCGCGAGCAGGCCGGGCAGCGGGTTGCGCGGCGGTTTCCGCAAGCGATCAGGAGACGGCCGAGGGGTTCGGTGGCGGTGGTGTAGTGCCGTACGGCCTCGCCGGTGGTTGAGAACGTGGTGGTGTGGCCCACGAGTTGGATGGGGCGGGTGCAGCCTGCCAGGCGTTCGACGGTGGCTTCGATGCGGTCGAAGTCGTCGCGCTGGGCGAGGTTGATGAGGTCCCGGACGTACAGAGAGGGGATCTTCCGGGGGTCGAGGTCGGTCATCTGGTCTGTCCTTCCCGGCAGTTGAGCAGCGGGTGAGGCATGGGGGTGCCGTCGCGCCGACCGGGCGGGGTGTGCTCGCGGTCGGCGCGAGGCGGGCGGGGCGGGGATCAGGCGGGGACGGCCGCGAGGTGGGCGTGAGCGGCGTCGGCGAGATGGGCGGGGACGCCGAGGCGGGCGCGGAGCTGGGCCGCTGTGATCGGGTCGCCGGTGGCGGTCTGGTGGTCGTCGGCGAGACGGCGCGCAGCGGCCAGGAGCGCTGCGGGCACCTCGGTCAGCGGGGCCGAGGACGTGGCGGGCCGGGCGGGCGGGGCGGTCGGCGCGGAGGTTCGAAGGTGCGGGGCGAGGGTGGGAGCGGCGACCGGGGCCGGCGGCACTGGATCGGTGGCCACAGGCACGGAGGACGGATCGTGCGGGGGGATCGGGGCGGGCACCTGGGCCGAGGCTGTCGGCGCAGTGGCTGGGCGGGCAGGGGTGTGGGTTCGCTCGGGGGCGGAGGTGTCAGGGGCGGTGTCCTCGGGGTTGTCGGTGATGCCGGTCATCAGATTGGTGTTGACAGAGAGGAGGCCGATTTCGGCGGGGGCGGGCGGGGTGTGGAGGTGGGAGAGGAGTGCGGGGCCGACGGCGCCCCAGCCGAGGAGGAGGGTGGGGGCGACGGCGTCGAGGGCGGCGCGGCCCCAGTGGTCGGCGACGATGGGTTCGGCGATGTTGAGGGCGAGGGTGAGCGCGCCGCACAGGTGCATCAGCCGGCGGGCGGGTGCGAGGTGTGCGGGGTCAGTGCCCTTGAGGGTGAGGTGGTACAGGGCGACGAGGAGGCCGACAACGGAGAGGTCGACCATCGGGCCGATCAGCGGGGCGATCGGGCGAGGGATGCCGAGGCGCAGGGCGAGGGCCCAGATGTTGCCGAAGGAGAAGACGAAGGCGAGGGCTGCGATAACCGCCATCACGGCGGTGATGGTGTGCCGGGTGAAGGCGCTGGTGTCAGCCGGGCCGGGCCCGTGTGCGGTGGTGGCGGTCATCGCCGATTCTCCTTTCTGGCGTGTGGCTTGGAGGCATGGTGGGGTCAGGCGGTCGGGGTGAGGTCGTTGCCTTTGAGGAGGCTGGAGTCCTTCCACATGTTCGGGCCGAGGAGCGATTCAAGGAGTTCCATGGGGTCGGCCGTCAGGTGGGCGGTGTCGGCGGCGATGCGGGCAACGTCGGTCGGCAGCACCTCGGGGATGCGGATGCGGGTGAAGCCTTCGTGTCCCTGGCGGGCCATGGTGGCGACGCCGACGAATCCGGGGTCCTGCATGGTGACCGGGTTGGCGTCGGGCCAGTTGCGGATGTCCTCACCGAGCGCGGCCACTGCGGATTCGCTGGTCTTCTGGGCGAAGGAGAGCGACACCGGGCACACGTCGCGGATGAAGGTGGGGATGGCGTCGCCGGTCGGCTTCTGCGTGGCGACGATGACGACCATGCCGACCGAGCGGCCCTTCTTCACCAGGTCCTCGACGAGACGGGCGTTGTCGGCGGTGAGCGCCGCGAGACGCTTGGTGGCGGTGTCGGAGCCCTTGTAGTCGCGGAAGTAGGTGTGGGCCTCGTCGATGACCAGGACGACCAGCGGCCACGCCTTGATCGGGCCGGTGCCCCACTTGTGAGCGGCCCACATGTTCGGCCCTCCCAGGGCACGGCGGACCCATGAGGATCGCGCGCGCCGGAGGTCGACGAGGCGGGTGAACAGCTTGTTCGCGGCCTCCAGGTCGTCACCGACGAACGCGAACAGCCGGTCAACCACGTCCGCGTAGTCACCTTCGTGGGCTTCGGACACCTTGCCGTCGGCCACGGCGAACTGCACCGCCTCGGACGGGGCGAGGGTGGCGATCAGCTTGTTGATCAGACTGGTCTTGCCGTAGCCGGGCAGGCCCGCGACGCACAGGCCGGGCACGTTGGACATGCGCAGCACGGTGGCGAGGGCGTACTCGTCGATGCCCAGGTCCCACACCGAGAGGTCGGCCGGTGGCGTGCCGTCGGGGGTGAAGGTGTAGGGGATGAGGAGGGGTTCGTCCCGGACGGCGCGGATGCGTAGGTTTCCGGGCTTGCCGGGGTTGATGGACACGCGGGTGCAGGCCCAGGCGTCGGCCAAGTGGTCGGCGTGCTTCTGGAACTCGGCCAAGCCGACCTTGGCCACGGTCTTCACGGTGACCATGACGCCGTACTGGTCCACGGTGGTGGACAGCTTCGGGGTGAGCACCTTGGGTTCGGGCTTACCGCCGTTCTTGTCCGCCGAAGCGGCCAGGGCCTGGAGGAAGGTGGGGGTGCGGTCGAGGGTGACCAGGCCGAGGTTGCGGGCCAGGCGCGGCCAGGTCCGGCGGATGCGCCATGCCTGCCGGATGCTGACGCGGGTGCCCTTGTCGGCCATCAGGTACCGGCCGCAGATGACGAGCAGCCAGGCGAACAGGGCCAGGGCGAGCGCACCGGCGGCGTATGGCAGCCACGGCCAGAAGGTCAGCGGCCCCGAGTCGGGGACCGGGGTGGAGAGGTTCATCAGGTCACGTCCAGGGTGTAGAGGAAGCCGAAGAGGGCTTGCTGTAGGTTCAGGAGGTCCGCGCCGGAGGTGATCGGCGGGTAGCCGTGTTCGGCGAGGACGGCCGCGAGGTCCAGGACCAGGCCGAGGGAGAAGCGGGAGTCGTCGTCCGGCGCGGGCAGCGGATAGACCGCCGGGGCCGGGCCCGCAGACGAGGAGTCCACGGGCCCGACGACACGGGCGGGGCGGGCGGTCACGACGCGGCGACGGGCTCAGCGGTGGACGCCTTGGCCTTCGGCGCGGAGGCCGCAGCGGCCGGGACGGCCGGGACCAGGGCCGCAGCGCGGTAGGCGACACCGGACTGAACCTGACCGTTGAAGAGATTCGCCCACGGGGTGGCGGTCAGGCCGACCGGGCGCACGATCGCACCGGGCACGAGACCTGCGTCGAGACCGGTCTCCGGCACGGTCACCTTGATCAGCTGAGCGGTCGCCTCGAACGTCTCCAGGAGCTGGACCGTGTAGAGGTTCACGCCGGTCTCGCGGTCGGTGGCGACCTGCCCGGTAGCGGCGTCGGCGAACTTCGGCACCGGCGGCACGGCCACCATGTGGGTCGTGCCGGACAGGTCGGGGCGGATGGTGATACGGGCCATGAGGACTCCAGGTGGGAGGTGGAGGGGACGGAGGACACCGGACCCTGCTAGACAGCTAAGCGGTGCTAGGTAGGTTGTAGCACGGACCCACCGATCACTGTCAAGCAGACCTAGCAGTGCGGCGGGCGTGATTGTGCCGAGCGGTGGGAAATTTCAGATGCCACAAGGCTTGGGTGTGCTAGCGGGGGCTACCCTGGCGGCATGAACCGGAGAAGCGACGAGGAGCGCGCGCCCTACCAAAAGGCCGCCGACGCCCTACGCCAGGACATCGCCGAAGGTCGCCTGAAGGCCGGCGACAAGTTGCCCGCCCTCTCGGAGATCGAGAAGCGGTTCAACATCGCCAACATGACCGCCCGCAGCGCGGTCCGCGTCCTGCGCGAAGAGAACCTCGTCTACGCCGTCCAAGGTGTCGGCACGTTCGTGCGCGCCAAGCCCCGGCCGGAAGCCGCCGCCGAGCAGGCCGAGGTGGGCGGCGAAACCATCGAGGTGTCCGCCGCCGACCTCGCCAAGATCACTGATCTGGTCACCGGACTTGCCACCCAGGTTCAGCAGCTCCAGGAACAGCAGGAACAGTTTCGGAGGCAGCTGGCGCAATTCGAGCAAACCTCTCGCTGAGCCGGGCCATTTCGTCGTTTAGGTCGGCCACCTGACCGCCGATCCGAGCCAGCATTTCCATGAGACGGCTGATATCGCCGTGCATCAGATTCCTTTCCCCCGCATGTCGAAGTTGCTTCGCTCGCCCGTACTAAACCCTGCAAAACTCACCACTTCTCTCCCCAAGCCCCCGCACTGTCGGTAACAAATCCGCAACGGGCGCCGGTGAGAAAACCGGTTAGTTTCACGCCCTGCCGCCCGGCCGACTAGCCGGGTGGTGAGAAGGACCCGCGGCCGGTTGGCTACGACACTCAACCCCGCACACCTTGACGGACTCCTTGATAAATCCGCCCCGGTTTACAACGTTTCGATAACCCCTCCCATCAAGGTGTCGCGACCGATCCGTGATCAAGCCATCAAGGTGATCCAAACCCGCAGGCCAGCGGTCATCAAGGTTCACCATGCCGCCGACAGCAGCGCGAACACACACTCGGGTCGGCCGGATCCCGCAAGGTGGGAGAAACGCTCCTCCCGATCCCGCTCCGCGGAATCCATCGCACATACAACTCACAGTGCACCCCGATCCACGATTTGGTTCGGCCGGGAATTCCAGATAGAGGCCCCTGCCGACCGGAGCGACCAGTACGCCCTGCACAGCCTGTGGACAGAATCCGCCAACCCTTCCCTCATATCCGACATGCCCCTATTCCTCCCATTCCGTCCGTCTGACCCAGCAGGCAACCTCCATAGATGGCGGGAAATCGGCCGGTGTGACCGGTCGGCCCAACTTCTTTCAGCGACCCGCGTGGACCCACCGTCCGGCCGGCAGGGCCCGACGCATCGAGCCGACCTTGCGCCAGGTCACAGCCCTCCACTTGGGGATCACTCATACAGGTGTCCGCGAGCGCATCCGTGTGACATGTCGTCCGAGCCCCCTTTCGTGCGGCGTGCACCGGCGTAAAAGTCTCTCCATCCGCCCAAGTCCGGCTGGAGTGCCGATTCAGACATCGAGCCCCGAAGCGTTACCAGTTCGTGACCAAGCTCGGTCGAGTCCAGCCAGCGGCCAGCGAGCGGTAAGGGCTTGGCCAGGTCGAGCAGTTGAAGCCAAGTCCCCGACCGATCGGTGGGTAAACAGTGAAGGACAGGGCGGCGACCAGGCCGCCGACAGACCATCAGGACAACAAGAAGCAGCAGTCGCACGGCCAGCAGCGGACGGCCCGGATCGAGGTCAACGGGAGAGGGAGGGAAGGCGTGTTCAAAGTTTCATTACTGGATCAAGGGCGGCCCGCCAGAGGCGGGCCGCGCGCCGCCGCGTCGCCGCCCGTCGCTCCTGTCTGGCGCCCCGCTTTGGGCGGCCCCGCTGGCGGCGCAACAGAACACCTGGCGGTCAACAGGGTCCAGGAGAAGCCGGACAAGCTGTCCGGCCCTGCCGGGGCAGGTCCAGGCCGATGGTTGCTCGCCGTTCGTCCGGGCTCCCCGCTGCTCGATGATCCGGGGCGGACGGAACCCGTCAAGCCCGCACCGCTCGCCGCCGTCCGTCAGGTACAGGCCCGTACGTGCGGGCTTGACCGAACCCGCCCGCCCCTACTCTCGGCAGCTATCGGGGAGCCCGGCCGGAGTGGTCCCCCGCCTGCCCGTTCCTGACCGCCAGTCGTGCGCACCTCTCCCACCACCGATGACCTCCCGTCATAAACCCGTTCCAAGGCATGCCGAAGGCCCCGATACCATCGGCATCAGGGTTGTCTGAACAGAAGCCCGAGCCGGACCACCCCGCTCCCGCCAAGGTCAAGGGTGGTCCGGCTGCTATGGAGTTCTACGGGCCGTGTTGGGCCAAGGCTGCGCTACGGAGTGCAGAGCTCGACGACCCGCCGTCGGTCGTCCGGGTGCTCGGCGAGCCAGAGCCCCAGCGTGTGTTGCGAGTCGGGGAACATGAGCCGGTCGAAGGTCGCCCGCTTGCGAAGCGCGGCTTCGATGCGGAAGGTGACCCCGGGCGGAATCACCGAATCCTGGTCGGGAACGATCAGCACGGCGCGACCCGTGTACCGCGCGTAGGTGTCGAAGACCGGGCTTCCCCTCCAGCTGTGGGGCGCGCGGATGAGCTCGGTGAAGCCGGAGCCGAACGGGACCTTCCACGCCTCGGCCCCGTATGCGGCTGGCGCTCCGAGAACGATGGTGGTGACGCGCTCGCCCAAGTGCTCGACCAGGTCGGCGATGGTCTGGCCGCTCATGCTGAACCCGACCAGCGTCACCGGCCCGTCAGGCACGAATTCCTCGATGACGCTGCGGGCTTGCAGGAACCGGCGCTCCAGGCTCAGCAATTCCAATCTTCCGGTGCTCTGGCCGTGCCCGGAGAAGTCGAAGGCCAGAGAGTGGAACCCGGCCTTCGCGAAGTCCTGTGCGAGCGGAAGGTTCCGCTGCTTGCTGCCGGCTCCTGCCCCGTGCATGATCACCACACGCTCGGGCCTCTCGCTGCACGCCGGGGTGTAGGCAGTACAGCTCAGTTCTTCGCCGTCGGCGTGGTGGACAAAGTCCCTGTGTGCCAAGGCTCCTCCTAGGGTCGTGGGCAGGCGGCCCGCCTCAGCCGATCGAAGCAGGCCGCCGCCCGTGTCGGGGCGAGGATCAGGCCGAAATCGCCCGGCTCGTCACGCTCTCGCGCCGCGCGCTGGACTGCCGCAGGTCACTCGCGAAGCACAGCCGCGAGAGCCACCGGGACTCGCCGGGCGGCAACGGCTGGTACGCGTCCCTGGCGTGCGCCGTCGTGTAGTTGTTGACGTAGACGTAGTCGCCGCTGCCCAGCGTCAGCGTGACCTTGCGCGCCTCGAAGTGGGCGAGCAGCTTGGTCAGCACCGCCCGCTCCCAGCCCATGAGCGCCGACCAGTCGAGGGCCGCGAAGTTCACCCGCACGTAGGGCCGGTCCTTGCGACCGAAGAACACGGGCTGCCGTTCCTCGATCACCACGCCAGTGGTGTAGTGGATCGGGTTGTGCCCGATCTTGAACCGCGGCTCGAAGAGGAACTCGATCTCGTCAGCGTTCAGGACCTCGGCGACACCGTCGATGCTGGAGACCGTGGTGCCGGCCTTTTCGTCGTTGCGCATGCAGGCCAGGCCGAGAAAGTCAGGCCGGGTGGGGTGGAAGGCGTCCTCGATGTGGAACCCGAAGTCGTGCGCGCTGCCGGAGCTGGAGTTGGGGATCTCCGCCAGGTCCGGAATCGGCACGATCGAGTTGAAGCACGAACCGCCACGCTGGGAGGTGTAGCCGATCGCTTCACCCAGCAGCGAGCCGTACAGGGCGTGGAGGATCTGGGCGTCGTTGAGCTTGAAGCCTGGCTGTTCCTCGACGTAGGTGGTCGGGGTGGGCCCCGGCCCTTCGGCCAGCACGGGGCTGCCGGTGACGTACAGAACCGAGTCCTTCTCGTACCGCTTGAACTCGTAGAACGTACGACGGACCCGGGACGGCAGACCGTGCGACAAGACGTGCGCCTGGTCCAGCAGGGCGTACTGTTCGGTCAGCTTCGGATCAGTGCTGAGCCCGTCGAGCAGTGCCCGGACTTCGCTCGCCTCACCCTTGGTGAGCGCGAGTTGGTGGATGCTGGTCATTGCGGTGCCCCTTTCGATGAAGGTGGGAACGCAGGTGGTGTCGGCCATCGCTCGGTGGAATGGGGTTGGCCGGCACCGTCCGTCCTTTCCGGCGGTCCTGCCGGTCCGGACGGTGTCCTAGGAGGCTCAGGCCGAACGCGTCAGGTGGTCGGCGGCCTGGTTGTGAGCAACGCGTACGAGGGCCGCAAGGCGGCTATCCCCTGTCAGGTGCTGGTCGGCGGCGCACTCGAACCAGACGACCTTCCCCGCGCCTTGCGGGTACCAGCCCCATGAATGGGCGAGGGTCTCGACCAGCAGCAGGCCCCGACCGCCGGTGATCGGGTCGGGCGCCGCGCCAGGGTCGGGCAGGCGGAGGCTTGCGTCCGCGACCTCGACTCGGAGCCGCTCGCCTGTCCAGCGAACCTTGACCCGGCAGCGCTGGCCAGTGTGCTCGATGGCGTTGGCGAGTACCTCGCTGGCGCACAGCTCCACATCGTGCAAGGCGTCGTCCGACAGTGGGACCTTCCAGAAGCGGGCAATCTCCAGGATCAAGCGGCGGGCCGGGGGAACGGCGGAGAAGTCCGGTTCAACGTCCCACTCGTGTGGCACCGGGAACGACGCCGTGTTCGTCGGACTGATCTGCACGGCCAACCCCCTCCAGCTGTCGATAGGCGTGATCGTCCAGCGAGCGCGCGCTCACATTGAGCTGACCCTCGATCACGCTCCGATACTGCGCTGCATGTCAGGCCGTTCCCACCGCGTTTCCAGGACGTTTGGGACGCTTCGCCGTTATGGTTCGTCCCGTCCCTCATGGACCACGGAGGCGAACTATGAACCACGGTCTTCGCCGCGCATTGGCGAGTGCCAAGATGACCGAAGTACAGCTCGCAGAGGCATGCGGCGTCGACGGTAAGACAGTCAGCCGATGGATCGCCGACCCCAGCCGCATCCCCCACGCCCGGCACCGATGGGCGGCCTGCGAGGCGTTAGGTGAGGAGGAAGCCGCCTTGTGGCCCACTGCCGTCCGCTCAGCACTCAAGACCGGACCCGACCGGGAGGTCATCCAGGTCTTCCCGTACCGGTCGGCCGCGCCGGCTTCGCTCTGGCGTTCGCTCATCACCAAGGCACAGCACGAACTGACCTTCGCGGGTTACACCAACTACTTCCTGTGGCTTGAGCAGGCCAACCTCGCCGGAGCACTGCGCCGCAAGGCGCAGACCGGGTGCCGGGTCAGATTCTTGATCGGCGATCCCGACAGCCCCACCACCAGGGCGCGCGAAGCCGAGGAGGGCGTTCCGCTCACTCTCTCCACCCGTATCGCGGTGACCATCAGCGAGTTGGAGCGGCTCCGCGAGGTCGGCAACATCGAGGGCCGCTTCGAGACCGGTCACGTGAACCTGTCCGTCTTCCGCTTCGATGACGAGATGATCGTGACACCGATCCTCGCCCGCAGAGTCGGCCACGACTCGCCGATGATGCACCTGCGGCGTACCCAGGCCGACGGCATGTTCGACCGGTTCGCCGACCATGTCGAAGAGCTGTGGAGCCGTGGACGGAACATCTGGGAGGTGGCTCAGAGTGGCCAGGCGTGACTACGAAGACGACCCGAACGCACCCGAGCCCAACAGCCTGGTCCCCGCGGCTTCCGTGGTCGTAGTGGACGAGGCCGGCCGCATCTTGCTCCAGCGGCGAACGGACAACGGCATGTGGGCACTGCCCGGCGGAAAGATGGAGCTGGGCGAGTCTCTCGCAGATTGCGGCATCCGGGAGACCTACGAAGAGACCGGTATTGACGTCGAGATCACCGGCATCGTGGGCACCTACACCAACCCTGGCCACGTCTTCGCGTACGACGACGGCGAAGTCCGCCAGGAGTTCTCCATCTGTCTGCTTGCGCGGCCCACCGGTGGAACGCTGCATGCGTCCGACGAGTCGTTCGAGGTGGCGTGGTTCAGCCCAGAGGACGTGGATGACCTGCCCATGGTCCCCAGCATCCGGAAGCGGATCAACGACTGGCGGTCCGGACAAGGCCCCGCCGTCCGGTAGCTCAAGCAGCACAACAAAGGGCCCCGGCTTCCGACGCGTATCGCAATGGAAGTCGGGGCTCTCGTCATGCTGTGCTGACCAGCGATGTTGGCATAGGTGAAGCGAGTTGTGACAGAAGAAAAGCCCCAACTTGGGCGCCAAATCGACAACCCGCGAGGAGCCTAAGTCAGGGCCAGGTTACCGGCCTCGATAAAGCTCCATGAAACGCGCCTTCCTGTCCTCAACAGCCGCCTCGTCGTGCTCCGGCGCGGCCTCGCCGATGCCGGACTTCTCATTGATGCTTCTGCCGATCTCCATCGAGGACGGCTCCAGCCGTGAATCGGGCCGGGTGCGATGACGGACGTCGGTCAGCCGAGCAGGAGTTCTGCTGCCGGGGTGTGGTTACCGGTCGATGAGGCTCCGGCCATCGCCGAGGCTGCCGTGTCCGGGGCGGTGCCGGGTGGTACGACCAGCAGCAGGAAGTGGTCCTGGAAGCCCCGTGTGAGGCTGATCGTCGCATCGCTGCCGGCGAACCAGTTGATTCGGACCGCCGAGCCGTTCGCCACGACGGACTGGGGCACGCCGTCCCAGGCCGAGGTGTCGAGGCCGGCCCGGATGATGCGTCCGAGGTGGGCGCCGAGCGCGGTGATCAGGTCCGGAAGCTCTGCGAGGACGTGGTTCGAGCGGGGCCACCAGGCACCGTCGAAGACGCCCTCCCGCGACATGGTCGGTTCCAGTATCAGGCGCGGCAGCAGCGGGACACCGGGCACCGACCACGGTTCGGGAGAGGGGGGCTCAGGGAGGGGGATCGGCATCATGAGGGAGCCGCCCGTCCGGTCCACGAGGGACCAATCATGACCCAGGGCGACGCCGGCGCTGATGCCGGTGTACGGAATGTCCTCGGTTGTCTCCCACGGTACTCCGCAGCGCTCTTCCCCGGGCCGCCCGCCACAGGAGTAGCCTCGAAGACATCCAGGGCATCCCGCATTCCGGTACCCGTTCCGGCTTCGTTCTGGGTGAATGACGGCCCGGCGGCCCCGAACGGGCGGCCGGAGACGGGAACGGTGGACACCGTGACCGCTCACCCTCCGCAGTCGGCACGGCTCGGCCACGGCCTCACGGTCGCCGACGCCATGGATCCCTGCGAATACCAGATAGCCGATGACAGCACCGTCGACCAGGCCAACGACATCTTCCGCAGCGCCCACGTGGAGTACCTGCTCGTCCGCGACCACAACGGCCGGTGCGAAGGACTGGTCACCCGCACCGGACTCCACCCCTTCCTGACCCGCTCCTGGTACACCGAGCGAACCGCGATCAGCACCACCGCGCACCAGCGCGGACCGTTCACGTGGCCGACCATGGGCTTGGCCCTGGCCACGATCGCGATGCGGATCAAGCGCCTGACGGTCTGGCCCGTCGTCGACGAGGACGGCTACCTCCTCGGCGTGCTCACAGCGGACCGCGCCACCGACCTCCTCGCCGCCGCGCCCGTGTGACCCGTCGCGCTGGGCCGAAGCGCTGCCCTGGGAAGCCCCCTCCGCCTCCCCAGGACAGCGCGGTCAGCGGTCCGCCGTCAGTCGGCCAACGGCAGGTAGACCCGGTTGCCCTGGGCCGCGAACTCCTCCGACTTGGCCTTCATGCCCTCGACGGCCTCCGCGTCGTACTCGGGCTCAGGGGCACCATCGCCGTACTTCTCTGTGATGGTTCGACTGATCTTCATCGAGCAGAACTTCGGCCCGCACATGGAGCAGAAGTGCGCGGTCTTGGCGGGCTCGGCGGGCAGCGTCTCGTCGTGGAAGTCGCGGGCGGTCTCGGGATCGAGGGCCAGGTTGAACTGGTCCTCCCAGCGGAACTCGAAGCGCGCGTCGGAGAGCGCGTCGTCCCAGGCCTGGGCGCCGGGGTGGCCCTTGGCGAGGTCGGCCGCGTGGGCGGCGATCTTGTAGGTGATGACGCCGGTCTTCACGTCGTCCCGGTTGGGCAGGCCCAGGTGCTCCTTGGGCGTGACGTAGCAGAGCATGGCGGTGCCCCACCAGGCGATCATCGCGGCGCCGATGCCCGAGGTGATGTGGTCGTAGCCGGGCGCGACGTCCGTGGTGAGCGGGCCGAGGGTGTAGAAGGGCGCCTCGTCGCAGATCTCCTTCTGGAGGTCCATGTTCTCCTTGATCTTGTGCATCGGGACGTGGCCCGGGCCCTCGATCATCACCTGGACGTTGCGCTCGCGGGCGATCCGGCCGAGCTCGCCGAGCGTCTGCAGCTCCGCGAACTGGGCCTCGTCGTTGGCGTCCGCGATCGACCCCGGGCGCAGGCCGTCACCGAGCGAGAAGGTGACGTCGTACGCGGCGAGGATGTCGCAGAGCTCCTCGAAGTTGGTGTAGAGGAAGTTCTCCTCGTGGTGCGCCAGGCACCAGGCGGCCATGATCGAGCCGCCGCGGGAGACGATGCCGGTCTTCCGGCGGGCGGTCAGCGGCACGTAGCGCAGCAGCACGCCGGCGTGCACGGTCATGTAGTCGACGCCCTGCTCGCACTGCTCGACGACGGTGTCGCGGTAGACCTCCCAGCTGAGGTCCTCGGCCCGGCCGTCGACCTTCTCCAGCGCCTGGTAGAGCGGCACGGTGCCGATCGGCACGGGGGAGTTGCGCAGGATCCACTCGCGGGTGGTGTGGATGTTGCGGCCGGTCGAGAGGTCCATGACGGTGTCGGCGCCCCAGCGGGTCGCCCAGGTCATCTTCTCGACCTCCTCCTCGATCGAGGAGGTGACCGCGGAGTTGCCGATGTTGGCGTTGATCTTCACCAGGAAGTTGGTGCCGATGATCGCCGGCTCGACCTCGGGGTGGTTCACGTTGACCGGGATGACGGCCCGGCCGCGGGCGACCTCGTCGCGGACGAACTCCGGGGCGAGCCCCTCGCGCAGCGCCACGAACTCCATCTCGGGCGTGATCACGCCCTGCTTGGCGTACGCGAGCTGGGTGACGGCCGCGCCGGCCCGGCCGCGCAGCGGGCGCCGCGGGCGGCCGGGGAAGACCGCGTCGAGGTTGCGGAGGTTCCCGCCGCGCGGCGAGGTGTGCTTGATGCCGTCGTCCTCGGGGCGGGCCTCGCGGCCCTCGTACTCCTCGACGTCGCCGCGCTGGCGGATCCAGGCGTCGCGCAGGGCGGGCAGGCCGCGCCGCACGTCGGGCTCGTAGGAGGGGTCGGTGTACGGCCCGGAGGTGTCGTACAGCGGGACGGTGCGGCCGTTGGTGAGGAGGACCTCCCGGTACGGCACCCGGAGGTCGGGGCGGCTGCCCTCGCGGTGGGCCTTGCGCCAGGCCGGGGTCGGGTAGCCGGTGGACGCGCTGCTGACGCCCCGGTCGGAGACAGACTGCGGCTGTGCTTCAAAGGTGGTCATGAGACCCTCTACTCCCTACGCCGGCATTACCCGGTCAGGTTCCTGCGGTCGGCGCAGCGGTCGGTCCGTGTACCGCGGACCTTTCAGCGCCCTCTCAGCCCGGTGCTCCGAGCTCCCGTTGGCTGCAGGCGGATGCCTGCAGCAAGACGTCAACACCGTAGCGGCAGCGTCGTGGCAGGTCCAGACGGGTTCCGGCCAGTGGACGGGCACGGCAGACTGGCCGGCATGGTGGGCAGCACAGGGCGGGTGACCGGGCGGACGGGGCCGGGGCTGGTGGGCGAGGTGATGGTGTTCGTCCCCGAACGGCGCGGGACGGAGGCCTTCCTGGCGTATCCGGCGG
Organism: Kitasatospora sp. NPDC093679; assembly: GCF_040683455.1. Classification (NCBI taxonomy): domain Bacteria; kingdom Bacillati; phylum Actinomycetota; class Actinomycetes; order Kitasatosporales; family Streptomycetaceae; genus Kitasatospora; species Kitasatospora sp. NPDC093679. The sequence goes on from NZ_JBFBDW010000017.1 coordinate 22,281, forward strand.
TGCCGGGCGAGGAGCTGGCGGTGGGCACCCCGGTGGTGGTCGTGGAGTACCAGCCGCCGCGCACGGTGTACGTCGCGGCGGTCCTTTGACGGAATCTTGACGCACTCCTGGGCGAAACACGGCCGCCGGGCCCTTCCCCCGCGATCACGACAGGCGCAGAATCTCCTGCTGCCGCCGGCTACCGCGCCTTCCTGCACACCAGAGCGCAGCCACGGGACACCGGCGTGCCCTGAAGGGGGAATCAGCCGATGTTGATCGGCATCGCGGGGGCCGTCGTGGCTTCCATCGCCGTCCTGGTCGTGCTCTTCAAGCTCATGTGGCGGGTCGCCGAACCGAACGAGGCACTGATCATCTCCGGATCCCGGCACCGCTCCGAAGGGGTCGCGGACGGGCTCGGGTTCCGCATCGTCACCGGGCGCGGCACGCTGGTGCTGCCCGGTGTCCAGGTGGTGCGCCGGCTCTCGCTGGACCTCAACGAGGCCGAGCTGGACGTCGAGTGCGTGACGTCGCAGGGCATCCCGGTGCACGTCAAGGGCGTGGTGATCTTCAAGGTCGGCGACGACCCGGTGTCGATCGCCAATGCCGCCCGCCGCTTCCTCGACCAGCAGAAGATGATGGGCCACCGGGTCCACAACGTCTTCGCCGGCCATCTGCGCTCCATCGTCGGCGGGTTGACGGTCGAGGACATGATCCGTGACCGGGAGCGGATGACCGGGGAGACCCGGGCCGCGTCCGGCAGCGAGATGGAGAAGCTCGGCCTGATCATCGACTCGCTGCAGATCCAGGAGATCCTCGACCCGACCGGCTACATCACCAACCTGGCCGCCCCGCACGCCGCCGCGGTGCAGCGGGACGCCCGGATCGCGGCCGCGGAGGCGGACCGCCGGGCCACCGAGGCCGAGCAGGAGGCCTTCGCCCGCAAGGCCGAGGCCACCCGCAACTCGGGCATCCAGCAGGCCGGTTACCAGGCCGAGCTGGAGACGGCGCAGGCCCGGGCGTTCCAGGCCGGTCCGCTGGCGCAGGCCGCGGCCCGGCAGGAGGTCGTCGTCCAGGAGACCAAGGTCGCCGAGCTGGAGGCGGACCGCAAGGAGCAGCAGCTGCAGGCGGACGTCCGCAAGCCGGCCGACGCCCGGGCGTACGAGACCCGGACGAAGGCGCAGGCCGACCGCGACGCCCGGATCTCGGCGGCCGAGGCGCTGGCCCGGGAGACCGAGCTCAAGGCCGCGGCCGAGGCGAACCGGGTGAAGATCGCCGCCACCGCGGAGGCGGAGGCCACCAAGGCCCGCGGTCTGGCCGCGGCCGAGGCCACCCGGGCGACCGGCCAGGCCGAGGCGGCGGCCGCGGAGGCCAAGGGCCTGGCGGCGGCCGAGGCGGCCCGTGCGCTCGGCCTGGCCGAGGCGGAGGCGATCAAGGCGCGGGCGTCTGCCCTGGCGGAGAACCAGGAGGCGGTCGTCGCGCAGCAGTTGGCGGAGAACTGGCCGGAGATCGTCCGGGCCGGTGCGGAGGCCTTCGGCAACGTCGAGCACATGGTGCTGCTGAACGGCGCCGAGGGCATGGGCGAGATGATGGCCAAGGCGCTCACCATGGGCGGCACGGGTCTCGGTCTGGCCCGGCAGCTGCTCGCCGCGATGGGCCAGCAGCAGGCTCCGGCCGAGCCGGTGGCCGCCGCCGGGCGCGCGGTGAGCCACGCCATCCCCGTCCAGGAGGGCGCGGAGGGCTGAGCACGGCGGCAGCCCGCCCGGCCGCGGTGTGCGGCGGGGCGGGCTGCTGCGTGTCCGGGGGCGGGCGGGCCGGGTCAGGCCCGGTAGGCCTCGGCGAGGGCGGTGAAGACGGCCTTGGGGCGGCTGACGCCGTCCTCCAGGGCGACCGCGCCGTACGAGCCGAGGTCGAGGTCGTGGGCCGGGTCGCCGGGGCGGTGCGGGGCGCGGTAGCCGGCCCGGTTGAACCAGAAGGCGGAGTCCACGCCCTCCTCCTCGAAGACCGGTAGCAGCCTCCTGCAGGTACCGCACCTGCTCCTGCTCGTCGCGGACGAGTCCGGCGCGGACGGCGGGCGGCTGGGCGGTGCGGTCGATCACGTCCCGGCCGAGGCCGCCGCGCTCGCCCGCACCGGCGTAGGTGCAGCAGCCGAACCCGGTGACGGCCACCGGCTTGCCGTGGGCGGGGTGGGCGCGCAGCTCGTCGCGGTAGCGGGCGGCGTTGTGGGCGTCCCGGTAGGCGTCGACGGCGACCAGGTCGAAGGGCGTCCGGTCGATCCGCTCCCAGACGCCGGAGGCGTAGGTGATCCGGCCGCCGAACGCGGCGCGGCAGGCGGCGGCGGTGTCGGCGAGGAAGGCGTCGAGGCGGGCGGTCGCGGCGGGCTCGGCCTGCCGGGTCCCGGGGCGGAGGAGGGTGGCGATCCGCTCGCCGAGGTCGGCTCCGGGCAGGAACCCGTCGGCGAAGAGGGTGGGTTCGCAGCCGAGGACGAGGACCACCTCGGCGCCGGCGGCCCGCAGCCGCTCGGCGCGGCGGGCGCAGTCCGGCAGGACGGGCCGCATGGCCCGCTCGTCCAGGCCGCAGGGGAAGGGCGCGAACCGGACCTCCAGGCCGTGCGCGGCGGCGTGCTCGGCGGCGAGGGCGATCCGCTCCGGGTCGGCGCCGGTGATCCGGACGGCCGTGCCGTGCAGGTCCTCGGCGATGCTGCGCATCTCGGCGCGGACCTCGGCCGGGGCGAAGTGCGGCCGGGAGGACTGCCCGTCGGGGTGAAGCCGGTGTCGTAGTCGATGCCCTCGGCGCGCATGGCGGTCGGTCCCCGTGGTCGTGGTGCGGCTGGTGGTCGGTTGCTCGGCGGGGGCGTTCGGGTCACTCGGCGTCGGCGACGACCTGCTCGGCGATCCGCTCGGCGACCTTGTTGCCGGCGAGGATGCCGACGCCGATCGCGGCGACCAGGAAGACGGTGCCGAGCCAGGCCATGGTCTCCACCGGCAGGGTGTAGGCGCCGACGACCCGGGCGACGCACTCGGCGACCAGGACGGAGCCCCAGACGAGCGAGAAGGTGCGCTCCTGGCGGCGGAAGACGTCCGAGCCGGCGGCCAGCCGGTCCCAGGCGGCGTCCCGGGCGGCGATGCCCTTGACGATGAAGGGCTTGAGGCCGGCGGTCATCAGCGGGCGGCGGCCGAAGGCCGAGACGATGATCGAGATACCGATGATGCTGCTGATCGCGCCGTCCTTGGCGAGCATCAGCCGTGGGTCGCCGCTGATCGCGGAGAGCGCGATGCCGGCGGTGTTGACCACCAGCATGAGCAGCGCGAGCCCGTTGAGGGTGCGCTCGCGGAGCAGTCCGGCGACGGTGCGGACGGCCGGGACGGCGCTGGAGAGCGCCAGCGAGGGCACCAGGCCGAGGCCGAGGGCGCTGTGCGCGGCGAAGTAGACGCCGAGCGGGACGGCGACGTCGACCGCGAGCGGCCTGAGCGCCGCCAGCTTGGTGGCGGTGGCCTCGCTGCGGCCGCTCGTCGCGGTCCGCTCGGTCTGCTCGGTCGTGTCGATCGCCGCGGTGGTGGTGATGGTGGCCATGGTGTCCGCTCCCCGTTGTCGGTGGTGCCCTGTTCCCGATGCATCGAGAATCCCGTGGACGGGGGGTCGCCCGGCAGTGTCGGCCGCACCGGGATCCGCATGACGGATGTCACGGCCGCGTCCCGGCAGGGAGGTTGGGGGGAACACCGGCCGGTCCTGAGTACGGGTACTCAGGCCGTGGGCGTCCGTGCCCGGCAGCATGGCGGGCATGGACCTTCGATTCCCGAGCGTGGGCATCACCGCGGTGGGCGCCGGCCTGCCGGCCCGGGTGCTGACGTCGCAACAGCTCCAGGACGAGGTGGTGGCGGGGAGCGGACTCCGGCTCCCCGAGCGGATGTTCGAGAAGGCCACGGGCATCGTGACCCGCCGCTTCGCCGCCGACGACGAGTACGCCTCCACGCTGGCCCTGGCCGCCGCCCGGAACGCCCTCGACGGCGCCGGGTACGACCCGCTCGACATCGACCTGCTGGTGTACGCCTCCGCCACCCGGGACGTCTGCGAACCCGCCACCGCCCACCTGGTGCAGGCCGAACTCGGCTCCCGGGCGCACGCGTTCGACGTCTCCAACGCCTGCAACAGCTTCATCAACGGCATCGACGTGGCCCGCGCGATGATCCTCGCCGGACGGGCCCGGCGCGCCCTGGTGGTCACCGGTGAGACGCCCAGCCGGGCGATGCGCCGCGACCCGTCCGGTCTGGCCGACTTCCGGGACGGCTTCGCCGGCTACACCTTCGGCGACGCGGGTGCGGCCGTGGTCGTCGAGCCGGTCGAGCGCGGCGGGATCCTCGACGTGGAGACCGAGACGGCCTCCGAGCACTGGGCGGTCGGCGGGATACCCGGCGGCGGATCGCGCCACCCGCGCGGCGACGAGTACAGCTACTTCCGGGGCGGCGGCAAGGAGTTGCGCGGCGTCTTCGAGAAGATCGGCGGCGACATCCTGACCCGGGTGGCGGCCCGCACCGGCCTCGGCTGGGACGCCTACGCCCGGGTGCTGGTGCACCAGGTGACGCTGCCCTACCTGGAGCGCTTCGTGGAGCTCACCGGGGTGCCGGAGGAGAAGCTGGTGCTGACCGTGCCCGAGCTGGGCAACGTGGCCAGCGCCACCCTCGGCGTCCAGCTCGACCGGATCCACGGCCGACTCGCCTCCGGCGACAGGGTGCTGATGGTCGGCCTCGGCGGTGGTGTCAGCCTGATGACGATGGTCTGGGAGGTGCCGTGACCGCGCTCTGGGTGGTCGTCCCCGCGTACCGCGAGGAGGCCCGGATCGGCGGCACCCTGCGCGCCCTGGCCGCGCAGCGGGACACCGACTTCACGCTGCTGGTGGTGGACAACGCCTCGGACGACCGGACGGTCGCCGTGGTCGAGGAGTTCGCCGCCGGGGCGCCCTTCCCGGTGCACGTCCTGGTGGAGCCGGAGAAGGGCGTCGGCTGCGCCGTCGACACCGGGTTCCGGCACGCCATCGCGCACGGAGCCGGCCTGCTCGCCCGCACCGACGCCGACTGCCTGCCGGAACCCGGCTGGACGGCCGCCGCCCGCGCCGGGATGCTCGCCTCCCGCGGCCTGGTCTGCGGTCACATCACCGCCCGGCGCGACGAGCACGGGCCGGTCGGCCGCCGGGTGTTCCGGGCCCTGGTGGTGACGGGTGCCTTCTTCGGCCGGATCCGTCCCGCGCACCACCGCCGGCACGGCTTCCTGGTGCCCTACCGGATGCACGCGGGCAACAACATGGCGATCACCGCGGCCCTGTACGAGGCGGTCGGCGGGATGCCGCGCCGGCCCTCGCCGACCGACCGCACCTTCATCAACCGGGTCCGCCGGCACACCACCGCGATCGTGCAGCAGCGCGACATGGTGGTGCAGAACTCCACCCGCCGGATCCGCGCCTACGGCGTCCTCGGCACCGCCCGCTGGTACCTGGAGCGGGGCAGCGGTGGCCGCTCCGTCGACCCCCGATGAAGGAGCCGGACGTGCTCGACCACCTCAGCCGGGTGCTGCGCGAAGGCGCGGACCGCCCGGCCGTCCTCGGCTGCACCCGCAGCGGCTCCGTCCGGGTGCGGGCCCGCTGCGGCGAGATCGCCGACCTCGCCGACCGGTACGCCGCCGCGCTGCACCACGGCCACGGGCTGACCGCCGGGGACACCCTCGGTGTCGCCGTCCGGCCCGGGCCGCGCGCCCTGGCCCTGATGCTCGCCGCACACCGGCTCGGCCTGCGCGCCGCCGTCCTCGACCCGTCCGCCGGTCCCGACGTGCTGGTCGCCCGCCTCGAACTGGCCCGCCCCGCCCTGGTCGTCGCCGACGCCGCCGCGCAGGCCGTGGCCGGCTGGGCCCGCGGCCTCGCCCGCCGCGCCTCGCTGGAACTGCCCCGGCTGGACACGCTCGGCCCGGTCGCCACCGCCGGTCCGCGCCGCCCCGGCTGCGCCCCCGCCCTGCGCTCCACCGGCGGACGCCCGCCCGCCGGCTACGACGGGGACGGCGACGCCGTGATCGTCTTCACCTCCGGCACCACCTCGGCGCCGCGGGCCGTGGTGCACACCCGCGCCTCGGTCGCCGCCGGGATGCGGGCCGTCGCCGGGCTGGTCCGCCCGCAGGCCGGGCAGGCCGTGCTCGGCGGCACCTTCTTCGTCCTGGTGCCCTCGCTGGCGGCCGGTGCCACCGTCGCCCTGCCGGCCCGCTCGCCGAAGGTGCTCGGCCGGCAGGTCCGCCGCCTGGAACCCTCCGAGACCTATCTGACGCCGCCGCAGCTGCGCGGCCTCGACCACCTCACCGGCCGGGTCTGGACGGGCTCCGCCCCCGCCTCCGCCGAGCTGCTGCGCCGCGCCAAGCAGGCCGGCGCCACCGAGGCCTGGGGCGTGTACGCGCTCACCGAGCTGTTCCCGGCCGCGGCCGTCGAGGAGGCCGAGAAGTCCGCCTTCGACGGCGACGGCGACCTGCTCGGCCACCCGCTGCCCGGCGTCACCACCCGGCTCGCCGACGGCGGCGAACTGCTGCTCTCCGGGGCCGCCGCCCGCGACCGCTACCTCGGCGAACCCCCCGACCCGTGGGTGCGCACCGGCGACCGCGCCCGTCTGGACGCCGACGGCCGGATCGTGCTCGCCGGCCGCTGCAAGGACATGGTGCTGCGCCGCGCCGAGAACATCTACCCGGGTCTGTACGAGCCCGCCCTGCACCTGCCCGGTGTCGAACTCGCTCTGCTGGTGGGCGTGCCCGCCGGGGACGGCGACGAGCGGCTGGTCGCCCTCGTCCAGCCGCGCCGGGGCACCGACCCGCGGCGGCTGCGGGCCGACCTGGAGCGCCCGCTCGCCCGGATGGGCAGTGCCCGCCCCGACGCCGTGCTGCTCGGCGAGGTGCCGCTGGCCGGCCGCTCCCGCAAGCCCGACCGGGCCGCCGCCGCCCGGCTGTGCGCCCGCGAGCTGGCCCGGTGACCGGGGACACGGCCGCCCGGGCCCGCACCCACCGCACCGCCCGGCGGCTCGACCGCAGGGTCTACCTGGGCTCCCATCCGGTGCTGTTCACGCTGCTCGCGGCCACCCGGCGCCGCCCGGTGCTGCGCCTCGGCCGCACCGTGCTGGTGCACGGCGCCGAGGCGTACCGCGAGGTGCTCACCCGGGTCCCGCTGGACCGCACCGCCGAGGGCACCACCGGCGGCGCCGCCGCCCGGCGGACCGACGGCGGACTGCTCTTCGACCAGGACGGCGGCGAGCACCGGGCCGCCCGCCGCGACCTCACCGAACTGTTCGGGGCGAAGGGCACCGAACGGCTCCGCCCGGTCTGGCAGACCGTCCTCGACCGCCGCCTGGGCGAACTCACCGGCACGATCGACCTGGTGGACGTCGTCCGGGAGCTCGCCGGGGCCACCGCCGCCGCGCTCACCGGCTCCGACGCCGATCCGCTGCAGCTCGCCCGGGCCTGCGCCGACGCAGCCGCCGAGGCCGCCCGGGAGCACCTGCCGGGCCTGCCCCGGCGCACCTCCACGACGGCCGCCGAGCACCTCAACTCCCTGCTGCCGCAAGGCCGGGACGCCATGCTCGCGGTCGCCGCGGTCAACACCACGACCGCCGCGCTGCCCAGGGCCGCCGCCTGGTGCGCCCGGGCCGGCCTGTGGGACGAGGTTTCGCCCGAACTCGCCGTCGAGCTGCTCCGGTTGACGGCCCCTTCGCCGCTGCTGCCGCGGGTCGCCGGCGGCGACGGCACCGCGGACGGCTGCCCGATCGGCCGCGGCGACCGGCTCGTCCTGGTCGCCCGGCACGCGGCCGGCGCCCACCGCACCGGGCCCACCGACCCGCAGGCCGCCCAGGCGGTCTTCGGCGCGGGCCCGCACGCCTGTCCCGGCGCCCGGCTCGCCCGCGCCCAGCTCACCGACTTCCTGACCGCGCTGGCCCCGCACCGGCCGGTCGTCGTCCGGGCCTCGGTGGACCGGCGCGCCGCCCTGCCCGGCTACTCCTCGCTGCTCGTACGGAAGGGCTGACCGCATGCTCCGGATCGCCGTGACCGGCGCCAGCGGCTTCTGCGGCTCGTACGTCGCCCGGGCGGCCGCGGCCGGCGGCGCCGAGGTGCGCTGCCTGGGCCGCCGCCCCGGCCCGGTCGGCCGCCACGTCCGCTGGGACGCCGCCGCCGAGGCCCCCGACCTGGCCGGCGCGGACCTGGTGGTGCACTGCGCCGCCGCCGTCGGCGACCACCCGCCGGGCTCGTCCGCCGAGGCCGAGCAGCACGCCGTCAACGTGGACGGCACCGCCCGGCTGCTGGAGGCCGCGGCCGGTCGGCCCGTGGTGTTCGTCTCCAGCGCCAGCGTCTACGACCCGCGCGCCGACCGCGCCCTGGTCCGGGAGGACCACCCCACCGCCGGCGGCCACCGCAACGCCTACGGCCGTACCAAGGCCGCCGCCGACCGGCTGGCCCTGACGGCGGGCGCCGTGGTGCTGCGGCCGCGCGCCGTCTACGGGCCGGGCGATCCGCACCTGGTGCCGCGCCTGCTGGAGCGGGTCCGCCGCGGCCTCCTGCTGCTGCCCGGCCCGGACGTGCCGCTCAGCCTGACGGCCGTGCAGAATCTGGCCGACGCCTGCCTGGCCGCCGCCGACTGGGCGCCGGGCGCGTACAACATCGCCGACGCCCGGCCGTACCGCCGCGACGCCGCCGTCCGCACGGTGCTCGCCGGGCTGGGCGTCCGGGTGCGGATCGGCCACGTGCCGACCGCCGCCGCCGAGTTCGCGGCCCGCCGCGGCCTGCTGCCCGGACTCACCCCGTACGCCGTGGACCAGCTCGCCCGGCCCGTGGTGCTGGACACCGCGAAGGCCGCCGGCCGGGGCTTTCGGCCGCGGTGGGAGCTGGCCTCCGCACTCGCGGCCTGACGCGCCCGGGCCCCGGACACCGTGGGGTGTCCGGGGCCCGGGGGCTGTCCGGCTCAGCTCTTGGCGGCCTTCTTGACCAGGATCACCACCGCGGCGCCGAGGCCGACGACCAGCAGGACCTTGATCAGGAATCCGATCAGCGAGCTGACCACGCCGACCACGAACCAGATCAGGTTCCAGGCCAGGATCAGCACCAGGATCGGGACGACGATGTTGCGCACCCACGAGGGCAGCGACTTCCAGAGCTCGGCCATGTCCGTTCCTTCTCTCCCCTCGGGCTCGGCGCCGGTCCGTCCGCCGCTTTCCCGCTCGCTTCCGATGCTTCGATCGTAGGCGGCACCGGGACGCCGATCGAGGGCCGGCGGCCCGGAGAGAACCCGGAGATCACCCCGAGGCCGACCACCGGGTCATCCCTCACGGGGCCGTCAGACCGGCCAGGTCTCGCCCCGCCAGGCCGCGTCCCAGAACATCCACTCGTAGCGCGAGGTGGTGCTGAAGTGCCGTACCGCCCGGCGCCGTTCGGCCGGGGAGATCTCCTCGCCGAGCCGGTCGGTGAGGTCGAGCACCCGCCGGACGACCGACTGGAAGGCCTCGTCGCCGTAGGTGGCGATCCACTTGGCGTAGAGCGGGTCGGGGGAGGACTTCGCCAGCAGCTCCTCGCCGACCCGGGCGTAGATCCAGTAGCAGGGCAGCACCGCGGCGACCGCCTCGGCGAAGGAGCCGCCGTGCACGGTGGCCAGCAGGTAGCTGGTGTAGGCGAGGGTGGTGGGCAGCACCGGTTCGGCGGCGGCCTGCTCGGCGCTCTCGCCGAAGGCGGTGAGGAACGCGCCGTGCATCTCCTGCTCGGCGGCGAGCGCGCCCACCGCGTCGTCGGCGAAGGCCCGCACGTCGGCCTCGTGCGGCGCCCTGGCGGCGCAGACGGCCAGGGCCCGAGCGTAGTCGCGCAGGTAGTGCGAGTCCTGCACCACGAAGTGGCGGAAGGCCTGCCGGGGGAGGGTGCCGTCGGTGAGGCCGGCCAGGAAGGGGTGGGCCAGGATCTCCTCGTAGACCGGCTCGATCGCCGACCAGAGTTCGTCGGTCAGGGCCACTGCTCTCGCTCCTCGTGTCGGGTGGTCGCGCCCGGCCGACCCTATCCGGCGGAGGTCAGTCCTCGGGCGGCGAGAAGATCACCAGGACGCGCAGCTCCTCGGTGATGTGGTGGAAGCGGTGCGGCACCCCGGCCGGCACGTAGACGACGCTGCCGCGGCCCACGGTGGCGGTCTCCCGGCCGACGGTGATCTCGGCCCGGCCGCTGATCACCTGGTAGATCTCGTCCTGGGCGTGCGGGGCCTGGGTGTCGGTCTCGCCGGGGGCGAGCGCGTACAGGCCGGCGGACATGTTCCGCTCCTTGAGGAACTGCAGGTAGGAGCCCTGGTGGGCGGCCCGTTCCGCGTCCAGCTCGTCCAGCCGGAAGACCTTCATCGCGCGCTGCTCCTCTCCTGGTCGGGGACCATTCAACACCCGGACGGGCTCCGGCCCGGCACCCGCGCGGGTACCGGGCCGGAGGGTGCGCACGCGTCAGGCGCGGTGGGCACCGGCGTTGCGGCGGCGCAGCACGACGAGCGTGCCGACGCCGAGCGCCAGCACACCGGCGCCGGCGGCCGCGATCGCACCGGAGTGGTCGCCGCCACCGGTGTTGGCGAGGCGGTCGCCGGCCTGTGCCTTCGCCTTGGTCACGTCTGTGCTGGAGGGCCGCTTGGTCGTCAGCGCGCCGCCCTGCGGGGCGGTGGGCTTGCCGGTCGGCTTGCGGGTCGGCTTGCCGGTCGGCGTCGCGGTCGGCTTGCCGGTGGGCTTGCCGGTGGGCGTCGCGGTCGGCTTGCCGGTCGGGGTGGTGGTGCCCGCCACGATCGTGAAGGGCTGGACGGGCCCGGTGACGACGGGATCGGCGTCGGGCTCCTCCGCGCTCTCGTCGACCGGGAAGACCGCGGCGGCGGGCGTGGCGGTGGCCTTGCCCGGCTTGGCACCGGCGGTCAGGCTGAGGCGGACGGCGATGCTCACGCTCTCGCCGGCGGGGAGGGAGATGAAGGGGTCCTGGTCGGAGTCCTCGGGGCCGACCTGGGCCAGCACCACGGCGAGGTCGGAGCCGTCCTCCGGGGTGTCGACCTCGACGGTGGCGTTCTTCCACACACCGCTGTCGGGGTCCTTGTACTGGGCCTTCACCTGGTCGACCGCCAGGTGGTCGGCCGAGGCGAGGAGCACGGCCGGGAGGAGCACCGCGTCGCCGCCGGTGTTGGTGATCTCCTGGGTGAAGGAGACCTGGGCGCCGCCGGCGGTGATCTGGCCGGGGAAGTCCTTCAGGGAGAGGGCGGCACCCGTCTTGGCGGGCGCGGCCTTGGCGATGCCCGGCACGGCGGCGGGGGCGGCCAGGGCGGCGGGTGCGGCCGCGAGGGCGGCACCCGTCACGAGCGTCGTGGCGGCGGAGACCGCCAGGGCACGGCGCAGCTTCATCGAAACCTCACAGGTCTGCCGGCACACCCGGTGTGCCGGCACGGGGGAGTGACATGGGGCGGCGTCGCCAGGACGCCGCCGACCTGCGGATTTCCGCACGATCGAAGCCGGATCGTATCCAGATGAATAAGTGCTGGATAAGGGCGGGGTGCCCACCGGGAGGAGGCGTCACGTCCACGGCTCCGGCACGTCACGGACACCTGGTGCCGACATCCGGAATCCAAAGTTCCACGGTTCGTCAGCACCCCTTCCGGGCCGCCGAGATGGCGAGCCGGGCGACGGATGGCGCCGTCCCGCCCCCCGGGCGGACGGACTGCGCCGACGCACAGGGGGAGCCGCGCGGCGCGGCCCGCCGGGGCGTGACGGGAATCACGTCACCGGTCGGCGGGCGGGGTGTCCCGGGATCGGCACGGGTTCACGACGTAACCGCCGGGAGCTTCCCAGCGGGCGGGCGGCCTGCCACCATCCGGTGCCATGAAGAGTTTCGTGATCAAAACGCTCATCAACGCGGCGGCGATCTGGGTCGCCGCCTGGATCGTCGACGGGATCACCCTCTCGGACGGGAGCTGGGGCCACCAGGCGCTGACCGTGATCGCGGTGGCGCTGGTCTTCGGCGTGGTCAACTTCCTGATCAAGCCGTTCGTGAAGCTGCTCTCGCTGCCGCTGTTCGTGCTCACGCTCGGCCTGATCACCTTCGTGATCAACGCGCTGATGCTGTGGCTGACGTCCTGGGCGTCCGACAAGATCGGCCTGGACTTCCACGTCTCGGGCTTCTGGTCGGCGCTGCTCGGCGCCCTGATCATCAGCGTGGTCTCGTGGGGCCTCGACCTGGCCCTGGGGGACGACGACTGAACCGCCGGGCGGGGCGTCAGCCCGCGTTCTCGCAGCCGCCGCTGAGGATCAGGTCGAGCTGGGCCTCCAGTTCGACCTCGCTCTCCTCCTGGCCCATCGGCACCAGCCGGTCGGTGCGGGCGAGGAAGGCGATCAGCGGCGGGGCGGGGGCGTGCAGGGTGGCGTCGCCGTCGGGCGAGCGCAGCACCACGCCGATCTCGGCGAGGTCCTCGCCGATCGGGTGGATGTGGACGTCCCCCTCGCCGGCCGGCCGGCTGATGCCGTCGACCAGCAGCTCGCGGGCGAAGTACCAGGTGACCGGGGTGTCCCCGGGCAGGTGGAAGGTGAAGCGGACCGCGTACGGGTCGTCGGTGTCGTAACCGAGGTCGACGGCGATGCCGACGGAGAGCTCGGCGCCCGCCACGAGGTTCATCACCACGTGGCCCTGGACTGTGCTGCTGTGCATGCCGCGCTACCTCCGCGATCCGTTGGTGTCGCCTGCCCCGGCTGGCGGCCATTGCAGCACAGGGACCACCCCGCTTCAATGATTACAGCGGGTGAAGACGCCAAATGAGCTTCAATACGAAGGCCAAAGCCTATTCGAATCTTAGTGATCGACCACACCTTCCGAGGCGACCTTCGAATGGAAGATCCAATACCGTGACCGCCCGGTCCTGCTCGAACACGCAGCGGCACGCCGAATCATCCGTTCGGCCCAACGTTTTCCTCCTGTTCGCCCATGTGTGCGAGTTTCATTCCCCCCGGCGCGCGGGAGAATCCCGCACAACCCCCGCGCCTCCGGAGGTGGCCATGGCCGTCCCCGTCCGCCCCGTCGTCAAGCGCACCGCGCGGGCGATCCTGCTGGAGGACGACCCCGGCGATCCGCACGCGCCCGCCACCATCGTGCTGATCCGGCGCGTCCGGCCGGGCGCGGCACACCCGTACTGGATCACCCCCGGCGGCGGCGTGGAGCCGGAGGACCGCTCGGTCGTCGACGCCCTGCACCGCGAACTGGACGAGGAGCTCGGCGCCAAGGCCGTCGACGTGGTGCCCGCCTTCGTCGACACCGTCGCCCACTCCCACCACGACGACGGCACCCCCGCCCACCCGCACGGGGTGAAGGTCCAGCACTTCTTCGTCTGCCGGCTGGCCTCCATGGACCTCTCCCGGCGGCACGGTCCCGAACTGGAGGACCCGAACGGCGAGTACGAGATCGTCCGGCTGCCGTTCACCCGCGAGGGGGTCACCTCGGTCAACGTCGTGCCGCCGAGCCTGCGCGCCTACCTGGCGGCCAACATCGAGGGCGTCCGCGCCCTGCTCGCCCGCGACCTGGCCTGAGCCGGACCGGGCCCGCCGGGCGCCCGGGAGGGCCTCCCGCCCGCGGCTCACCCGGCGGGCTGCTCGGCCGCGAGGTCGTGGTGGATCCGGTCCTGCGCGACCCCGGCCCGCAGCAGCACCCCGACGGCCCGGCGCACCATCGCCGCGGGCCCGCTCACGAAGGCGTCGTGGCCGTGCCAGGGCGCGTACCGGGAGACGACCTCGGGCAGCAGGCCGACCACCGCCTCGCCGGGCGCCGTGCCCGGCGACTCGACCACCGGGTGCACCTTCAGCCAGGGGTGCCTCCGGTCGAGCCGGCGCAGTTCCTCCAGGGCGTAGAGCTCGGGCAGGCTGCGGGCGCCGTAGAAGACCTCGACCGAGCGGCCGTTCACGCCGTGCTCGGCGACCTCCTCCACCAGCGCGGCGAGCGGGGCGATCCCGGTGCCGCCGCCCAGGCAGAGCAGGTCCGCACCGCGGGCGTGGTCGACGACCATCCCGCCCGTCGCCGGGCCCAGCCGCAGCACGTCCCCGGGCGCCGCCCGGCCGACCAGGGCGGTGCTCACCCAGCCCGCCTGCACGCCCTTGACGTGGAAGGTCAGCAGTCCGTCCGGGCGCGGCGCCCCGGCCAGCGAGTAGGGCCGCCAGACCCGCGGCCACCAGGGCGTCTCCACCGCCGCGTACTGGCCGGCGCGGAACGGGTAGGGATGGTCGGGCCGGACGGTGAGCACCGCGACGTCACCGGTCCGGCGCTCGTGCGAGACGACCTCGGCGTGCCACCAGGCGGGCGCGGTGCGGGCGGACTCCTCGGCCGCCTCGATCATGATCCCGGAGACCAGCCGGTACACCCGGCGCCAGGCCAGCTCCGTCTCGGCGTCCCAGCGGTCGCCGGAGTACTTGGCGAGCGCGGCCACCAGGCACTCCCCCACCGGCGCGTAGTGCGCGGTCCGCACGCCGTACTTGCGGTGGGCGCGGCCGAGCCCGGTGAGGTACTCGGCGAGCTTCGCCGGCTCCCCGGCGCTGCGGGCGGCCGTCATCAGCGCCCGGAACAACCGGTCGCGCTGCACGTCCATGGCGGCCGGGAAGAGCGCCCGGACCTCCGGGTGGTGGAGGAAGATCAGCGCGTAGAAGTGCGCGGTGGCACGGTCGGCGACCGGTTCGACGGCCGCCAGGCTGTCCCGGATCAGGGCGAGGTCGCGCGGGGTGGGCGGCAGCTCGGCCTCCGGGGACGCGATCCCCGGCAGCTGCCCGGGCGGCGGGACGGGGAGCGGTGCGCCCTCCGTCCAGGCCCGGCTCCAGCGGTCGCCGGGGCCGGACCGGTTGAGGGCGGGGGCACCGGTGAACCGCGGTGCGGGCGGCGGCCCGGCCGGGGCGTCCGGGCCCGCGTCCGGGCGGCCGGGCGCCGGAATGCGCGGCGGCACCGCGGGCGGCGCAGGAACGGCGGGCAGGGCCGGTCGGGGCGCCGGACCGGGCCCGGCGGGGCCGGCCGAAGCGGACGGGAGCACGGCGGGCGGGGCCACCGGGGCGGGTGCCGCGAGGGCGGAGGCCGCCGGGGCGGGTGCCGCGAGGGCGGGGGCCACGGGGACGGGGGCCGCCGGGGCGGGTGCCACGGGGACGGGCAGGGTGTCGGCCGTGGAGTCCGGGACGGCGGGGGTGGGGGTGGTGGGGGCGGTGGATTCGGCCGGGGCCAGCCCCGGAACGGCGGACGGTCCGGCGGAGCCCGAGCCTGCTCTGACCCGCAGCGGACGTGCCCTCAATGCGACATGACGAGTACCCAAGAGAATCGTTTCGCTTCCGGTCGCCCTGCAGCCACGCGGCTGGCTTCTCTCTGCTGACGCCCTCAGCAGACTGGCACGGCCCGGATGCTCGTCCCACGAATCAACGGAACCCCGGACACACGACCGCGGGACGCGCTAGTCTCGCGCAACTCGCGCCCCCCGTCCCCCGGTGCGCGCCCGGGCGCCCGTGACCGGGCGCCCGCGGGACGTCGAGCGCCCTCCTGCATCCGCGCGCCGGGAACGCCGACGGGCCGGGCCCCGACAGGAGCCCGGCCCGGTGCGGGTCGGAGGTGATCCGCCGGCGAACGGCGAACGGCTACAGCGTGCGCAGCAGCAGTCCCGGCTGCTCGACGCAGTCCGCGACGAAGCGCAGGAAGCCGCCGGCCGTACCGCCGTCGCACACCCGGTGGTCGAAGGTGAACGACAGCTGGGTGACCTGCCGGACGGCGAGCTCGCCCTCGTGCACCCACGGCTTCGGCGTGATCCGGCCGACGCCGAGCATCGCCGCCTCCGGGTGGTTGAGGATCGGCGTGGAGCCGTCCACCCCGAAGACCCCGTAGTTGTTCAGGGTGAAGGTGCCGCCGGTGAGTTCGGCCGGGGTGAGCGAACCGGCCCGGGCCGACTCGGTGAGCCGGGCGAGCTCGGCGGTGAGCTTCTCGGTGCCGAGCAGATGGGCGTCGCGGACCACCGGGACGACCAGACCGCGGTCGCTCTGCGCGGCGAAGCCGAGGTGGACCACCCGGTGCCGGAGGATCTGCGAACCGTCCGGCGAGACGCTGGAGTTCAGCTCGGGGAAGCGCTCCAGCGCGGCCGTGCAGATCCGGGCGAGCAGCGCCAGCACGCTGACCTTGGGACCGGGGGAACGGTTCAACTGGGCGCGCAGTGCCATCAGTTCGGTGGCGTCGGCATCCACCCAGCAGGTGGCGGCCGGGATCTCCCGGTGACTGCGGCCGAGCTTCTCGGCGATGGTGCGCCGCAGACCGCGCAGCGGGATCACCTCGGCGTCCCGGTCGGCCGGTGCCGTGACCGGCGCGGCCGCGACGGGCGCGGCCGCGGCGGTGTCCACCGCGCGCTGGACGTCCGCACGCATGATGAGCCCGTCCGGACCGCTGCCGGCCAGGGCGGCCAGGTCGATGCCGTGGTCCCGGGCCATCCGGCGGACCAGCGGCGAGATCACCGGCACCACGGCCGGGACGGCCGCCGCGGCCGGTGCCGGGGCGGCCGGAACGGCCACCGGGACGGGAGCGGGCGCCTGGACGGCCGCGGACGCGGCGGCCCGGACCCGGGCCCGGCGGCTGCCGCGCGACTCGGCGACGCCGTAGCCGACCAGCGGGCGCTCCACCGGCTCGCCGGGGCCGCCCGCGGGCGCCGCGGCGGAGTCCGCCGCACCGGTGCCGCCGCTGCCGGAGACCGCGACGGTCACCAGCGGGGCGCCGACCGGCACCTCCTCGCCGACCTCGCCGAACAGGGCGGTGACCACGCCGCCGTACGGGCAGGGCACCTCCACCACGGCCTTGGCGGTCTCCACCTCGACCACCGGCTGGTCGACGGCGATGACCTCACCGACCTCGACCATCCACCGCACGACCTCGGCCCCGGTGAGACCCTCGCCGAGGTCGGGCAGGGTGAACTCGCGGACGACGGGCATCACAGTCACTCCTCCCACTGCAGCCGGGCGACCGCGTCCAGGATCCGGTCCACCCCGGGCAGGTGGTGGTGCTCCAGCATCGGCGCCGGGTAGGGGATGTCGAAGCCGCTGACCCGCAGCACGGGGGCGGCCAGGTGGTGGAAGCACTTCTCGGTGAGCCGGGCGGCGATCTCCGCGCCCGGGCCGGCGAAGCCGGTGGCCTCGTGGACGACGACGGCGCGGCCGACCGACCGGACGACCTCGCAGGCGGTCTCCTCGTCGAAGGGGACGAGCGAACGCAGGTCGAGCACCGCGAGGTCCCAGCCCTCGGCCTTGGCGGCCTCGGCGGCCTCCAGGCAGACCGGCAGCGAGGGCCCGTAGGTGATCAGCACGGCGGAGCGGCCGGTGCGGCGCAGCACGGCCTTGCCGATCGGCTCGACGGGCGCCGCCGGGTCCCACTCGGACTTGCCCCAGTAGAGCCGCTTGGGCTCCAGGAAGACGACCGGGTCGTCGGAGGCGATGGCCTCGCGGAGCAGGCCGTAGGCGTCGTGGACGGTGGCCGGGGTGACCACGTGCAGACCGGGGGTCTGGACGTAGTACGCCTCGGAGGAGTCGCTGTGGTGCTCGACGCCGCCGATGCCGCCGCCGTAGGGGACGCGGACGGTGATCGGCAGCGGCAGCTTGCCGGCGGTGCGGTTGCGCATCTTGGCGACGTGCGAGAACAGCTGCTCCAGCGCCGGGTAGGCGAAGGCGTCGAACTGCATCTCCACGACCGGGCGCAGGCCGTACATGGCCATGCCGACCGCGGTGCCGAGGATGCCGGCCTCGGCGAGCGGGGTGTCCAGGCAGCGGTCCGGGCCGAACTCGGCGGTCAGGCCGTCGGTGATCCGGAAGACGCCGCCGAGCCTGCCGACGTCCTCGCCCATGACGTGCACGGTCGGGTCGGCCTGCATGGCGTCGCGCAGGGCCGCGTTGAGCGCCTGCGCCATGGTGCTGGTGCGGGCGGAGACAACTGTCGTCATCAGTGGTGCACCTCGGCCTCGGCGGCCAGTTCGGCGGCGAGCTGGGCGGCCTGCTCGCGCAGCTGCGGCGTGGGTTCGGCGTAGACGTGGGCGAAGAGCGACATCGGGTCGAGCTGCGGGTCCTCGTGGAACTCGGCGCGCATCCGGGCGGCCAGCGCCTCGGCCTCGTCGGCGGCCTCCTGGACGAGGGTGTCGTCGAGGACGCCGAGCGGACGCAGGTGGCGCTCCATCAGCAGGATCGGGTCGTGCTCGCGCCAGGCGGCGACCTCGTCGTCCGTCCGGTAGCGGGTGGCGTCGTCGGCGTTGGTGTGCGCCTCGACGCGGTAGGTGAGCGCCTCGACGAGGGTCGGGCCGCCGCCGCCCCGGGCCCGCTCGAACGCCTCGGTGAGGACGGCGTGCACGGCGGGGGCGTCGTTGCCGTCGACCAGTCGGCCCGGCATGCCGTAGCCGACCGCCTTGTGGGCCAGGGTCGGGGCGGCGGACTGCTGGGTGAGCGGGACGGAGATCGCGTAGCCGTTGTTCTGGACGAGGAACACGACCGGGGCGTTCAGCACCGCGGCGAAGTTCAGAGCCTCGTGGAAGTCGCCCTCGCTGGTGCCGCCGTCGCCGAGCATGGCGAGCGCGACGACCGGGTCGCCGGCCAGCCGGGCCGCGTGGGCGAGGCCCACCGCGTGCGGGGCCTGGGTGGCGAGCGGGGTGGAGAGCGGGGCGGTGCGGGTGGCGCGCGGGTCGTAGCCGGTGTGGGCGTTGCCGCGCAGCAGGGTGAGGGCCTCCAGCGGGTCCACGCCGCGGGCGACCACGGCGAGGGTGTCGCGGTAGCTGGGGAACAGCCAGTCCTGCTCGCGCAGCGCCATCGCGGCCGCGACCTCGCAGGCCTCCTGGCCGGTGGTGGCCGGGTAGACGGCGAGGCGGCCCTGCTTGGTGAGGGTGGTGGCCTGCTGGTTGTAGCGGCGGCCGACGACCAGGCGCCGGTACAGCTCGCGCAGCAGGGCCGGGTCGGTCTTCTCCAGTGCCGGGGTGCCCAGGACACGGAAGGGGGAGTCGTCCGGCAGCAGCGGGGCGGGGTCGGTCCGCGGGGCGGTGGCACCGGGCAGCCAGCCGGGTACGGCGGCTGCCTGGTGTCGGTGGTCGAGAACGGTCATCTCGGGGCACCTCCGGAGTGGTGGGGGCTCCCTACCGATTGTTCGGTCGTCTGTTCATCTTGACCAGATGTGCGACAGGGTGGTGGACAATCGGCCTGATCGGCGGTCGACTGGAGGCAGCACGTCCAATCAGGGAGGGTGGGGGGCCATGTCGGCTGAACAGACGTCCAGGCTCGACCGTGTCGACCGTGCGATCCTGCGGCTGCTGCAGCAGGACGGCCGCGCTTCGATCCGCTCGGTGGCCGAGCGGGTGCACGTCTCCCGGGCCAACGCCTACGCCCGGATCTCCAGGATGGTCGAGGAGGGCGTCATCCGCGGCTTCACCGCGCGGGTGGACCACGAGAAGTCCGGGCAGGGCGCGTCCGCCTACATCACGCTGAAGATCGTCCAGAACTCCTGGCGGACGATCCGCGAACAGTTGCTGGGGCTGCCCGGGGTCGCGCACATCGCGCTGGTCGGCGGCGAGTACGACGTGCTGATGCTGGTGCACACCGCCGACAACCGGGCCCTGCGGGAGCTGGTGCTCAACCGCATCCAGGCGATCCCGGACGTCCTGGGCACCCAGACCATGCTGGTCTTCGAGGAGAGCGACCAAGTCCCCCCGGACGCCTGAACCGGGCACCACCGGGGCAGCCGCTCAGGGGCGCGGGGGCCCCTGGGTGGCCTGCCCCGGATCGCTCGCCCTACCGCGCGCGGAGGCCATCGAAGGCGAGGTGGGCGACGGCGTCGGCGACGCCGTCCGCCCCGCGGGTGCCGGGCCGGTACCACTCCACAATGGAGTTGATCATGCCGAAGAGCAGCCGGGTGGCCAGCCGGGGCTCGACGTCCGACCGCAGTTCGCCGGCGGCGACCGCGGCCCTGAGCAGTTCGGCGACCCGGTGGTCGAAGTCGCGGCGGCGCTCCAGCGCCCACTGCTCGGTGGCGGTGTTGCCGCGGACCCGCAGCAGCAGGGTCACGTAGGGGAGTTCGGAGAGGAGCACCTCGGTGGTGCGGCGCACCACGTGCTCCAGCCGGTCCACCGGCTTGCCGGTCTCGGCGGCGGGCTCCTCCAGGATGCCGAAGAGGGCGTCCAGCGCGCGCCCGACGGCCAGCCGCAGCAGTTCCTCCTTGCCGCGGACGTGGTGGTAGATCGAGGACTTGGAGATCCCGGCGGCCCGGGAGAGGTCCTCCATCGAGGTGCCGTCGTACCCGCGCTCGTTGAAGACCCGGACCGTCACGGCGAGCAGCGATTCGACGGTGTAGGCGGTACGGGGGGTGTTCTCGGCCATGGGCACGAGTATCCCCGGCGTCCGGGTGCCGCCTCCGCGCGGGGTGGCGGCGACGGCGGCCGACGGGACCGCCGGACGGGCGCCTACCCAAACGACCGGCAGGCTGGCCTGAATTCCGGTGTTCCGCCCCCGCAGGGCCGCATAAGGTCCATTTCTCGGGGGGACGTAGACGAACCGGAATATCCGGAACGGGTCCTTCAGCATTTCTTTCAACCCATCACCGGAAAGGCTCTTCCATGACGAACTGGATGCGGCGCGCCGCCACCCTCTCGGCCGGTCTGGTGCTCGCCGGCGGTGCCGCCATGGCGACCGCCCCCACCGCGTCCGCGCTGGTCAGCGGCCAGCTGCACCCCGCCAGCTCGGGCAAGTGCCTCGGCGTCTACGGGATGTCGACCGAGAACGGCACGGACGCCGTCCAGTGGGACTGCAACGGCAATGCCGACCAGCGCTGGAGCTACTCCGGCGTCGGCGGCGGCTACTACACGATCACCAACGCGAATTCCGGCAAGTGCCTCGGCGTCTACGGGATGGACCGGAAGAACGGCGCCGTGGCGGTCCAGTGGGACTGCAACGGCAACCCCGACCAGCAGTGGTACATCGACTCGGTCGGCAACGGCGCCGCCCACCTGATCAACCGCAACTCCGGCAAGTGCCTGGGCGTCTACGGCGGCGACACCGCGAATGGCACCATCGCCGTGCAGTGGGACTGCAACGGCAACCCCGACCAGGTCTGGTACTCCTGACGCCCCGCCCGCGGTCGGCCCGGGGCGTGCCCGCGAGGGTGCCCCGGCCGGCCGGCCGCGGGCCTTCGGGACGCTCGGGGGCGGGCGGTAGACTCCGCCGCGCCACCCGCATGCGGCGGGGTGACCGGCGACGGAGGACCGACGTCCATGAGCGCGATACCTGACACCGCGGTGCCGCGTCAGCGGCCCGCCGCCGATCCGGTGCAGGCGGGTGCGGAGGATCGCGGCGACCGGCGGCCCCCGCAGCCGCTGCGCGGCGCGTTCGGCTCGGCGGCGGCGCGCTTCGGGCCGGCGCTCGGGCTGTTCGGCGCGGTCAAGCTGATCGGTTTCGCCGTCTTCATGATGCTGCTGGAGTCGTCCGGCAAGTTCCGCGAGCAGTCGCCGCGGTTCGGCGGCGGCGCGCACCCGTGGGACGTGGTCGGCTCCTGGGACGGCTGGTGGTACCGGCAGATCGCGGAGATCGGCTACGACCCCAAGCTGATACCGGACCCGGGCGGGTTCTTCCCCGTCCACCAGGACTCCTCGGCGTTCTTCCCGCTGTACCCGGGCCTCGTCCGGCTGGTGTCGGACGGCACCGGCCTCGGGCTGTACGGCGCGGGCATGCTCGTCTCGGTGGTCTCCTCCTTCGTGGCCGCGGCCGGCATCTACGCGGTGGCGGCGCACCTCGGCGGCAGGCGGGCCGGCGTGATCGCCGCGGCGGTCTGGGGCGCCTTCCCCGGGGCGGGCGTCGAGTGGGCGGTGTACACGGAGTCGCTGTTCGTGGCGCTGGCCTCGTGGGCCTGCTACTTCACGATCACCCGGCAGTGGTCGCAGGCCGCCCTGGTGGCCTTCGTCGCGGGGCTGAGCCGGCCGACCTCGATGACGCTGATCGCCGGTGTCGCGCTCTCCGCGGCCGTCGCGCTGTTCCGACGCCGGGAGGAGGGCGTGGCCGGGCCGCTGACGGCGATCCTGCTGCCGCCGCTGAGCTTCTTCGGCTACATCGGCTGGGTGGGCTGGCGGATGGGGCACCTGGACGGCTACCTCACCCTGCAGCGCTACGGCTGGCTGCACTTCTTCGACTGGGGCTCGTACACGAGCACGGCCGTCTCCAACATCCTGGTCGGCGAGACCGCCTACCTCTTCCCGTACCCGACCGAGGACCTGGTCGCCGTCCTGGTGCTGTTCGCGCTGCCCTGCCTGCTGGTGCCGTTCCTGTCCCGGCGGCCGCCGCTGGTGCTGGTGGTCTACACGCTGGGGACGCTGGTGCTGGCGCTGGGCAGCCAGCAGATGTTCGGCACGCTCTCCCGCTTCGTGCTGCCGGTGTTCCCGCTGACGATCCCGGTGGCGCTCGGGCTGCGGCGGCTCAGCCTGCCGTCGCTGGCGGTGGTGCTGGGCGTGGCCGGCGTCGCGTCCGGCTGGTACGCCGGCTACGTGATCTTCGAGCTGGGCATTCCGTAACCGCGGAGGCGGCCGGGCGGCGGGCGGCCGCACCCTCTTGTCCCGACCGATCGTTCGGTTACTCTTTGGGGTGTCCCGCCCGCCCCTGTGAGGAGCGCACCATGGCTGCTGCGACCCCCGACCCCAAGGTCGCCGACCTGATCGAACGCCACCAGGACACCCTCGACCGCGCGCTCACCGCGATGGCCGAGCGCGACTACTGGTCGCCCTACCCCGAGTTCCCCAAGGCGTACGGCGAGACCGGCGCCGAGGACGGCAAGGCGGCCTTCGACGCCCTGCTCGGCAACGTGTTCGCGGTCGAGGGCCAGCCCACCGACGGCGACCTGGTCGGCGGCGAGACCTCCCCGTACGGCATCGAGCTCGGCGTCAGCTACCCGCACACCGAGCCCGGCGCGCTGATCGAGGCGCTGGAGGCGGCCCGCCCGGCGTGGGCGGCGGCCGGCCCGGCGGCCCGCGCGGCGGTCTGCCTGGAGATCCTGGCCCGGATCAACGCCCGCTCGCACGAGTTCGCGCACGCGGTGATGCACACCACCGGCCAGGCCTTCGGCATGGCCTTCCAGGCCGGCGGCCCGCACGCCCAGGACCGCGGCCTGGAGGCCGTCGCGTACGCCTACGCCGAGCAGACCCGGCTGCCGCAGAGCGCCGGCTGGACGAAGCCGCAGGGCAAGCGCGAGCCGCTGCAGATGGTCAAGGAGTTCACCGTGGTGCCGCGCGGCACCGCGCTGCTGATCGGCTGCAACACCTTCCCGACCTGGAACGGCTTCCCCGGCCTGTTCGCCTCGCTGGCCACCGGCAACGCCGTGCTGGTCAAGCCGCACCCGCGGGCGGTGCTGCCGCTGGCGCTGACCGTCCGGATCTCCCGCGAGGTGCTCGCCGAGGCCGGCTTCGACCCGAACCTGGTGTGCCTGGCCGCCGAGCACGAGGGCGGCACCGCCGCGCAGGTGCTGGCCGTCCGCCCCGAGGTCAAGGTCATCGACTACACCGGTTCGACCTCCTTCGGCGACTGGCTGGAGGACAACGCCCGCCAGGCCCTCGTCTACACCGAGAAGGCCGGTGTCAACACCGTGCTGGTCGACTCCACCGACGACTACCGCGGCATGCTGAACAACCTGGCGTTCTCGCTGTCCCTGTACAGCGGCCAGATGTGCACCACCCCGCAGAACCTGCTGATCCCGCGCACCGGCATCGCCACCGACCAGGGCGACAAGTCCTACGACGAGGTGGTCGCCGACCTGGCCGCCGCCGTCGACGGGCTGCTCTCGGACGACGCCCGCGCGGCCGCCGTCCTCGGCGCGGTGGTCAACCCGGGCGTGCTGCAGCGCACCGCCCAGGCCGCCGGCGGCGAGTTCGGCGAACTCGCGCTCGCCCCGCGGCCGGTGGTCTCCGCCGAGTTCCCCGGCGCGACCATCCGCACGCCCGCCCTGGTCAAGGCCGACGCCGACAAGCCGGACGACCGGGCGGCCTTCCTGGGCGAGCAGTTCGGCCCGATCTCCTTCACCGTCGCGGTGGAGAACACCGCGGCCGGCATCGAGCTGCTGCGCCGCAGCGTCCGCGAGCAGGGCGCGATGACCGTCGGCGCCTACACCACCTCCCCCGAGGTGGAGCAGGCCCTGGTCCAGGCCTGCCTGGACTCCGGCGTCTCGCTCTCGCTGAACCTCACCGGCGGGGTCTACGTCAACCAGACCGCCGCCTTCTCCGACCTGCACGGCACGGGTGCCAACCCGGCCGCCAACTCGGCCTACTGCGACGGCGCGTTCGTCGCCGGCCGGTTCCGCACGGTGGAGGTCCGCCGGCACAGCTGATCCGGCGTCCGGCACGGTCCGGCGGCCCGCTCCCGTACCGCGGGGGCGGGCCGCCGGTCTTCCCCGGCCCGCCGCCTCACCGGCGGGCCCGCCGCGGGTTGAACACCCAGACCCGCAGCAGCACGAAGCGCACCAGCGTGGCCAGTGCGTTGGCGGCGACCAGGGCGGCCAGCTCGACGGAGTGCCCGGCGGCCGGGGCGGCCGCCCCGAGCAGGGCGATCGCCCCGCTGCTGAGCACCAGCCCGACGACGAAGGCGATCCCGCCCTCGATCTGGTGCTTGAGCGCGTCCCGCCGGCCCGTCACCCCGAAGGTGAAGCGGCGGTTCGCGGCGGTGTTGAACACCGCGGTGACGGCCAGCGCCAGGAAGTTGGCGGCCAGCGCCGGCATCAGCTGACGCATCCCCAGGTAGAGCAGCACGTAGGCGAGCGTGGACACCGTGCCGACCACGGCGAAGCTCGCGAGCTGCCAGCCGAGGCCCGGCGGCAGCCGGTCCTGCCCGGGCCGCTCGGGCGGCTGCACCACGCCGGCGCCGGACAGCGAGCGGCGGGCGACCCTGGCCATGCCCCGGAGGTCGTCGAGGGCGGTGCGGACGATGTCCACCCGGCTGTCCGGGTCGTCCACCCAGTCCACCGGGACCTCGTGGATCCGCATCCCGGACCGCTCGGCGAGCAGCAGCAGCTCGGTGTCGAAGAACCAGGCGTTGTCCTCGACCTCGCCCAGCAGCTGCTTCACCACCGCGGTGCGGCCCGCCTTGAAGCCGCACTGGGCGTCGGAGAACTTGGCCGCCATGGTCGCCCGCAGCAGCAGGTTGTAGGTGCGGGAGATGAACTCCCGCTTGGGCCCGCGCACGACCGCCGAGCCGCGGTGCAGCCGGCTGCCGATGGCGAGGTCGCTGTGGCCGGAGAGCAGCGGCGCCACCAGCGGCAGGAAGGCCTCCAGGCCGGTGGAGAGGTCGACGTCCATGTAGGCGACGACGTCGGCGTCGCTGTCGCCCCAGACCTGCCGCAGCGCGCGGCCGCGGCCCTTGAGGTCCAGGTGGACGGCGGTGACCTGGGGGACCTCCTCGGCGAGGGCGGCCGCGACCTGCCAGGTGCCGTCGGTGGAGGCGTTGTCGGCGACGGTGATCCGGTAGGGGTAGGGGAAGGTCTCGGAGAGGTAGGCGTGCAGCCGCCGGACACACCGCTCCAGGGTGTGCTCCTCGTTGTAGACCGGGACGACCACCTCGACCAGGCTCGTCCGTACCGTGTCACCGCCCGGAGCGGTGTCGGCCGGGATCGTTGCGGGCTCTGTCATGCCAAAGAGGCTCACAGCGGCTGATGGGCCCGGGATGATGGGAGGGTGAGAGCGGACTGAGAACCGCGCAGCCCGCTCGCCGTACCACCAACGGGAGATGACACATGGCTGACAGGCAGCTCGACTCCGATGTCGTGGTCGTCGGCGCAGGCCCCACCGGCCTGCTGCTGGCCGGCGACCTGGCGGCGGCGGGGGTCCGGGTGACGGTGCTGGAGAAGCGCGGCGCCGAGTCCAACCTGACCCGGGCGTTCGCGGTGCACGCCCGGACCCTGGAGCAGTTGGACGCCAGAGGGCTGGCCGACGACCTGATCGCGACCGGGACACCGCTGTCCTCGCTGCGGCTGTTCGGCAAGGTCCGGGTGGAGCTCGGCGACCTGCCGACCCGCTTCCCCTTCGTGCTGATCACCCCGCAGTCGAACACCGAGCGGCTGCTGCAGGAGCGGGCGCTGAAGGCCGGCGCGGTGATCCGCCGGGGCGCCGAGGTGGTGGGGCTGCGGCAGGACGCCGCCGGGGTGCGCCTGGACGTCCGCGAGGACGGCGGCACCGCCTCGTACCGGGCCGCCTACGCGGTCGGCACGGACGGCGTGCACAGCACCGTCCGCGACCTGCTGGGCCTGCCCTTCCCGGGCACCTCGGTGGTGGACTCGGTGATGCTCGCGGACGCCCGGCTGGAGAAGGCGCCGGAGGAGGTCCTCACGGTCGGCGCGAACGAGGCGGGCTTCGCCTTCGTCGCGCCGTTCGGCGACGGCTGGTACCGGGTGATCGCCTGGGACCGGCACCGCGGCCTGCCGGACGCCGCCCCGGTGGACCCGGCCGAACTCACCGGGCTGCTGCGCGCGGTGCTGGGCACCGACCACGGACTCCACGACATCCGCTGGTCCTCCCGCTTCCACAGCGACGAGCGGCAGGTGCCGACCTACCGCTCCGGCCGGGTCTTCCTCGCCGGCGACGCGGCGCACTGCCACTCGCCGGCCGGCGGGCAGGGCATGAACACCGGCCTCCAGGACGCCGCCAACCTGGGCTGGAAGCTCGTCGGCGCGGTGCAGGGCTGGGCGCCGGACGCCCTGCTCGACACCTACCAGAGCGAGCGCCACCCGGTCGGGAAGGCCGTGCTGCGCAGCTCGGGCGCGCTGATCCGGGTGGCGCTGGCGCAGTCCCTGCCGGCCCGGGTGGCGGGCGGGGTGCTGACCGCGGCGGCGGACCGGCTCGGCCCGCTCACCCGGTTCGGCGCGCGGGCGGTCTCCGGCCTCGCGGTGGCGTACCCGCCGGCCGGGGAGGCGCACCCGCTGGTCGGCCGGCGCATCCCCGACCTGCGGCTGGCGGTGGACGAGCCCGGGGGTGCGCCGCGGCTGTACGAGGCGCTGCGCGGCGGCCGCGCGGTGCTGGTCTCCAACGACGAGCAGCCGTACGCCGACCAGTGGGCCGGCCGGGTGGTGACGGCGGCCCCCGCCGACCCGCACGGCAAGCTGCGCGACACCGTCCTGCTGGTCCGCCCGGACGGCTACGCGGCCTGGGCCGCGGTCGACCCCACCCGCACCGAGGTCCGCACCGCCCTCACCGCGCTGCTCGGCCGTCCCGCCCAGCCGTAGAGCCGGGGCGTCCTACGGTGCGCCCGTGCGCCCGCCGGCCGTCCGCTCGTAATGGCGGGCGGCTTTCGAGCGGTTCCCGCAGAGCGCCATCGAGCACCACCGTCGGCGCCCGTTCTGCGATGTGTCGAAGAAGTGCAGAATGCACGCCGGGTGTGCGCACTGCTTGATGCGGTGCGCGCCCCGGCGCAGCAGCGAGAGGTAGTCGTCGGCGGCGAGCCAGGCGGCGAGCTGCTGCGGCGGGTCGGCCTCGGCGGTCTCGGCGGGGCCGTCCGGGCCGAGGCTGTGCCGGAGCCTGCCGTGCGCGAGGACGGCGTTCAGTGCGGCGGCGCCCTCGGCCGAGCCGGGGTCGGCCACGAGCAGGTCGAGGGCGCCGCGGGCGGCCTTCACCGCGGTCAGCGAGGCTTCGTCGGCGGGGCAGCGGTCGGTGAGGCCGGCCGAGGAGAGCCAGATGCGGTAGCCGTCGAGGTCGGCCAGGAGGTCCTGCTGCCCGGCGCCGCGCCAGCGGGTGTTCAGCAGATCGAGGGCGAGCGGTTCGCCGATCAGCGGTCGCGGGTCGCGGGGGTCAGCCATGCCGCCGAGTGTAGTGCGGCACCGCCGGACGCCATTCACTGTATGAATTCACATCCATTCTGTTGATGGATCCGAATTCCACACTTGACTGTTTTTTAGCAAGCGATTGCTGCCGCATGGGCCCATTCCTGGGTGCTTTCTGGGAACTTCGTGCAAGCGTTTTCGAACCCGGAACGCCCCACACCTTCCGGAGGACCCCGTGCGACCCCGCTCGCTCGCCCTTTCCGCGGCCATAGCCGTCCTGCCCCTGACCGTGGTTTCGCTGGGCGTCTCCACCGCCCAGGCCGCGCCGACCCCGCAGGCCGCCTCCCGGGTGGCCCTGCCGAACACCGTGACCCCGGCGGTGGCCCGCTCGCAGAAGCAGGGCGACCTGCCCGCCGACCGGACGATGTCCGTCTCGGTGAACCTGAAGCTGCGCAACACCGCCGACCTCGACCGTTTCCTGAAGGCGGTCAGCACGCCCGGCACCCCGGAGTACGGCCGCTACCTGACGCCGGCGCAGTTCACCGCGCTGTACGGCCCGACCGAGGCGGACGTGGCGAAGGTCCGTGCCTATCTCACCGGCCAGGGCCTGACGGTCGACTCGGTGAGCGCCAACCGCCAGGTGGTGAACGTCCGCGGCACCGCGGCGCAGGTCGCGAAGGCCTTCGGCACCCACGAGAGCTCGTACAGCGACCCGCAGCAGGGCGGGCGCACCTTCTTCGCCAACGACGCGGCGGCCAGCGTGCCGGCCGAGCTGGCCGGCACGGTCGAGGGCGTCTCCGGCCTCGACAACCACACCGTGCGCACCTCACGCGCCGTCAAGCCGAAGGCGGTCACCCCCCACGCGACGCCGAGCGGCTTCGGTCCGGCGCAGTACGACGGCGCCTACCGGCTCGACAAGGTCGGCGCGGACGGCACCGGGACGACCGTCGCCCTCTGGGAGTTCGACGGCTACAGCTCCACCAACCTGCGCACCTACGACAGCCAGTACGGCCTGACCGGCCCGGCGGTCTCCACCGTCTCGGTGGACGGCGCCAACTACGACGCCAAGCCGGGCGACGGCCAGGGCGAGGTCGAGCTGGACAGCGAGATCGTCCGCGGTGTCGCCCCGAAGGCCACCCAGCTGGTCTACGAGGCCCCCAACAGCGACCAGGGCGAGATCGACATGGCCGCCCAGATCGTCTCGGAGAACCGGGTCTCGGTCATCTCGATCTCCTGGGGCTCCTGCGAGCCGGACACCACCGCGTCCTCGATGACCGCGGTGAACAACTCCTTCAAGCAGGCCGCCGCCCAGGGCATCTCGATCTTCTCGGCCTCCGGCGACGACGGCTCCCGCGACTGCACCCGCTCGACCAGCGGCTCCACCGTGAAGGCGGTCGACTTCCCGGCGTCCAGCCCGTACAACACCGGCGTCGGCGGCACCAACCTCAAGGTGAGCGGCAACGCGTACTCCTCGGAGAGCGCCTGGAGCACCGCGGGCGGCGGCGTCTCCACCCAGTTCGCCAAGCCGAGCTGGCAGACCGGCACCGGCGTCACCGGCACCATGCGCACCGTGCCGGACATCGCCTCCAACGCCGACCCGGCGAGCGGCTTCGCGATCTACACCACGGGCGGCTGGCAGGTCTACGGCGGCACCTCCGCCGCGGCCCCGCTGTGGTCCGGCTACACCGCGCTGTTCAACCAGAAGGCCAAGGCGGCCGGCCAGGCCGTGCTCGGCGAGGCCAACCCGAAGCTCTACTCGCTGGCCAACTCCAGCAGCTACGGCACCGTGCTGCACGACGTCACCACCGGCAAGAACCAGGACTTCTCCACCAAGACCGGCTACGACCAGGTCACCGGCTGGGGCACCCCGGTCGCCGACTCGCTGACCACCGCCCTGCTCGGCGGCACCACCCCGCCGCCCACCGGCGGCTGCACCTCCGCCCAGCTGCTCGGCAACGCCGGCTTCGAGACCGGCACCGCCGCGCCGTGGACGGCCTCCTCCGGCGTCGTCGACAACAGCGCCTCCGAGGCCGCGCACGGCGGCTCCTGGAAGGCGTGGATGGACGGCTACGGCTCCGCCCACACCGACTCGGTCTCGCAGACCGTGTCGATCCCGGCCGGCTGCAAGGCGACCTTCACCTTCTGGCTGCACGTGGACACCGCCGAGACCGGCAGCACCGCCTACGACAAGCTGACCGTCGCGGCCGGCTCGACCACCCTGGCCACCTACTCGAACGCGAACGCCGCGAGCGGCTACGTGCAGAAGTCCTTCGACCTGTCGGCCTTCGCCGGGCAGACCGTGACGCTGAAGTTCACCGGCACCGAGGACTCCTCGCTGCAGACCAGCTTCGTCGTGGACGACACCGCGCTCACCGTCTCCTGACACCCGCCTCGCCCCGGCCGGCGCGGACCTCTCCCGGTCCGCGCCGGCCGCACTGTTGCGACTGTGTTTCTATCCGCCGTGAACTGGGACTTTCTTGTCGTGACCACTGTCATATGTCCGAGTTGATGACGTAGCCTCTCGACGGTGCGTAGGGTGTGCCCCCAGCTCGGTGTGGCAGCCCGATCACGGAACGCTGGGCCGACGCCGCCGAACTCGCCTGGTGGGGGAGGTATCCGGATGAGTTCTCAGCAGCCGCAGCACGCGGGTCGGCTCAGGCTGGTCGGTGAGCGCGACGCGGGGCCGGCGTACGGCCGGCCGCGGCCGAACGGCGACCGGGCCGCGGCGCCCCCGCCCGCCCGCACGCCCGGGCAGCCCCCCGCACCGGCCCAGGTCCCGCCCCAGCCCGCGCCGCAGGCGCCCGCCGCCGGCGCGCTCGGCTTCGCCGAGGTGCTGAACGCGGCGATCGAGGCCAGCGGGCTCAGCCTCGACCGGATCCGCGCCGCCCTCGCCCACCAGGGCGTCAGGATCAGCGTCACCACCCTCAGTTACTGGCGGCGCGGCCGCAGCCAGCCCGAACGGGCCGCCTCGCTGCGCGCCGTCCACCTGCTGGAGGAGCTGCTGGCGCTGCGCCGCGGCACCCTCTCCTCGCTGCTCGGGCCGCCCCGCCCGCGCGGCCGCTGGATCGCCCCGACCACCCACGACGCCCTGCGGGTGGAGCAGGTCTGGCCGGGCGAGCAGGAGATCGCCGAGGTCTTCGAGGAGCTGGATGCCCCGCCCACCGGGGACCTGGAGCGCCTCTCCATCCACGACGCGTACTTCGTCGACGCCAACCGCCGCGGCCACCTGCTGAGGATGCGCCAGGTGGTGCGGGCCACCGTCGGCGGGGTCGCCCGCTGCGTGGTGGTGCACAAGGCGGACGAGGGCGCCGTCGGCTGCCCCGAGATCACCTCCGTCCGGCACGCCCGGCTCGGCCGGGTCCGGCGCCGTCCGGAGAGCGGCCTGCTCGTCGCCGAGCTGCTGCTGGACCGTCCGCTGGCGCTCGGCGACTCCACCGTCTTCGAGTACGAGGTGGACATCCCGGACACCGGCCCGACCACCGACTACGGCCGCTTCTTCGCCGTGCCGGTCCGCGAGTACGTGCTGCAGGTGCACTTCGACCCGGCGGCCGTCCCCGCGCACTGCGAGCGCTTCGAGCGCGAGCCGGCCGCCGAGGTCGACCGCAAGCGCGAGCAGCTGTGGATCGGCGCCTCGGCCAGCGCCCACGTGCTGGCCCCGGACCAGCCCCCGGGCCAGGTCGGCATCCGCTGGCAGTGGGAGTAGCCGGATTATCTAACCATTACACGACCCCATACCGGTTTGCGCCCCGATCTTCTAACCCGTACTGTCCCGAAGTACCGGTTAGACGACCGGGCCGTCCCCTCTTCCGGGAGTGATGCGTCGTGTCCACCGCCGCCCTTGCCCCACGCACCCTGCAGACCGGCCACGTCGGGCTGAACGTCACCGACCTGACCCGCTCGGTCGCCTTCTACCGGCGCCTGCTCGGCCTCGACGTGGCCGCCGCGAGCGACGAGCCCGGCCGCCGCCACGCCCTGCTCGGCCGCGACGGCACCCTGGTGCTCACCCTCTGGGAGCAGAGCACCGGCAGCTTCGCCCCCGGCGCCCCCGGGCTGCACCACCTCTCCTTCCGGGTGGACTCGGTCGAGGAGGTCCGGGCCGCCGAGGCCGTCCTCAAGGAGCTCGGCGCCGACTTCGCCCACGAGGGGGTCGTCCCGCACCGCGAGGGCGCCGACTCGGGCGGTGTCTTCTTCACCGACCCGGACGGCATCCGGCTGGAGATCTTCACCCCCGCCGGGGTGGCCGGGACCGGGGCCACCGCGCCCGACGCCACCGCCCCCACCTGCGGATTCTTCTAGGAGTCGGGATGTGGCACGCGGGCGAGCGCGCCGTCCAGCGGCGCACCGGGCAGCAGGAGCGGGCCGAGCACACCGGCCGGTCGATCGGGCGCACGATCCCGCCGGTCGCGGCCCGCTTCCTCACCGAGCGGCGGACGATCGTGGTCGGCGCCGCCGACCCTGCCGGGCGGATCTGGGCCACCCAGCTCGCCGGTCCGCCCGGCTTCGTCCGCGCCGACGGCGACCGCGCCGTGCTGGTGGCCGCCCGGCCGGCCCCCGGCGACCCGCTCGCCGAGGTGCTGGCCGGGCCGGCCGAGGTCGGCACCATCGCGCTGGACGCGGCCGGACGGCGCCGGATGCGGCTCAACGGCCGCTCCGAGCCGGACGGCCCGGACGGCCTGCGGATCACCGCCGAGCAGGTGTACGCCAACTGCCCCAAGTACATCCAGCGGCGCAGCCCGCGCGAGCTGCCGGCCGCCGAGCCCGCCGCCACCGCGGGCGACCGGCTGACGCTGCCCCGGCAGCTCGCCGTCGCCGCCGCCGACACCTTCTTTCTGGCCACCGCCGGCCCGGACGGCCGGGTGGACGCCTCGCACCGCGGCGGCTTCCCCGGCTTCGTCGAGGTGCTGGGGCCGAACCGGCTGCGCTGGGCGGAGTACGCGGGCAACAGCATGTTCATGAGCCTCGGGAACCTGGAGCTCGACCCGGCGGCCGGCCTGCTGCTGCCCGACTGGGACACCGGCGACGCCCTGCTGCTCACCGGCCGCGCCGAGGTCGACTGGTCCGACCCGTCCGCCCCGGTCGTCGACTACACCGTCCTCCGCACGGTCGACCTGACCCATGCCGTACCGCTCACCTGGACGGCCCCCGAGTTCTCCCCGGCGCTCCCCCGCCCGGTCCGCTGACCGGCCGTCGGCGCCCCCTCCGCTTCACCGACTTGTCATATTTTGTTACCTATCAGGTGATATTCCGTCGGCTGACGGTGGAACACATCCCCTTCCTGAATCCGGAGAAAGGGACCCACCGTGCTGATGGAGTTCACCGAGGTCGAGCCGGACGGCGGCTGCGGCTGCCCCGGCTGCGGCGCCCGAAGCCTCGCGCGGCTGCACGCCGCCCGCACCCCGGCCGCCGGGCCGGCCGCCCGGGGAGCCCGCCGAGCCGTCGTGCTGGTCGCCGCGGTCGGCACCGCCCTCGGCGGCGCCACCAGCGCCATAGCCGCCGTCCCGCGGGCCGCCGCCACGGACACCCCCGCCCCGACCCCGACCTCCCCCCAGGGCGAGGTCGCCGGCCCCTACGGCGGCGAGGGCGAGCAGCCCCGCGCCCTGCTCCGCGCCACCACCCGCGAGGAGATCCTCGCCCGCGCCCAGGTGTGGGTGGACAGGAAGGTGCCGTACTCGATGAGCCGGTACTGGTCGGACGGCTACCGCCAGGACTGCTCCGGCTTCATCTCGATGGCCTGGGGCCTGGGCAGCAGCCAGACCACCTGGACGCTGCCGAACTTCGCCGACCGGATCGCCAAGGACGACCTGCAGCCCGGCGACGCGCTGATCTACAACGACTCCGCCAACCCGCAGGGCGGCTCGCACGCCGTCCTCTTCGGCGGCTGGACGGACTCCTCGCACACCCGCTACACGGCGTACGAGCAGACCAGCCCGAACACGATCAAACGCAGCACCCCGTACGCCTACTGGAGCCACTCGGGCTCCTACCTGCCGTACCGCTACCGGGGCGTCGCCGCCGCGGCGGACGGGGAGGCCTTCCCCGGGTCGGTGTGGTTCGGCATCGGCCAGACCAACCAGTACGTGAAGCGGCTGGGCGAGATGCTGGTGCAGCGCGGCGCCGGGCGGTTCTACACCGAGGGCGCGGACGCGACCTGGAGCGAGGCGGACCGCAGGGCGACCCAGGCGTTCCAGCAGGCGCAGGGCTGGACGGGCACCGAGGCGGACGGCGTCCCGGGCAAGGACACCTGGGCGCTGCTGGTGGCCGACCGCGGCCGGGACGTCCCGCCGCAGGCCCCGCAGCCGGTGCCGCCGCCGGTGCCCACCGTCCCCGGCGTTCCCGGCGTGCCGACGGTGCCCGGCGTCCCGACGGTACCGACCGTGCCCCCGGTGCCGAGGGTGCCGGGTGCGCCGTCGCAGGCCTTCCCCGGGACGGACGCCTTCGGTCCGGGCCGGGTGAACGCCGCCGTGCAGCTGCTCGGCGAGCAGCTGGTCCGCAAGGGCTACGGCGGGTTCTACACCGTCGGCCCGGGCCCCGAGTGGACGGAGAGCGACCGGCGCAACGTCGAGGCGTTCCAGCTGGCGCAGGGCTGGACGGGCACCGAGGCGGACGGCTACCCCGGTCCGCACACCTGGCGGCTGCTGTTCGGCTGAGCCGCGCTCAGGGGCGGCCGACGCCCGCGCCGTGCACCCTCACCCAGGCGTGCATGGCGATGGCGGCGGCCGCCCCGGCGTTGATCGACCGGGTGGAGCCGAACTGGGCGATCGAGCAGACCGCGGTGGAGTGCTCCCACGCCTCCGGGGTCAGCCCGGGGCCCTCCTGCCCGAAGAGCAGCACGCAGCGCTCCGGCAGCTCGTAGGTCTCCAGCGGGACGGCGCCGGGCAGGTTGTCGATGCCGATCACCGGCAGTCCCTCGGCGGCCGCGAAGGCGGCCAGCGAGGCGACCGAGTCGTGGTGGCGGACGTGCTGGTAGCGGTCGGTCACCATGGCGCCGCGCCGGTTCCAGCGGCGCCGGCCGACGATGTGCACCTGCCCGGCCAGGAAGGCGTTGGCGGTGCGCACCACCGAGCCGATGTTGAAGTCGTGCTGCCAGTTCTCCACGGCCACGTGGAAGCCGTGCCGCCGGGTGTCGAGGTCGGCGACGATCGCCTCGCGGGTCCAGTACCGGTAGCGGTCCACCACGTTGCGGCGGTCGCCGTCGGCCAGCAGCCCGCGGTCCCAGTGGTCGCCCTCGGGCCACGGCCCGGGGTGCGGGCCGACGCCGATCTCCCGGTCGTCGGGCACGAAGGCGTCGTCGTACTGCTCGCCCTCGTGGGGCACTCCGGTCTCGCTCACGCCCCCGAGGGTACGCGGCGCGGCCGGACGGCCCGTTCCAGGTCGCCGAGCGCCTGCAGCATCAGCTTGGCGCCGGCCCGGGCGACCACCGCGCGGTCCTCGTGTCCGGGCACGGCGTCCCCGACCGGGTACCCGTCCCAGCGGGCGTAGGCCTCGCGCAGCCCGGAGAAGTCGACCGGCTCGCCGATCAGCACCCCGGCCGCGGCGATCGCGGTGGCGTACTGGAGCTCCTCGGCGAACTCGGCCGCGCCGGCGACGGGCGGGCTGTCCCGGTGCGGCACGTGCGCCTCCATCAGGACGGCGCTGCGGGCGAGGAGTCCGACCGCGGTGCGGGCCCGGTCGAGCTGCTTGCGGCTCAGCTCGGGCAGCCGGTCGCCGTGCTTGACCGGCTCGGCGTCGGCCCGTTCGAGCGCCTCCATCAGCTCGGCGCGGGCCTCCCGGGAGTCGAGCAGCGCGTCCCGCACCCCGCGGTCGTCGCGGCCCTCCGGATCGCCGTACGCCTGGAGCACCGCCGCCCCGTAGCGGCCGGCCGCGGCGAGCCACTCGGCGAGCCGCTCCGCGAGCCGCGCGGTCTGCCAGGTCGGGAAGAGCGCGTAGGCGCCGAGCGCGATGGCGCCGCCGAGCAGGGTCAGCAGCACCCGCTCCAGGGCGGTCTCCAGCGGGTTCCCGGCCTGCAGGCCGAGCAGGAACACCACGTAGGAGGAGACGCAGGCGGTGGTGAAGGCGTAACCGGTGCGGATGGTCAGGTAGGCGCCCGCGATGCAGACCACGGCGAGGGCGGCGGAGAGGTACGCGCCCGGGTCCAGCAGCTGCACGACGGCGGTGGTGACGGCCACGCCGACGACCGTCCCGGCCAGCCGGGCCACGCCGCGGCTGAAGGTCTGCGCGAAGTCGGGCCGCATCACCATGGCGGCGGTCAGCGGCGCCCAGTAGCTGTGGTGCAGCCCCGTCGGCCGGGCGGCCAGGTAGGAGAGGGTGACCACGGCGGACATCCGCACGGCGTGCTGGAAGACCGCGGAGCGCGGCTGCAGCTGCCGCCGGACGGCCTGGAGGGCGACCGGAACGATCTTCAGCAGTGGCGGGCGGCGCAGTTGCGGGCCGCTCGTCCGCACGACGGTCCGGTCCTGCCGGTCGAGGGCGCCGACGGCCCGGGAGAGCTGGGAGGCGAGCCGTTTGGCGGCCCGGCGGGCGGCGCCGGTCAGCTCCGGGCTCTGGGCGGCCTCGGCGAGGGTGAGCGCGGGGGTGCTGGTCGGCGGCCGGACGGCCTCCCCGGCCCGCACGGCGGCGGCGACGGCGTCCAGGAGCTCGGCCGCGGCGGCGAGGACCTCGCGGGCCAGATCGCGTCCGGGGCCCTCGGCGGGGGCGCCGACCGCCGGGTCGGCGAGGGCGGCGAGGGCGGGCCGGATGTGTTCGGCGATCCCCCGCAGGCCGCGCATCTCGGGCGGCCGGTGCCGGGCCTGCCAGCCCGTCAGGGCGCCGGCCCGGCGGGCGGTGATGAACGGCTCGGGGTCGAGGACGGCGACCGGGTCGTGGCGCAGTCGGCGGGCGTAGTGGCCGAGTTCGGCGTAGGCGTCGGCGAGGGCGTCGCGGTGGCCGCGCCAGCGGTCGACCGGCCAGAGCAGCGTGACCAGGGCCTGGACGGCCCCGCCGAGGGCGCAGAGCAGGCCGTGGCCGAGCGCGCTGACCAGGCTGACGGGCAGTTGGACGACGACCAGCATCACGGAGATCGTGGTGGCGGCGACCGTACCGCCGGTCGGGCCGACCGCCCAGATCATCCCGGCGCCGAACGCCCAGACGGCGAGCAGCACCGGGAAGGCGCCGGGGACGCCGACGGCAGCGTAGCCGAGGAAGGTGCTGATGCCGAGGCCGAGGCCGGCGCCGACGGCGATCGAGGCGCGCGGGCGGAAGGTCCGCTGGAAGGTCGCGGTGCCGGCGATGAATCCGCCCATCGCGGCCGAGGTGGCCGGGCCGGTGCCGGCGACCGCCAGCACCGGGAACAGCACCAGGCCGACGGCGAGTGCGCCGCGCACGGCCCGTCGCGGGTCGGAGAGTTCACGGGCCGGGACGAGTCCGGCCTTCGCAGTCTCCCGAAGTGCGACAGACCAGGGCATGTCGGGCAGTCTAGGGCGAAGGCGGGCGCGCCGCCGGGAGGCGTACGGCCGCCCGGAGCCGTCGGGCGGCCGGGCCGCAGCGGGCGTCCAGCCGCTCCAGGAAGGCGGTGGGCAGGAAGACCAGGTCGGCGGCGATCATCGCCAGCGAGAAGAACGGCAGCCCGAGGACGACCGCGATCGCGGAGTGCTCGGCGATCATGAGGGCCAGCAGCACGTTCTTCAGGCGCCGGTTCGCGAGCGTGAACGGGAAGGCCACCTGCAGGATCACCGTGCCGTAGCTGAGCACGAAGGTGATCAGCAGGCTGGAGCCCAGCAGCGCGGACAGCTCCGGCCAGGGGGCGAAGTAGTCGAGGTGCAGCGGGTAGTGCAGGGCGGTGCCGTCCTGCCAGCGGGAACCCTGCACCTTGTACCAGCCGGCCGTGGAGTAGATCAGCACCACCTGTGCGGCGATGATCGCCATGCCGCAGTTGTGCAGCATGGTGACGAGCGCGTCGCGGACGGCCGGCAGCTCCCCGGCGGGCGCGGCCGGCGCCTCCCGGCGGGCCCGGCGGCGGGCGTCCAGCGACCACACCAGGCCGGAGCGGACGAGCACCAGGTACATCGCCATCAGGTGCACGACGTTGTCGCCGCCGTCGCCGACCAGCACGTTGCGGTTCTGCAGGGAGAGCACGGTGACGGCGAAGAGCACGGCGCTCGCCCGGGTGCGCCAGCCCAGCACCATCAGCACGGCGGCGAGGATCCCCAGGTGGTAGACGGTCTCGAACCAGAGCCGGCCGTCCGACCAGGAGAGCACGGTGAAGGCGTGGGTCACGGAGAGCAGCCGGTCGGAGAGGTCGGCGGACCACGGCGAGCGGTCGCCGTACAGCACCCGCCGGTTCGGCCACTCGCGGAGCAGGAAGCCGAGCCAGGCGAGGCCGAAGCCGATCCGGACCACCGCCGCCTGGCGGCGGCCGACGACGGTGCCGGTGAAGGCGTCGAAGAGCCGCTCGAAGCGGGTGGGCGGCGCCGCCGCGACCGGCGCGGGATCGGCTGCCGCGACCGGGCCGGTGGCCGTTCCGCTCACAGCAGCCCCCGGTAGTCGTCCTCGTCCACCGGCCACCAGGGCAGTTCCTTGTACGGGGTGGACTCGCCGGGCTCCTCGGTGCTCCAGGCGGGCGGCGGGACGGCCTTCGCCGCCGAGCGGAACTGGATCTGCAGGATCCGCTCGCCGCCGGCGGTGCGGCCGAACCGCTGCAGGGCTATCCGCTTGAGGTACTCCTCGGCGAGCTTGCCGCGCTGTCCCGGCACGGCGCCGTCCTCGGCGGGGTGGCTGGACTCGTAGAAGTCCCAGGCGCGGCGCAGCATGTTCTGGTCGACGTGGCTGGGCGCCGGGTTGTGGCGTATCGCGGCCGCGTCCCGGGCGGTCAGGCCGGTCCAGTCGCGGGTGTGCACCTCGCCGTCCTCGGCGATGGTCTGCACCCGGGCGTCGACGGTGATGTTCTGCTGCAGCGGGTTGGGCGCGAACAGCTTCCAGTTCTGCTCGAACTCGGGGTAGACCAGCCCGTCCAGCTGCTGCCGGTACTCCTGGGAGAGCGCGTTGGACGGGGCGTTGTGCAGGAACAGCGCCGCGAGCAGGATCGCCGTCCCGCCGATCATGCCGGCCCCGGAGAGGCAGAGCACGGTGAGGGCGGGGGTGGACCAGGTGCGCACGCGGTGTCCTCCCCTACGGCTGCTGCGGCACGGTTCGCCCGGTCATCCTGCCGTACCGGCGCGCCGGGGGACAGGGCCGGGGAGTGCCCCGGGCAGCACGGCCGGGGGCCCGCCGGAGCGGGCCCCGGAGCCGGGCGGGCGGCCCGCGGTGCGGTCAGAGGACGAACGGGTCCCGGCCGTCGGCGGCGGTCATCGGGCGGCCGGCGGCCTCCCAGGCGAACATGCCGCCGTCCACGTTGACCGCGTCCCGGCCCTGCGCGACCAGGTACTGGACGACCTGGGCGGAGCGGCCGCCGACCCGGCAGAGCACGTACAGCCTGCCGTCGGGCAGCTCGTCGATCCGGGCGATCACCTGGCCGATCGGGATGTGCAGCGCGCCGTCCACGTGGCCGGCGTCCCACTCGTCCTGCTCGCGGACGTCGAGCAGTGCGGCGTCGGCCGGCACGGACGCGGCGTCGGTGGTGGGCAGCGCTTGCGCGAACATCGTCGGATTCTCCTGGGCGTGGGTGCGGGGGCGGGTCTGCGAGGGGTCCTCCCCTCCATTGTGCCGACCGGTCGGCGCCGGACCCGGCACGACGTCGTCGCCGAGCAGCCGCTCCAGGTCGGCGCGCCGCTCGGAGGCCCGGGCGAGGAGCTGCTCGGCGAGCTCCTCCAGCAGCCGCTCCGGCTCCTGCGGCGCCAGCAGCAGCAGCTCGCCCATCGGGGTGCGCTCCAGGCGGACCTGCTCGGTGGCGAGCTGGCCGATCCGCGCGGTCAGCCACTCCAGGCGGCGCAGCAGCCAGTCCGGCCGGTCGGGGGAGTCGGGGTCGGGCGCGGTCTCCGGGGCGGTCGACCACTCGCCGGCCAGCTCCTCCAGGCCGGCGGTGTCGCCCTGCGCGTACGCCTCGTTGACCCGGGCGATGAAGGCCGAGCGGCGCTCCTGCTCGGCCGGGTCGGTGGTGAGGTCGGGGTGGGCGCGGCGGGCGAGGTCGCGGTAGATCCGCTGGGCGTCCCGGTCGGGCCGGACCTTGGCGGCGGCCGGCGGCTCGGGGGCGAGGTCGGCGGCGGCCGGGTCGTCCGGCTCGGCGACCCGGCTGCGGGCCTCGGCCGCGCGGCGCAGCGCCTCCGGGTCCCCGGTGCGGACGGCGACGGCCTCGGCGATCAGCGCGTCCAGCTCGTCGAGGCGGGCGTACAGAGGCCCGAGCAGCTGGTGGTGGACCAGCGCGAAGTTGTCGATCTCCACCCGGAGGGTGGCGACGTCGACGTCGAGGGTCAGCCAGGCCAGTTCGGCGGCGGCCACCCGCTCCTCGAGCAGCAGCCGATCCTGCTCGCTCCACTGGACGGGGCTCTCCGCGCTCACCAGTCCGCCTCCGCATGCACCCGGTCTCCGAGCCTGCCACCCTACCGGGGGGCCGGACCGGTCCGCCGGGCCCGCGTCCCGGTACCCCTTCCGGTTGAACCCGCAGCGCACACGGGCGCTCACCCAGCGACACGCAACTGATACCGAGGAATCTCCGCGATTCGCTGTCGGAGCCGGGCTCGCACGTGCTTCGCTGGAGGGTGCCTCCGTCCTGCGCCGCGCCTGTGGCCGAGCGCAGCCCGGGGGCCCGCGTACAGAAGGATGGGACACGCAGGAGCGGCCGGGGACAAGGAGCCGGTGCGCCGCGCCGACACGGCGGCCGCTCCCCGGCAGGGCGGCCAGGCGGGAGCAGACCGAACCGATGGTGGACGAGCCGAACTCCGCACCGACGGCGGGAGGGGCCGCGGGGGACCCCCCCTCCGGAGTGGTCGCCCTGCTGCGCGTCGCCGCGGTGATGGTCGACCCGGACGGCCGGATCGCACTGTGGAACCGCGCCGCGGAGGAGCTCTTCGGACACCGGGCGGAGGTCGCCTGCGGCCGCACCGCCTCCGGTCTGCTGCCCGCCGTCGAACCCCGCCCGGAGACCGGGGCGCCGCGTCCGGGCACGCCGCCGCGGCGCTGCGACGCCCTGGACACCCTGGACGACCTGACCCGGCCCGACGCCGCCTGGTCGGGCGCGATGGCCGTGGTCGACCGCGAGGAGCGGCTGCGCGACGTCATCTGGTGGGCGTACCCGCTGGTCGAGCCGGCCGGCCGCAGCCTGCTGGCGCTGGCCGCGGACGCCCGGCCGCTACGGGCCGGCGGGCCGCGGATAGCGCTCGGCGAGCGGCTGCTGGCGTACGCCGCGGCGCCCGCCGCGACCGGCGCCTTCCACCGGGTCTCCCCCGCCTTCGCCCCGGTCGGACCGGGCGGTGCGGCGCAGCTGGACGGCCTGCTGCCGCGCGGCTCCGAGGAGCGCCGCCGACGGCTGCTCGGGCAGGTCGCCGCGGCCGGGGTGCCCGCGCTCTGGGTGGACGCGGCGACCAGACTGCCCGTCCTCCCCTACGAGCCGGCCGGCCGCGGCGCGGCCCGGGTCGCCGCCGGACTGGTCCGCCGGTACCCGACCCCGCAGCAGCGCGCCGACCGGCCCCGGGCGGCCCGCCGCCCGGCCGATCCGGCCGCGCCCGGCGGGCGCCGCACGATCGGCCTGCAGGTCCTGCCCGCCGGGGCGCCGCGCGGCGCCGAGGACGGGCGGGGGATCGGCACCACCGTGCCCGGGCAGCGCGAGTCCGGGGCGGTCACCGCGAACGGCCAGAGCCAGGGAGGCCCAGCCATCGAGTCCACCGCCAACGGCACCGCGCCCGTCAGGGCCGCCGTCGGGTCCGCTCCGCCGCAGGGCCGATCGGACGGGCCGGACGGACACCCCTACGACACCCCCGGTGTCCCGGCACCGCCAGCACCGCCGTCCGTCGAGGTGCTGACCGTCAGCCAGGCCGGCGAGCAGCTGGCCCTGCTGAGCGAGGTCGGCAACCGGGTCGGCACCACCCTGGACCTCGACACGACCGCCCGCGAGCTGTGCGAGGTCCTCGTCCCGCGGGTCGCCGACTTCGCCTGCGTCGACCTCCTGGACGGCCTGATCTCCGACTCGGAGCTGCCCGACGAACGCCCGGACGACCGGACGATGCTGCGCCGGGTCGCCCGCGCGGTGAACAGCTCCCCCGGCCACTGGGACCACGTCCTGGACGAGGGCGCCCTGCTCGCGATGCCCCGTTCCACGCCGCCGGGCCTCGCCCTGCAGGAGAACCAGCCGGTGCTGGTACCGGTGATCGACCCGGACGTGGCGGTGGACTACGCGGCCTCGCTGGGCGGCGGGCCGGACCTGGTGCCGGTGGTGGTCGGCCGGTCGATGCTGGTGCTGCCGCTGTCCGCCCGGGGCACGGTGCTGGGCATCCTGAAGCTGCTGCGGCTGCCGGACCGCTCGCCGTTCGACAAGTCCGACGCCGCCACCCTGAAGGAGCTGGCGGCCCGGGCCGCGCTGTCGCTGGACAACGCCCGGCTGCACCGGGCGGAGTCCCGGGTGGCGACCACCCTGCAGCGGTCGATGATCCCGACCCGGCCGCCGCGGATCCCCGGTGTGCAGATCGCGCACCGCTACCTGCCGGGCGACTCCCGGGCGGAGGTCGGCGGCGACTGGTTCGACGCGATCCAGCTGCCGGGCAGCCGGGTCGCCCTGGTGGTCGGCGACGTGATGGGCCACGGCCTGCACTCGGCGGCCGCGATGGGCCGGTTCCGCACCGCCATGCAGACCCTCGCCGCGCTGGACCTGCCGCCCGGCCAGCTGCTGCGGCACCTGGACAACCTGGCCCACAAGCTCGGCGACGACCACCTGGCGACCTGCCTGTACGCGGTCTACGACCCGATCAACCGCACCTGCGAGCTGGCCAGCGCCGGGCACGTCCCGCCGGTGCTGGTGCACCCCGACGGCCGGGGCGAGCTGCTGGAGATCCCGGAGGGCGCGCCGATCGGCGTCGGCGGGGTCCCGTTCGTGGCGAAGCGGATCGACGTCTCGGACGGCTCGATGCTGGTGATGTGCACCGACGGCCTGGTCGAGGTGCGGGGCGGTGACATAGGAGAGGGCCTGGCCGCGCTCTGCGGCAAC
Source organism: Kitasatospora sp. NPDC093679 (assembly GCF_040683455.1). Taxonomy (NCBI): domain Bacteria; kingdom Bacillati; phylum Actinomycetota; class Actinomycetes; order Kitasatosporales; family Streptomycetaceae; genus Kitasatospora; species Kitasatospora sp. NPDC093679. The sequence goes on from NZ_JBFBDW010000017.1 coordinate 65,149, forward strand.
CTGATCGACCCCAAGCAGACCCCGGACGAGGCCTGCGACACGGTGCTGGAGCGGCTGCACACCGACGACCGGGCCGACGACGTGGCCCTGCTGGTCGCCCGCTTCGACGGCGTGCCGCCGAGCGAGGTGGCGACCTGGGAGCTCGCCGTCGCGGAGGGCGAGGTCCGCCGGGCCCGGTCGCTGGTCCGCGGCCAGCTCGCCACATGGGGGCTGGACGCCGTGGACGACACGGTGGAACTGCTGGTCAGCGAGCTGGTGACGAACGCCGTCCGGGTCGCCAGGGACCACGTCCAGCTGCAGCTGATCAGGGTCGACAAGTTGCTGGTCGAGGTCAGCGACGACAACCACAACCTGCCGTCGCTGGAGCCCGCCGGTTCCTTGGACGAACACGGCCGGGGGCTCCACCTGGTCAGCAAGCTCGCCGAGCGCTGGGGGACCGCCCGCAAGGCGGTCGGCAAGGTGGTCTGGTTCGAACTGGCACTGCCCAGGGGCTGAAGGGCGCCGCCGTACGGCCCGGGGCCGTACGGCGGGGCCGGGTGGCCCCGGCGCACCAGGTCAGCGGACGAGCGGCACCGCCGTCCGCGGGCCGCCCTCGGCGGCCACGGAGGCGGCCGCGCCCACCCCGGCCAGCACCCGCGGCCAGAACTGCCCGAAGACCTCCAGCGAGGCCGCGATCAGCCCGGCCACCAGCACCGCCACGACGTGCTCCAGCCCGGCGAGGTTCGGCAGCAGCACGGCCTCGACGACCATCGCCAGCACCACCGCGCCGCCCGTCCACCAGGCCCGGCAGCGGATCGCCACGCAGACCGCCAGCGCGACCACGGCCGCGGACGGGCCGGTGTCCCGGACGTGGCCCACCCAGGTGGGGAAACCGAAGAGGTGCTCCGGGCCGAGCTCCACGCCGATCCGGGCGAAGAGCGTGCCCGCCAGGGTGCAGGCGTAGGCGACGGCCACGGTGAGGCGGCGGCCGAGGACGATCTCGGCGATCCCGAAGACCAGGAAGACCTGGACGAGCGCGCCCCACACCGGCAGGTCCAGCGCGGGGACGTACAGCGAGAGCGGTGTCCGCAGCAGCGAGATCCCGAGCGGCAGCGCGGCCCGCACGACGCCGACCTGGGTGACCAGCCGTTCGCCGCCCGGCAGGTGCTGGACGACGGAGAAGAGCAGCACCAGCACGGTCGCCGCGGTGGCCAGCGGGACGGAGGCGAACCGGTGCCGGCGCACGTGCGCGCGGACGATTCCGATCAGCGTGCCCCACTCCGCGACCGCGGCCCGGACCGCCACCGGTCCGACACCCGGTCGTACGCCCCCCGCACGAGCCATCCGATCCACCGCTGAATCTCCCCGTCCGTTTCCGGCCGGGCACCCCCGCGCCCCGCCGTGCAATTCCCGGGACATTTCCCGTACGGCCGGGGTTTCTCCCGCCGATACATCCACGGTAGGCATCGGACAAACGGGGGGCGTCACCTTGCGAGGCGAATCGCGGATCATCCTCAAGTCGGAGGGGGGCGACCACCGGACGCGGCCGCACCCCCCGATCGGCGGTGGCCCTCCGCCCCCCGGCGGAGGGACTACCCCTACCCGTCCCGCTCCGCCGCCGCCCCCCCGCCGGACACCGCCTGCGCGGCGGCCCGGACGTGACGGCGACGGAAGAGGACGGGGAGACTCGGCACCGTGATGAAGCCCTCGGCGCGCGCACTGGCGATGCCGATCCGCGGAATCTCGCTGCTCTTCTCGAAGAGCAGATAACGCGGCTCCCAGATCGGCCGGTACTTCGCATTGGCCCGGTACAGCGATTCGATCTGCCACCAACGGGAGAAGAATCCCAGCACCGAGCGCCACAGCCGCAGCACCGGACCGGCACCCAGCTTGGAACCGCGCTCGAAAACCGAGCGGAACATCGCGAAGTTCAGCGAAACCCGCTCCAGGGCGACCTCGTCGGCGCGCTGCAGCAGTTCGATGACCATGAATTCCATCAGGCCGTTCTCGCTGTCGCGGTCCCGGCGCATCAGGTCCAGCGAGAGGCCGTTGCGGCCCCACGGGACGAAGCTCAGCAACGCCCGCAGCTCGCCGTCCCCGTCGTGGCACTCCAGCATCACGCAGCGGCCGTCGTCCGGGTCGCCGAGCCGGCCCAGCGCCATCGAGAAGCCGCGCTCGGTCTGGCCGTCCCGCCAGTGGTCGGCCTTGTCGAGCAGCTCCGCCATCTCCTCGTCGGGGATGTCCTCGTGCCGCCGGATGCGCACCGTGTACCCGGCCCGCTTGACCCGGTTGTACGCCTGCCGGACGACCCGCATCGCGCGCCCGTCCAGCGAGAACTCGTCGACCTCGACGATCGCCTCGTCGCCCAGCTCCAGCGCGTCCAGGCCGTGCCGGGCGTAGATCACGCCGGCCTCCTCGGAGGCGCCCATCACGGCCGGCACCCAGGCGTGCTCGCGGGCCTCCTCCAGCCACGCGTCGATCGCCCCCGGCCAGGCCTCCGGATCGCCGATCGGATCGCCGGAGGCCAGCGAGACGCCGCCCAGCACCCGGTAGGCCACCGCGGCCTTGCCGGACGGCGAGAAGATCACCGCCTTGTCCCGGCGCAGCGCGAAGTAGCCCAGCGAGTCGCGCTCGCCCTGCCGCTCCAGCAGCTCGCGCAGCCGGACCTCGTCCTGCGCGGTCAGCAGCTCCTGGCCGCGCGGGCTGCGGAAGGCCAGGTACAGCACCAGCAGGAAGAGCACCGCGCCCATCGCGTTGATGAAGGCGTTCACCCAGGTCGGCACGGAGATCTCGTCCGCCAGCCGGCCGGACGGGGTGATCGTCACCATCCGGGCCACCGCGTAGCCGAACCGGGTGCCGAACTCCGCGCCGTGCACGGCGTTGGTCAGCTGCACCAGGGTCGCGCCGACCACGCCGCCGAACAGCAGGCCGCCGATGAACGTCGCCACCCCGGTCTTGGGGTTGGAGCGGTCCCCCTTGGAGGTGAACTCCCGTCGGCCGACCAGCAGCGCCAGGAAGAAGCCGACCGTCAGCACGGTGGAGAACCAGTTCACCGGATGGTCCGCGAACGGGCTGTCCGGCACCAGCATCAGCAGCAGGTACAGCACCGAGAAGAGCCCCGACACCGCCGCGTTGAAGATCCACGCGGCCCGTTTGCGGCGCCGCATCGCCACCGCGAGGAAGAGCGAGAGCAGCACGGTCGTCAGACCGGCCGTCAGCAGGTACGGGGTGAAGTACTCGCCCTCGTTGTGCTCCTGCACCTGGTCCCGGAACGGCACCGCCAGCACCGCGACGAGGTTCAGCAGGGCCAGCAGCCTCAGGTACCAGACCGTCGTCGCGGCGGCCCTCGGCCGCCACCGGGCGAGCAGCCCGGACGGGGATCCGACATGCGCGGGAACGGCGGTGGGCGCCGGCTTCACGGTGGACACAGCTCCAATTGCAGACGATCAACGTGGGGGACGCATCCGTACGACACCCGGGAGGGACGGAGCGGCCCGCACACCCGGTCTCCGAGCGGCCAGGGCCCACAGGGGGCTCCGTGTTCCATGGTTCCCCACCCCGGATGAGAATTGCGTGAATCCGGTAGCGGATTCCGACCCCCGCCGAACGGCGGGGGTCACCACCCCGCCGGTGGACCGGATCGCGCCCCGCCGGCCCCTAGGCTCGAAGACGAGCCGCGCACGCCCGAGGAGAGCCATGCCACCGATCCGCGTCCTGATCGTGGACGACGAGGTCCTCGTCCGCTCGGGCCTCGGCCTGATCGTGGGCTCCGCCCCCGACCTGGAGGTGGTCGGCGGCTGCTCCGGCGGCCAGGCCGAGCAGCAGGCCGTCGAGCTGCGCCCGCAGGTCGTCCTGCTCGACATCCGGATGCCCGACCTGGACGGCATCAGCGTGCTGCGCCGGTTGCGCGCCCTGCCCGACCCGCCGGCCGTGGCCATGCTCACCACCTTCGACACCGACGAGTACATCGGCACCGCCCTGCGCGCCGGCGCGGCCGGCTTCCTGCTGAAGGACACCGCCCCCGAGCAGCTGGTGCACGCCGTCCGGGTGCTCGCCGCCGGCGGCAGCATGCTCTCGCCCACCGTCGCCCGCACGGTCATCAACGGCTACGTCGAGGGCGGCGGCCCCGATGCGGACGCCGCCGCGCTGGCCCGCCAGCTCACCACCCGCGAGCTCGACGTGCTCGCCCTGCTCGGCGAGGGCCTGTCCAACGCGGAGATCGCCGACCGCCTCTACCTCGGCACCGGCACCGTGAAGGACCACATCAGCGCGATCCTCGCCAAGCTCGGCGCGGCGAACCGGGTCCAGGCCGCCGTGGTCGCCCACCGCGCCGGGCTGGTCCGCGCCCAGGGCGGCCCGGGCGCATGACCGGCCCCAGAGCCCTGCCGGCCTGGTGCACCGCGACCTGGCTGATGCTGCTGCTGCCGGTGCTGATCTCGCTCGTCGACGCCGCCCTGGTCTCCAAGGGCGCCAAGTGGTGGGAGGCGGCGCTCTCCGTCCTGGCCGCGCTCGCCCTGCTGCTGCGCCGCCGCCTCCCGGTGACGGTGCTGCTGCTCACCCTGCCCGGGGCGTTCGTCAACTACATCTGGCTGGCGCCGATGACCGCGGTCTACACGGTCGCCGCGCAGCGGGCGGCGCTGAGGGTCACCGCGGCCTGCGCCACCGCCTTCGCCCTGGTCGAGTTCTTCCACTGGCCGCTCGCCGACCACCCGCTCGCCCTCGACCGGGACAACGCGCTGTACGCCATCCAGTGCGTGATGCTGGCCGCCGGGCCCGCCGCACTCGGCCTGCTCGCCCGCACCAGGCGCGAGCTCGCCCACCGCCTCGACGAGCTCACCCGCGGCCAGCAGCGCGAGAGCCGGCTGCTCGCCGAGCGGGTGCTGGCCACCGAGCGGGCCCGGCTGGCCCGCGAGATGCACGACGTGGTCTCCCACCAGGTCAGCCTGATCTCCATCCAGGCCGGTGCGCTGCAGGTGTCCACCGGCGACCCGGCCGCCAAGGACACCGCCTCGACCATCCGCGAGCTGGCCGTCCGCACCCTCCAGGAGCTCCGCCAGATGGTCGGGGTGCTGCGCGCCGCGGGCGTCGAGCCCTCCGAACCGCTCGCCCCGCAGCCGCGGCTGGCCGACCTGCCGAAGCTGATCGACGGCAGCGGCCTGCCGGTGACCAGCGACCTCTCCACCGGCGGCCGGCACTGGCCGGAGGCGGTGGAGCGGGCCGCGTACCGGACGGTCCAGGAGGCGCTGACCAACATCACCAAGTACGCGCCCGGCGCCGCGGTGTCCGTCCGGGTGGCGGGCGGCGGCTCCCGGCTGCTGGTCGAGGTGCGGAACGCGCCGCCGCCCGAGGACGCCTCCGACCGGCCGGTGCTGCCCGGCGGCGGGCACGGACTGGTCGGCCTGCGCGAACGGGCCCAGCTGCTCGGCGGCACCCTGGTGGCCGGCCCCACCGCGGACGGCGGCTTCACCGTCCGGGCCGCCCTCCCGGCCGCCGCGGACTGAACCCCGGCACCGGCCGCGCCCCGGGTGCGGCCGGTGCTCCGGCGGGAATTCCGCCGCCGCCCCGGGCGTCCGCACGGAGGGGAATTGCCGCGGATGTCGTCGCCGGAAAACGAGAAAGCCCCGCAGATCCGAAGATCTGCGGGGCTTCGCTGTGCGCGAGGGGGGAGTTGAACCCCCACGCCCTTTCGGGCACTGGAACCTGAATCCAGCGCGTCTGCCTATTCCGCCACCCGCGCATGGGTGTTGTCGTAAGATGCTTCCCGCTCTTCCGACCTGACGAGAACCTTACCGCATCTCGCCCGGTCTTCCGTTCGGCTCCCTCTCGGGCGCCCCTTCCGACGTGGAAAACATTAGCACGGCCCGCGGGCTACCTCCGAATCCGTTTCCCCGCACCCCGGGGAACCGCTCCGACGCGGGGCGGACGAACGGGTGACCGAGGGATGATCGGGGCCCGCTGCGGGTACCTCCCGCATGCCGTGCGGCTCCCTCCGCACGGCTGTCCGCACCCGGCGCACGCCCCCGCCCGGCCCCCTGCCGGGCAGGTGGCGGGCGGTGTGCCCGGTCTCACGCCCCGGGACCACGTTCCCGGGGAACCGTACGGATGGGCCCGACGTGGATACGATCAGTACGGAAAACCGCAACCCGGCCCGCGAGCGCGGCCCGGCCGACGCCCTGGAAGGGGGTGCCCCGTGGGAGTCCTGAAGAAGTTCGAGCAGCGGCTCGAGGGTCTCGTGAACGGCACCTTCGCCAAGGTGTTCAAGTCCGAGGTCCAGCCGGTCGAGATCGCCGGCGCGCTCCAGCGCGAGTGCGACAACAACGCGACCATCTGGAACCGCGACCGCACGGTCGTCCCGAACGACTTCATCGTCGAGCTCAGCCCGCACGACTACGAGCGGCTCAGCCCGTACGCCGGCCAGCTCGGCACCGAGCTCGCCGGCATGGTCCGCGAGTACGCCGAGGCGCAGCGCTACAGCTTCATGGGCCCGCTCCAGGTGACCCTGGAGAAGGCCGACGAGCTGGACACCGGCCTGTACCGGGTGCGCAGCCGCACCCTGGCCGGCGAGGAGCCCGCGGGGCAGGTGCCGCAGCCGCCGGCCGCCCCGGGCGGCTACGAGCGGCGGCCGACCCCGCCCGCGCCCGGTGCGCCGTGGCAGCAGCAGGGCGCGGCGCCGTACGGTGCGCCGCCGCCGCCCCCCGCTCCCCCGGCGGCGCCGCAGGGTCCGCCCGCGGCCGGCGGGAACGTCCGCCCCTTCCCGGGTGCCAGCCACAGCGGTGCGAACACCCGCCGCTGGGTGGAGGTCAACGGCGCCCGGCACCAGATCACGGGCAACGCGTGCGTGCTCGGCCGCTCCACCGAGGCGGACATCCGGATCGACGACCCCGGGGTCTCCCGCAAGCACGCGGAGATCCGGCCGGGGACGCCCGCGATGGTGCTCGACCTCGGGTCCACCAACGGCATCGTGGTGGACGGACAGCACACCCAGCGCGCTACGCTCCGCGACGGCTCCCGAATCGTCCTCGGGTCCACCACCATCGTCTACCGACAGGTCGAAGGGTAGAGCGGGCCACTCATGTCAGAACTGACCCTCACGGTCATGCGGCTGGGCTTCCTCGCCGTGCTGTGGCTGTTCGTCATCGTCGCGGTCCAGGTCATCCGCAGCGACCTGTTCGGCACCAAGGTCAACCCGCGCACGGCGCGGCGGACCGCGGCCGCCACCGCGTCCACGGGCCGTCCGCCCCAGCAGGGCGGGCAGGCCGCCGCGCCGCCGCAGCCGCGCCAGCGCCGCGGTGCGCCGACCCACCTCGTGGTGGTGCAGGGCTCGCTGGCCGGCACCACCGTCGCCCTGCAGGGGCAGACCATCACGCTCGGCCGGGCGCACGACTCGACGATCGTGCTGGACGACGACTACGCCTCCTCCCGCCATGCCAGGATCTTCCCGGATCAGACTGGGCAGTGGACGGTGGAGGATCTAGGCTCCACCAACGGCACGTATCTGGACCGGCAGCGGCTCACCGCGCCGATGCCGCTCCAGCCCGGCGTGCCGATCCGTATCGGCCGGACCGTCATCGAACTGCGGAAGTAGCGGCGCATGAGGGACACCACCCCGTCCAAGACCAGCCGGGAGCGCGGGCGCCGCGCTGCCGCTGCCGTGCGCGCCCACGGCACGGTCGTCACCGCCCGGGCCCGGAAGGGGGCGGCGACGGCATGAGCCTGGTGCTGCGCTTCGCCGCCGGCTCCCACAAGGGCCTGATCCGGGAGGGGAACGAGGACTCCGGCTACGCCGGTCCGCGGCTGCTCGCCGTCGCCGACGGCATGGGCGGCGCGGCGGCCGGCGAGGTCGCCTCCTCGGAGGTGCTCGGTTCGATCGTCCGGCTGGACGAGGACGTCCCCGGTGCCGACCTGCTGACCCTGCTCGGCGACGCCGTCCAGGGCGCCAACGACCGGCTGCGGCAGATGGTCGAGGAGGACCCGCAGCTGGAGGGCATGGGCTGCACCCTCACCGCGATGCTGTGGACGGGCCAGCGGATGGGCCTGGTGCACATCGGCGACTCCCGGGCGTACCTGCTGCGGGACGGCTCGCTGACCCAGATCACCCAGGACCACACGTGGGTCCAGCGGCTGGTGGACGAGGGCCGGATCACGCCGGAGGAGGCGGAGACGCACCCCCAGCGGTCGCTGCTGATGCGCGCGCTGGACGGCCGCGGCCAGGTCGAGCCCGACCTCTCGATCCGCGAGGTGCGGGCCGGCGACCGCTACCTGATCTGCTCCGACGGCCTGTCCGGACCGGTCAGCCACCAGACCCTGGAGGCCACGCTCGGGAGCTACTACGCCCCGCAGCAGACGGTCCAGGAGCTGATCCAGCTGGCGCTGCGCGGCGGCGGCCCGGACAACATCACCTGCATCGTGGCGGACGTCATCGACGTCGGCGCCACGGACACCCTGAGCGGCCAGCTCGCGGACATCCCGGTGGTCGTCGGCGCGGTGGCCGAGGCGCAGCCGCACCACGGCGACCACAACCTGCTGAACACCCCGGCCGGCCGCGCCGCCGGTCTCGGCCGCCCGCAGGCCCCGCAGGGCGCGTTCGGCCCGGCCAGCGGCTACGAGGCGGCGGGCTTCGGCCCCGCCGAGGGCTACGAGGACGACGGCTACGGCGCGGCCGAGGGCTACGGCGCCGACGCGCAGCCGTACGAGGGCGAGCGCCCGTCCCGGCGCAAGCGCAAGGGCCGGAAGCTGAAGGTCTCACTGGCGGTGCTGGCCGTGCTCGGCCTGCTGGGCGCCGGCGGGTACGTCGGCTGGAAGTGGACGCAGGACCAGTACTACGTCGGTGCGGACGGCGAGGGCGTGGCGGTCTACCGCGGCCTCAACCAGTCGCTGGCCGGGCTGAGCCTGTCCTCGGTGTACGAGCAGCACGACGACATCGAACTCAAGTTCCTGCCGACCTACCAGCGGACGCAGGTCACCAAGACCATCCAGGCGAAGAGCCTGGCGGACGCCCGCGAGCAGGTCCGTACCCTGGGCACCCAGGCCTCGGTCTGCAAGAAGGTCGCGCAGGGCGCCAAGCCGGCGCAGGGCACCACCGGCGGCGGCGCGACGCCGCAGCCCGGGGCGAGCCCGAGCCCGACCGCGTCGGCGGCCGCCCCGTCGGCCTCCGGCACGGCGCTGACCCAGGTGGGCTTCCGCAACGAGACCCCGGCCCCCGGGGTCAGCCAGAGCCCGAGTCCGAGCACCGACACCCTGAGCACCGGCAACCCCGGCACCACGCCCGAACTGACCGAGCAGGAGAAGCAGCTGGCGTCCTCCTGCCCGACCCCCTAGCACCGACCCCGCCAGGGGACTCAGCCGTCGGGGAGCGGCCTACACGTGAGCACCTTTGACCTGAGCAACAGCGACACCGACCGCCGCGGCGCGCGGCGGGGCAACACCACGATCACGCCGCAGAACGCGCCGAACCGCCGCAACACCGAGCTGGCCATGCTCGGCTTCGCGGTGGTGCTGCCGATGTTCGCCTACGCCAACGTGGGCCTCGCGATGGACGGCTCGCTGCCGGCCGGCATGCTGGCGTACGGCCTCGGCATGGGCGCCCTGGCGCTGGTCGCGCACCTGCTGATGCGCCGGTTCGCGCCGTACGCGGACCCGCTGCTGCTGCCGCTGGCCACCCTGCTCAACGGGCTGGGCCTGGTGATGATCTGGCGGCTCGACAAGGCCGGCAAGCTGCTCGCCAACAACTTCCCGGCGGCCGCGAACCAGCTGATGTGGTCGGGCCTGGGCATCGCGTTCTTCATCGGCGTCATGGTGCTGCTGAAGGACCACCGGATCCTGCAGCGGTACACGTACATCTCGATGGCGGTGGCCCTGGTGCTGCTCGCCGCGCCGGCGTTCTTCCCGGCCCGGGCGGGCGACTTCGGCGCCAAGATCTGGATCCACATCGGCAGCTTCTCGATCCAGCCCGGCGAGTTCGCCAAGATCATCCTGACGGTGTTCTTCTCCGGCTACCTGATGGTCAAGCGGGACGCGCTGGCGCTGGCGAGCCGCCGCTTCATGGGCCTGTACCTGCCGCGCGGCCGCGACCTCGGCCCGATCATCGTGGTCTGGCTGCTGTCGATCCTGATCCTGGTCTTCGAGACCGACCTCGGCTCGTCCTTCCTGTTCTTCGGCCTGTTCGTGGTGATGCTGTACGTCGCCACCGAGCGCACCAGCTGGATCGTCTTCGGCCTGGTGATGTCGATCGGCGGCGCCACGGTGGTGGCCTCCGTCGAGTCGCACGTGCAGACCCGCATCAACTCCTGGCTCGACCCGATGGCGGCCTTCGCCGACCCGCCGCCGCCCGGCACCAGCGAGCAGATCGGCCAGACCCTGATGGCCTTCGGCTCCGGCGGCGTCACGGGCAGCGGCCTCGGCCAGGGCCGCTCGTGGCTGATCCAGTTCGCCGCGAAGAGCGACTTCATCCTCGGCTCGTTCGGCGAGGAGCTCGGCCTCACCGGCATGATGGCGGTCTTCCTGCTGTACGGCCTGATCGTGCAGCGCGGCCTGCGGACGGCCGTCGCCGCCCGCGACCCGTTCGGCAAGCTGCTCGCGGTGGGCCTGTCCTCGGCGTTCGCGCTGCAGGTCTTCGTGGTCGCCGGCGGCGTCACCGGCCTGATCCCGCTGACCGGCATGACGATGCCCTTCCTCGCCCAGGGCGGTTCCTCGGTGGTGGCGAACTGGGCCCTGATCGCCATCCTGCTCAAGATCAGCGACAGCGCGCGCCGCCCGGCCGCCGAACCGGAGCCGGCCACCGCCCCGGCCTCGGCCTGAAAGGGATCCGACACGTGAACAAGCCCATCCGCCGGGTCTCGGTCTTCTGCCTGATCCTCGTCCTCGCCCTGATGGTGCGCACCAACTGGGTGCAGGGCGTCCAGGCGCACGCCTGGGCGACCAACAAGAACAACGACCGCAACAAGTACGACCGGTACGCCTACCCGCGCGGCAACATCGTCGTCGGCGGCCAGGCGGTCACCAACTCGGACTTCGTCAACGGCCTGCGCTACAAGTACAAGCGCAGCTGGATCGACGGCCCGATGTACGCCCACGTCACCGGCTACTCCTCGCAGTCCTTCGGCACCAGCCAGCTGGAGTCGCTGGAGGACGGCATCCTGGCCGGCACCGACTCGCGGCTGTTCTTCCGGAACACCCTCGACATGCTGACCGGTGACGACAAGAAGGGCGGCGACGTCGTCACCACGATCGACGCCAAGGCCCAGAAGGCCGCCTTCGAGGGCCTCGGCAACAAGAAGGGCGCGGCGGTCGCCCTCGACCCGCGCACCGGCGCGATCCTGGCCCTGGTCTCCACCCCGTCCTACGACCCGGGCAAGTTCTCCGGCAGCTCGAAGGCGGACCAGGACGCGTGGACGGCCGTCAACGCGGACCCGAACAAGCCGCTGCTGAACCGGGCGCTGCGCGAGACGTACCCGCCGGGCTCGACCTTCAAGCTGGTCACCGCCGCCGCCGCGTTCGAGGACGGCAAGTTCCAGAACCCCGGGGACAAGACCGACACCCCGGAGCAGTTCTTCCTGCCGGGCACCAAGACCGAGCTGAAGAACGCCAGCAAGACCGAGCCCTGCACCAACGCCACGCTGCAGGACGCCATGGACCTGTCCTGCAACACCGTCTTCGGCAAGATCGGCTCGGAGCTGGGCGGGCAGAAGCTCCGGGCGCAGGCGGAGAAGTTCGGCTTCAACAACGCCAAGGTGGACGTGCCGATCCGGGCCTCCGCCAGCGTGTTCCCGTCCAACTCGGCGCCGGACGGCACCGCGATGGACGCCATCGGCCAGCACGACACCCGGGCCACCCCGCTGCAGATGGCGATGGTGGCCGCAGCGATCGCCAACAACGGCACGCTGATGGAGCCGTACCTGGTCGACCAGGAGCGGTCCAGCACCCTCGCGGTGGTGTCCAAGCACTCCGAGAAGGTCATGAGCCAGGCGGTCTCGGCGACCACCGCCCAGAAGCTGCAGCAGCTGATGGAGTCGGTGGTGCAGAACGGCACCGGCACCAAGGCGAAGATCGACGGGGTCACGGTCGGCGGCAAGACCGGCACCGCCCAGCACGGCCAGGACAACAGCGGCCTGCCGTTCGCCTGGTTCATGTCCTACGCCAAGGGCGCGGACGGCAAGCAGGTCGCGGTGGCGGTCGTGGTCGAGGACGGCGACAGCGACCGGAACGAGATCAGCGGCGGTTCGATCGCGGCCCCGATCGCAAAGAGCATCATGCAGGCGGTGGTGCAGGGCAAGTAGCAGCGGGCGCCCGCCCCGAGGATCCGAGGCCCGACGACCTGAGGGAATCGTCACAGTGGGACCGTTCCGGTGCATACCGGTCTGGTCTCAGCTGGCAGGCTGTTCGGGTTGCCACGGGTTCGCCCGGTAGCGTATCCGCCAGCAGCGGGTGTACCCACTGCTGAGCCGCGGCTCCGGCCGCGGGGTCGGCGCCGCAGAACCGCTGTGGCGGTGGCAAGCGTCCAACAGTGCGTGCGGGGTCACCTACGTCACATCCTCACCACCCGGTGAGGGAGAGGGTCGGAACTATGGAAGAGCCTCGTCGCCTCGGCGGCAGGTACGAGCTCGGCGGCGTCCTCGGACGCGGCGGCATGGCCGAGGTCTACCTGGCCCATGACACCCGGCTCGGCCGCACGGTCGCCGTGAAGACCCTCCGCGCGGACATGGCACGCGACCCGTCGTTCCAGGCCCGCTTCCGCCGCGAGGCGCAGTCCGCGGCCTCGCTGAACCACCCCGCGATCGTCGCCGTGTACGACACCGGCGAGGACTACATCGACGGGATCTCCATCCCGTACATCGTGATGGAGTACGTCGAGGGCTCGACCCTGCGCGAGCTGCTGCACTCCGGCCGCCGGCTGCTGCCGGAGCGCGCGCTGGAGATGACGATCGGCATCCTGCAGGCGCTGGAGTACTCGCACCGCGCCGGCATCGTCCACCGCGACATCAAGCCCGCCAACGTGATGCTGACCCGCCAGGGCAACGTCAAGGTGATGGACTTCGGCATCGCCCGGGCGATGGGCGACGCCGGCATGACGATGACGCAGACCTCGGCCGTCATCGGCACCGCCCAGTACCTCTCCCCCGAGCAGGCCAAGGGCGAGACGGTCGACGCCCGCTCCGACCTCTACTCCACCGGCTGCCTGCTGTACGAGCTGCTGACCGTGCGCCCGCCGTTCGTCGGCGACTCGCCGGTGGCGGTGGCGTACCAGCACGTGCGGGAGGAGGCCCAGCCGCCGTCCGCGTTCGACCCGGAGGTCCGCCCCGAGGTCGACGCGATCGTGCTGAAGGCGCTCGCCAAGGAGCGCGACTACCGCTACCAGAGCGCCGACGAGATGCGCGACGACATCGAGCGCTTCCTCGACGGCCTGCCGGTGGCCGCGGCCCAGCAGGCCGCCGCGTACGGCATGGGCGGCGCCGGGTACGGCTACGACCAGGGCGGCGCCGCGCAGTACGACCCGTACGGCCAGACCAACCTGCTGCCGCAGCAGGGCGCGGCCGGCCCGACCACGATGCTGCCGCAGGTCGGCTCCCAGCAGCCGGGCTACGGCTACCCGCCCCAGGCGCAGGACGACGGCTACGGCGGCTCCGGCGGCCGGGGCGGCGGCTACGAGGACGACGACAACTACGGCCGCGGCAGCCGCCGGCAGAGCCAGCAGAAGAAGAACAACACCTCCTGGATCGTGCTGGCCGTCGCGGCCGTGCTGGTGCTGGTGGGTGCGTTCTTCGTCGTGCAGGCGATGCTGAACAGCGGTGGCGGCGGCGGCAAGACGACCGCGCCGAACCTGGTCGGCCTGAGCTTCACCGACGCGCAGGCGAAGGCGAAGACGCAGAACGAGAAGCTGCAGGTGCAGCAGGGCACCCCGATCGCCTGCCCGGACGCCAAGATCCAGAAGGATCAGGTCTGCACCCAGGAGCCGGTCGCCAACTCGCAGATCGACATCAACACGCCGATCAAGGTGCACCTGTCCTCGGGCCCGGTGGAGACGGACATCCCGGACGTCACCGGCCAGTCGGTGGACGCGGCGACCACGACGCTGACGGGCAAGGGCTTCACGGTCAAGACCGAGATCAAGAACGACGACTCGGTCGCCCAGGACAAGGTCATCTCGTACAGCCCGAACGGCAAGGCCGCGGCGGGCACGCAGATCACCCTGACCATCTCCGGCGGCGCCGGCAAGGTCGCGGTGCCGCCGGTGACCGGCCAGACCAAGGACGCGGCCAGCCAGGCGATCACCGACGCCGGCCTGACGGTCAAGGTCGCCACCCAGACGGTGACCGACCCGGCCCAGGTGGACGTCGTCCTCGACCAGAACCCGAAGAGCGGCCAGCTGAAGAAGGGCGCCCAGGTCACCATCACGGTCGGCAAGCTGGCGGAGAAGCCCTCGGTGCCGATCCTCGTGGGCAAGACCTACAAGCAGGCCTTCGCGCTGCTGACCCAGAAGGGCCTCCAGCCGCAGGTCGTCTTCGGCCCGCAGGACGACAACGCGATCGTGCTGAGCAGCGACCCGCCGTCCGGCACCCCGGTCGACGCGGGCTCGGTCGTCCGTCTGACCACCCGGGCCGGTGACGGCCCGCCCACGGGCAACTGACGGACCGAAGTCCACGGAAGGGGCCGCGCAAGCACCGCGCGGCCCCTTCCGCGTTCCCGGGCCGCCGCAGCGGTCCTTCAGGCCGTCAGTTCGGGCGGCGGGGTGCGGCGGGCGTCCACCGGCTCGACCCGCTGCAGGCTCCCCCACACCACCAGCCGGTACAGCGAGGTGTACACCGGCGTGCAGGTGGTCAGGGTGAGGTAGCGGCCGGGCCGGGTGTACGGCGATCGCTCGGGGACGGGGGCGATGACGCCGGTGTCGTCCGGGGAGGTCTGCGGCAGGACGCCGTCGACCCGGTAGACGTACCAGTGGTCGTCGGTCTCGATCACCACCGGGTCGCCGGGGCCGAGCCGGTCGAGGTCGTGGAAGCGGGCGCCGTGCCCGTCCCGGTGCGCGGCCAGGGTGACGTTGCCGACCGGGTCCCAGGGCATCGCGGAGCGGTACGGCGCCTCGTAGAGGCCGGCGACGCCGGTGTCCAGGACGTCGGCACCGGTGCCGGCCCGGATCAGCACCTCGTTGCCCCGGCCGAGCGCGGGGACGTGCAGGAAGCCCACGGCGCCGGCGGACCGGGCCCGGCCCCCGGCGGGCGGCGGGGCGCTCCAGCCGGCCCGCAGCCGGGCCGCCTGCTGCGCGGTCTGCCGGTCCGCGACCAGGTCCGTCCACCAGACCGAGTACACCGCGAAGAGGGCGATCACCGCCCCGAGTGTGATCATCAGCTCGCCCGCGGCGCCGACCACCGCCCGGATCCGACGACCGACGGACACAGGACTCACGGCAGGGCCTCCCGGGGTGCGGGATCAGCCGGTGAGCGCGGCGGGCTTGCCCTGGCTCCTCGGCCGTTCCTCGAGCATCTTCCCGAACACGATCAGGCGTCCACGGGCGCTGAACTCGGGTGTACACGTGGTCAGCGTGATGTAACGACCCGGTTGGGTGAACGGCGAGCCCTTGGGGACGGCCTGGATGACCGTCACGTTGGTCGGCGGGGTCTCCGGGATGCCGCCGGCGACCTCGTAGGTGTAGAAGGTGGTGGCGGTCTCCACCACGATCTTGTCGCCGGGCGCCAACTGGCCGATCTTGCGGAAGGGCTGACCGTGCGTCGTGCGGTGCGCGGCGATCGCGAAGTTGCCGGCCTTGTCCGCCGGCATCGCGGTGCCCGTGTAGTGGCCGACCAGGCCCTTGTCGAGCACCTGCTGCTTCTGGGTGCCCTCGGCGATCGGGTACTTGAGGCCCAGTTTGGGGATGTACAGCAGCGCGAAGCCCTTGCCGGGCTCGAACTGCCCGGCGGGCGCCGCACCGGGCGCGGGCGTCCCGGTGGGCTGCGGGGCGCTGTTCCACTGCTGTTCCAGCCGGTCCCCGGCGGCGTTCGCCGAGGCGTCGGCCTGCACGTTGGTCCACCACAGCTGGTAGGCGACGAAGAGCAGCATCACCAGGCCGAGGGTGATGAAGAGTTCGCCGACCGCCCGGGCCACGACGACGCGCTTCTTCTCCTGCGGCCGCGGCCGGGCGGCGGCGCCGGAGCCGCCCGGGGCCCGGCGCCGGCCGGTGCCGGGGGCGCCCAGCCCGCTCGCCGCCCGGCGGCGCTCGGCGCGGCCCCCGGGGGCGGGCGCCGCGGGCACTGCCGTCTCGGGAACCGTCCGCAGCTGCATCGTCCGGTCGTCGAACTGCGGGCCGCCGAACTGCGGACCGCCGAACTGCGTTTCGGCGAACTGCGGTTCGGCCCGGACGCCCGGCGCCGCGTCACGGTGGGACCCCGGCTGCGGCGGGGTCTGCTGCGGAGCCTGCTGCGGGAACGACTGCGGCAGGTCGGCGGACTCGTAGACGCCCCAGTCGTCGGCCCCCCGACCCGGCTGACCGCCCCCCTCCGGGCGTACGGCGGTCACCGCGTCAGCTCCGGCCGATGACCGGGGCGAGCCCGCGGGACCGTCCGACCGCCTCCGGGAACCCGCATTCGGCGAGCCAGTTGGCCAGCATCCGGTGGCCGCCCTCGGTGAGCACCGACTCGGGGTGGAACTGGACGCCCTCGACGGGCAGCTCGCGGTGGCGCAGGCCCATGATCACGCCGCTCTCCGTCCGTGCGGTCACCACCAGGCCGTCAGGCACGGTGCCGGGCTCGACCGCCAGCGAGTGGTAGCGGGTCGCGGTCATCGGCGAGGGCAGGCCCTCGAAGACGCCGCCGTCCTCGTGCTCCACCAGCGAGGTCTTGCCGTGCAGCAGCTCGGGCGCGCGGCCCACCACGGCGCCGTAGGCCACGGCGATCGACTGCAGGCCGAGACAGACGCCGAACACCGGCAGACCGGTCGAGGCGCAGTGGTGCACCATCTCGACGCAGACGCCGGCCTCCTCCGGGGTGCCGGGGCCGGGGGAGAGCAGCACCCCGTCGAAGCCCTCGTCCCCGGCGCGGCGCACGGCGTGCTCCACGGTCACCTCGTCGTTGCGCACCACCTCGCAGGTGGCGCCCAGCTGGTACAGGTACTGGACGAGGTTGAAGACGAAGCTGTCGTAGTTGTCGACCACGAGGATCCGGGGCGAGCCGGCGGAGCTCATGCGTGCTTCTCCTGGGGTGGGTCCGGGTGCGGATCGGGCAAGGGACGGGGGGCGGCGGCCGGTCAGCCGGTGCCGCTCTCCACCGTGACGTCGCCGAAGGGCAGCAGCGGTTCGGCCCACGGGAAGACGTACGTGAACAGGACGAAGACCGCCCCGAGGACGAGCAGCAGCGAGATGATCGCGCGGACCGGGGTGTTCCCCGGCAGGTGGCGCCAGAGCCAGCCGTACATCGAGCTCCTCGGATCGGGTTCGGGGACCAGATTAGACGCCGTACCGCCGGGGCACGCCGTCCGTCGCCTTCCGCACCCCCTAACGAGCGGCCTGGGCCGAGAGATCCACCGAGCCCTGGTAGCCCGGGACGGTGAGGTCGCCGCTCTCCTGGACCTTCCAGCCGAGACCGTAGGCGGCGACGTACTGCAGGTAGTTCTTGATGGCCGGGTCGGCGTCCACCGCCGTGCGCAGGGCGTCCGTCCTGCCGACCGCCCGGATCACGTACGGCGGGGAGTAGACCCGGCCCTGCAGCAGCAGGGTGTTGCCGACGCAGCGCACCGCGCTGGTGGCGATCAGCCGCTGGTCCATGACCTGGATGCCCTCGGCGCCGCCCCGCCAGAGCGCGTTGACCACGGCCTGGATGTCCTGCTGGTGGATGACGAGGTCGTTGACGCCGGGGTCGGGCACGCCGGGGATGCGGGCGGTGGCGTTGGGCGGGGCGTCGTTGAGGGTGACGGTGAGGCCGGGGCCGCGCAGCGGCTCCAGTCCGGCCGTCCGCTCCAGCGCGTCCAGGTGCGCGGTGTCGGCCGGGTCCTGGCTCCCGTCGCCGGCCAGCCGGTCGACCTGGTCGTGCAGGCCGCCGATCTGCGCCTGGATCTGCTGGTTCTGGGTGCTGCGCTGCTGTATGACGTCGCTGAGCCGCAGCAGGGAGTCGTCGGTGCGCAGGTCGGTGCCCTGGGCGGTGCGGGCACTGATGTAGAAGAGCAGACCGGCCAGCGCGAAAACGGTGCAGGTCAGGGCACGGCCGACAATTCGGATGCGCGAGGGGCGGCGAACTGCCGGAGAAGGGGGAATCATGGAATTAGGCACCGTACCCTTATCTCCTTCAGACCCGGCGAACCACTACGCTAACGGACGCCGGTGGCATGTGCGGAGCACGTCTCCCGCTACGGACCGGCCCCACACAGCCGCCCCGCTCCGCTGCACACCGCGCGGTCACAGCGCATCGACAGGAGAGCCCCTCGTGCCGAAGTCCCGAGTCCGGAAGAAGGCCGACTACACGCCGCCGGCCACCACCGCCGTGAAGATCAGCTCCGGCCGCGGCTGGGTCGCCCCGCTGATGCTGGCGTTCTTCCTCATCGGCCTGGTGTGGATCGTCACCTACTACGTGACGAGCGGCGACTGGCCGGTCGGCAGCTGGGGCAACTGGAACATCCTGGTCGGTTTCGGCTTCATCGCGGCGGGATTCGGCGTCTCCACGCAGTGGAAGTAGCAGCGCGGCGCATCCGTTCAGCCTGCCGCCGCCCCGGCCCGTCCGGGGGGGCGTTTCGCTGCCCGCCGTCCGGGCGATCGTACGTTTATCCACACGGTTATCCACACTGGGGAAAACTCGCCCCAGCCTGTGGATAACCTGTTCGCGTTTCCCCGCCGGGCCGCGGCCCGCATTCCGCGGGACCGTGAATTCACCGAGGGGGACGCGCGTAGACCCGGCGAGTGCACAGCACGGGTGGAACGAGCTGTGCACAACCCGCCGCGCGCTGTGGACAACGACCCGTTCCACGGCCGTCCTCAGGCCCCCAGGCGGGCCGTCTCCACCACCACCATCAGCACCACCACGGCCAGCACGCCGGCCACCGTCAGCCCCTGGACGAGGTTCCGGCGGGCCCGCGGCGCGTACATCAGCCCCGCGCCGGTGACCGCGCCGGCGATCAGCCCGCCGACGTGCGCCCGCCAGTCGATCGCCGACACCGAGAAGGTGATCACCAGGTTGAACACCAGCAGGGCGATCACCGGCCCGAGCGGCGTCCGGGTCACCCGGAACAGCACCGCCGTGGCGCCCAGCAGCCCGAAGATCGCCCCGGACGCACCCACCGAGTAGACGTTGCCCCCGGTCACCACGTACGCGAAGGCGTTCCCCGCCAGGCCGGACAGCAGGTACAGCGCCAGGTAGCGCACCCGTCCCAGCACCCGCTCCAGCTGGGGACCGAGCACCCAGAGCGAGACCATGTTCATCAGGATGTGGAACGGCCCGGCGTGCACGAAGACCGCGGTGGCCAGCCGGTACCACTCCCCCGGCCCCTCGGCGACGCCGAAGCGCACCGGGAGGGCCCCGGCGTGCGTTCCGCTGAGCATCGCCAGTCGGACGCCCCACTCCGGGCTGAGGTACTCCGTCACCAGGAAGACCAGCGCGTTGACCGCGATCAGCGCCTTGGTGACCAGCGCACCGTCCGTCACCGGGAGCCCGCCGAAGAGGGTCCTGGCCGGCCGCCGCTCCGCGGCATCGCCGCGCACGCACTCGGGGCAGTGGAACCCGACCGAGGCGCTCACCATGCAGTCCGGGCAGATCGGCCGGCCGCAGCGGGAGCACCCCACCCCGGTCTCCCGCTCGGGGTGCCGGTAGCAGCCCGGCAGCGGCGCCGGCCCCTCCGGCTGCGGACGTACGGGCTCGTCCGGAAGCATCCGGGATTCCCTCCTCGTGACAGGTCCCGGCGGCCGCCCTGCGCGGGCACCACCGGGACCGTCCAGGCTACTGCCAGCGGCTCAGCGCCGGGTGATCTCCACCGACTCGATCACCACGGGCCGCAGCGGACGGTCGTCGCCGTCGGTCGCCACGGCGGCGATCCTCTTCACGACCTCCCGGGCGGCCGGGTCGGTGACCTCGCCGAAGATCGTGTGCTTGCGGGTCAGCCGGGTGGCCGGCGCGACCGTGATGAAGAACTGCGAGCCGTTGGTCCCCGGGCCGGCGTTGGCCATCGCGAGCAGGAACGGCTTGGTGAACGCCAGCTCCGGGTGGAACTCGTCGGCGAACGCGTAGCCGGGGCCGCCGGTGCCGTCGCCCAGCGGGTCGCCGCCCTGGATCATGAAGCCGCCGATCACCCGGTGGAAGACGGTGCCGTCGTAGAGCGGCCTCGCCACCTTCTCGCCGGACTCCGGGTCCACCCACTCGCGGGTGCCCTCGGCCAGCTCGACGAAGTTCGCCACCGTCCGAGGGGCGTGGAAGGGGAAGAGGTCGACCACGATGTCGCCCTGGTCCGTCCTCAGGGTCGCCGTGCGCACGTGGGCCACGACCGTCCTCCTTCGTTCCGGGTGTCACCCCGGGTCGCTCCGGTCACTCGGCACCGGAATCATCCCACGGGCCCCGCGGACGGCCCAGCCCGGCGTGCCCCCCGCCGTAACGGGATGCATGATCTCGAAAGAGGTGGAAATGTGCATACCGGACGCCACCGAAGAGGAGAAGCCCGTGACCCGTCTGGACTCAGCGCGCGAGAACGCCGGCTGGAACAAGGAAGCCGCCGCCGCTTACGCCGTCACTGCCAAGGACGCCGCGCTCCACTACGCGGACGAGGCCAGGCAGCGGTTCGGCCCGGCCGTCGAGGCGCTCGGACCGAAGGCCGCGGCGGCCGGTGCACAGGCCCGCAGCAGCGCCACCCAGGCCGCGCAGGCGGCCCGCGTTCAGTACGCCAAGCACGTCGCTCCGCAGTTGGAGCAAGCCTTCCTCTCGCTGCCCCCGGGCGCGCAGCAGAGCACCCTGAAGGCCGTCCACCGCGCCCAGGAGGCGGCGCTGGCCGCCAAGATCAACGCAGCGAAGGCCGCCGGGCAGGCCAAGGCCACCCTCGGCCCCAAGGTCACCGACGCGTACAGCGGCGCCAGGGCCACCGTCGTCCCGGTCGCCCATGAGGCCCAGGTCCGCGGCGCCGCGGCGCTCACCGCGCTGCAGGGCCACGTGACCGCCTCCGAGATCAGCGAGCTGGCCGCCAAGAACATCAAGAAGGAGAACCGCAGCGGCTGGGCGACCGGCCTCGCGGTCGGCGGCGTCGTCGCGATCGGCGCCGGCGTCTGCGCCTGGCAGTGGTGGCGCAAGCAGAACAACCCGGAGTGGCTGGTCGAGCCCCCGGCGGGCGCGCACAACGGCACCGCGGAGGGCGCCGCCACGACCGGCACGACGACCGGCGCCGCCACGACCGGCACGGCGGCGACCGCCGCGGACACCCCGGTCAACGGCTCCGTCCCGCACGACCAGCAGGGCGACGACGACGCCCCCAAGCCCACCCCGCCGCCGAGCGGGACGGACGAGGAGCGGCCCAAGCCGCACGACCCGCGCAAACCGCACTGACCCCGCGGGCGCTCCGGGCGGATCCCCGAGGGCACGGGCCCACGCGTCCCCGGAAACGACGATCGGCCGCCGACCTGATTCCAGGTCAGCGGCCGATCCGTGTGTGGAGCTTAGGAGATTCGAACTCCTGACATCTGCCATGCAAAGACAGCGCTCTACCAACTGAGCTAAAGCCCCAGCAACAGCACACGGATGCCGTGCACTGCGCACTAGCGTACCCGCTCCCGACGGAAATCTTGAGCGGGCCGCCGACCACGGCCCCGGCCGGGCCGGCCGGACCGGGACCGACGAAGATCGTCCAGGGTCTCAGCGACCGGCCGGGACCGGGTCGGTGGCCTCGGTCCACAGGTCCTGCTCGGCGCGGTCCGCCTGGACCTGACGGTAGACAAAGAAGCCGCCGAGGGCGACCAGGGCGACCAGGAGAAGCTTCTTCACCGCGGGACCTCGTCCTTCTTGCAGATCGGATGTACGAGCATCAAGGGCGGTCGGGCCGACGGACCGCCCTGCGGCCGATGATACACACCGGTAACCCGCTTCCGAGCGGCCCGCCACCGCGTTCAACGCCGCTCCCCCCGTGCCCGATTGACGCGACGGCTCCTAGCGGCGGCCGTCGGCGCCCGAACGGGCGGACAGCACCGCGGTGCCGCGCCGCAGGTCGACGCCGCCGCGGGGCGGGGCCCCGTCGCCCTCCTCGTCGCGGAGCATCAGCGTGGTACCGCGCTGCTTCAGCTCGTGCTGCTTGCCCGCGGCGAACTGGGCGTGCAGCTGCTCGAACCCGGTCGCCGAGATCTGGCCCTCGCGGCCCGCACCGCGCCACGGCAGCCGCCCGGCCCGCCGCGCCCGCAGGGCCAGCTGGTCCACCACGGCCAGCGCCACCAGGGCGCACACCAGCCCGGGCAGGCTCATCGCCCAGAAGATCGCCACGCGTCGACCACCCCCCGTCCCGCACCCGTGCCCTCGGCACCAGCCTGCCGGGCCCGGGACGAAAGGTCCAGGGAGGCGGTTCACCCGGTCGGCGGCCGGCGCCCCACCCGGGTGGCCGAACGGCGCCCGGCCCGCCACCCCGGGTGGACCGGCCCACGGCCTCCGCCGCCGTCGGCGCGGCTCGCTGCCGCAACGGGCAAAGCGAGAGGCCCGGATGACGAATCATCCGGGCCTCTCGTGCAGGTGGGGCTAACAGGACTTGAACCTGTGGCCTCTTCCTTATCAGGGAAGCGCTCTAACCGTCTGAGCTATAGCCCCTTGCCGCACTGAAAGATTAGCGGACCGACGGCCGATCTCCCAAATCCGTATCGGCCGGGTGCTCCGATCGGGGCCGGTCGGAGCTGTGGCGGGCCTCGGCGAGCCACTGCTCGCGGGTGGCGGGGAGGCCACTGGCGCCGGCCTCGGTGGTGCGGACGGCGAGCACCTGGTTGATGCCGATCCGGTTCTCCTCGAAGGCGACGGCCGAGGCGGCCATGTACAGCCGCCACACCCGGGCACGGCCGCGGCCGGCCAGCTGGGCCGCCGTCTGCCAGTGCGCCTCCAGGTTGGCCACCCACTCGCGCAGGGTCAGTGCGTAGTGCTCGCGCAGCGACTCGACGTCCCTGACCTCGAAGCCGGCCTCCTCCAGGAGGGAGACGGTGCTGCCCACCGGCGCGAGCTCGCCGTCGGGGAAGACGTACCGGTTGATGAAGGGGCTGGGGACGTAGGGCTCGCCGGGGCGGTCGGGGCGGCGGGAGATCTGGTGGTTGAGCAGCCGGCCGCCGGGGGCGAGCAGCCCGTACAGGCCGCGGGCGTAGCCGAGGTACTGGACGGCGCCGACGTGCTCGGCCATGCCGACGCTGGAGATCGCGTCGAAGGGGCCGTCGGGGATCTCCCGGTAGTCCTGCAGCCGGATCTCGATCCGGTCGGCGAGCCCGGCGTCGGCGACCCGGCGGCGTGCGTACTCCACCTGCTCGGCGGAGATGGAGACGCCCACCGCGCTGACGCCGTGGTGCCGGGCCGCGTGCAGCAGCAGGGAGCCCCAGCCGCAGCCCACGTCGAGCAGCCGCAGGCCGGGCCGCAGCCCCAGCTTGCGGCAGATCAGGTCGAGCTTGGCCTCCTGGGCGGCCTCCAGGCTCTTCGCCCCGGGCGTCCAGTAGGCGCACGAGTAGACCATGCTGGGGCCGAGGACGAGCCCGTAGAAGTCGTTGCCGACGTCGTAGTGGTGGCTGATGGCCTCGCGGTCCCGGCGGCGGCTGTGGGCGCGCCCGTGGCCCTTGGGGACCTCCTCCGGCGGGGGAGCGGGCTGCGGGCCCACGGCGCCTGCCACGAGGGCGGTGCGCAGGGCGCGCCGCCCGGGGCCCGAGAGGACGTCGGCGAGGCCGGGCCGGTGGACGTCGGTGCGGTCGGAGAACCGGCCGACGGCGGAGAGCACCTCGTAGAGGTCGGTGTCCGGGGCGGTGTCGAGGTCCCCGGAGACGTAGGCGCGGGCGAGGCCGAGCTCGTCCGGGTGCCAGAGCAGGCGGCGCAGGGCGCGCCGGTTGCGCAGGACGAGTCCGGGGGCGCCGGGCGGGCCGGCGGTGCTGCCGTCCCAGGCCGTCAGGCGCACCGGGATCCGGGCACCGAGCAGTGACTCCACCGCACCGACCAGCTCCGTCGCGACCTCGGCCATCAGACACCTCCGAGCAGTCATACCGGACAGTCCGGGCGCCCCCGGCACCGCCACAGCCAACCGCCGCCCGGGGCCGCGGGGCCGTCCGGCACGCCGGGGCGGTGGCGCTGTCACCCGGATGCCAGCGGGCCCCGACAGCTGCAACAGCCGTCGGGGCCCGCGTTGTTCCCGGGAACTGACCCGATGTCAACGATCAGGGAGAGGAGGAGGTGGAGGTCAGTCCTCCTCGGCGAGGGTCAGCTCGACACCGCCGGTGAAGCCGGCCGCGGTGTTGTAGATGAACGCCGAGAGGGTGGCGAGCGCGGTCATCAGCACGACGTCGATGATGGCGATCAGCGTGGTGAAGACCATCACCCGGCCGAAGCCGATGTACTCCATGAGGTCGAAGCCGCCGGAGGTGTCCGAGCCGGTGACGTCCTTGAGCGTGCTGGTCAGCGAGTCGAAGACGCCGAGCGCGTTGAGGACGATCCACAGCACGGCGGAGGCCACGATGATGACCACGCCGACGGCCAGCGACAGCAGGAAGCTGACCTTCATGACCGACCACGGGTCGGCCTTGATCACCCGCAGCCGGGCCTTGCGGACGCGGCCGCCGGCACCGGCGGCGGAGCCGGGGCTGGCGGAGGGCCGGCGCGCGGCCGGGGCGGACTGCGCCGCCGCGCCGGGGACCCGGGTGCCGCGGGCCGGCGTGGGCTGGCCCTTGGAGTAGGTGGTCGGCTGCGAGTAGCCGCCCGCCGAGGGCGGGGCGCTCGGGGCCGGCGGAGCGGACGGCGCGGTGCCGCCGCCCGCGGCGAAGCCGCCACCGGTGCCGCCGGAGCCGGGCTGGCCGGCGGAGGCGACGGGGGGCATCAGCGAGGTGGAAGCGGCCTGGTGCTCGGCCGGAGGCTGCGGTACGCCGCTGTAGGGCGTTCCGCCCTGCGCGGCACCCGGAGCTCCGCCCGCGGCACCTCCCGCTCCGCCCGTGGCTCCACTCACCCTGGTCCTCCCGCCGTTCCTTCCCGGGAGGCCGCCGCCGCCCGGTCATCGTCTGTCGGCCGGCCCCGGCCAGGTGGGCCGGCGCCGGTCGGCAGCCGGCGCGCCCCTCGGGGAGGGCTGCGCCGGCCGCCCGGACGTGCGGTCAGGCCTGGTCGGCCGTGCCGTCCGCCGTCGTCGTGTCCGCGGCGGCCTGGGCCTCGTCGGCCTCGCCCTCCGCGGTGTCCTCGTCCTCCGCCTCCGCGTTGCGGGCCATGCCCACCACCGCGTCGCGCTTTCCGAGGTTGATCAGTTGGACGCCCATGGTGTCACGTCCGGTTTCACGGACCTCGGAAACCCTCGTCCGGATCACGCCGCCCGAGAGGGTGATGGCCATGATCTCGTCGGTCTCCTCGACGACCAGGGCCCCGACCAACGAGCCCCGGCCCTCGACGATCTTCGCCGCCTTGATGCCGAAGCCTCCGCGTCCCTGGACACGGTACTCGTCGACCGACGTGCGCTTGGCGTAGCCGCCGTCGGTGGCCGTGAACACGAAGGTACCCGGCCGGATCACGTTCATCGAGAGGAGTTCGTCGTCCTCGCGGAAGGCCATGCCCTTCACGCCGGAGGTGGCGCGGCTCATCGGGCGCAGCGCCTCGTCCGTCGCGGTGAACCGGATCGACTGGGCCTTGCGGGAGATCAGCAGCAGGTCGTCGTCGGCGGAGACCAGCTCGGCGCCGATCAGCTCGTCGTCCCGGCCCTCGTCGTCCTGGCGCAGGTTGATCGCGATCAGGCCGCCGGAACGGGGGGAGTCGTAGTCCTTCAGCGCGGACTTCTTGACCAGGCCGGCCCGGGTGGCGAGGACCAGGTACGGCTTGTCCTCGTAGGTGCGCACCGCCATGACCTGGGCGATGTGCTCCTCGGGCTGGAAGGCGAGCAGGTTGGCGACGTGCTGACCGCGGGCGTCGCGGCCGGCGTCCGGCAGCTCGTAGCCCTTGGCCCGGTAGACCCGGCCCTTGTTGGTGAAGAACAGGATCCAGTTGTGGGTCGTCGTCACGAAGAAGTGGTCGACGATGTCGTCCTGCTTCAGCTGGGCGCCGCGCACGCCCTTGCCGCCGCGCTTCTGCGAGCGGTAGAGGTCGGAGCGGGTGCGCTTGACGTAGCCGCCGCGGGTGATGGTGACGACGATGTCCTCCTCGGCGATGAGGTCCTCGATGGAGAGGTCGCCGTCGGAGGGGATGAGGGTGGAGCGCCGCTCGTCGCCGTACTTCTCGACGATCGCGGTGAGCTCCTCGGAGACGATCCCGCGCTGGCGGACGGGGGAGGCGAGGATCTGGTTGTACTCGTTGATCTTCGCCTGCAGCTCGTCGTGCTCGCTGAGGATGCGGGCGCTCTCCAGGGCGGCGAGGCGGCGCAGCTGCATCTCGAGGATGGCGTTGGCCTGGAGCTCGTCGATCTGGAGCAGGCCCATCAGACCGGTGCGGGCGGCGTCGGCGCTCTCCGAGGCCCGGATGAGGGCGATGACCGCGTCGATCTGGTCGAGGGCCTTGAGCAGCGCGCGCAGGATGTGGGCGCGCTCCTCGGCCTTGCGCAGCCGGAAGGTCGTCCGGCGGACGATGACCTCGATCTGGTGGGCGACCCAGTGCCGGATGAAGGCATCCAGCGAGAGGGTGCGCGGCACGCCGTCGACCAGGGCGAGCATGTTGGCGCCGAAGTTGGTCTGCAGGTCGGTGTGCTTGTACAGGTTGTTGAGCACGACCTTGGCGACCGCGTCCCGCTTGAGCACGATGACCAGGCGCTGGCCGGTGCGCGAGGAGGACTCGTCGCGGACGTCCGCGATGCCGGCGATCTTGCCGTCCTTGACCAGGTCGGCGATCTTCAGCGCGAGGTTGTCCGGGTTGACCTGGTAGGGCAGCTCGGTGATGACCAGGCACTGGCGGCCCTGGATCTCCTCGACCTCGACGACCGCGCGCATGGTGATCGAGCCGCGGCCGGTGCGGTACGCGTCCTCGATGCCGCGGCGGCCGACGATCAGCGCGCCGGTCGGGAAGTCGGGGCCCTTGATCCGCTCGATCAGGGCCTCCAGCAGCTCCTCGTTGGAGGCCTCGGGGTGCTCCAGGGCCCACAGGGCACCGGAGGCGACCTCGCGGAGGTTGTGCGGCGGGATGTTGGTGGCCATGCCGACCGCGATGCCGGTGGCACCGTTGATCAGCAGGTTGGGGATGCGCGAGGGCAGGACGGTCGGCTCCTGCGAGCGGCCGTCGTAGTTGGAGGCGAAGTCGACGGTCTCCTCGTCGATGTCGCGCATCATCTCCATGGCCAGCGGCATCATCTTGCACTCGGTGTAGCGCATCGCCGCGGCCGGGTCGTTGCCCGGGGAGCCGAAGTTGCCGTTGCCGTCGACCAGCGGCATCCGCATCGACCACGTCTGGGCGAGGCGCACCAGGGTGTCGTAGATCGACGAGTCGCCGTGCGGGTGGTAGTTGCCCATGACGTCGCCGACGACGCGGGCGCACTTGTAGTAGCCCTTCTCGGGGCGGTAGCCGCCGTCGTACATCGCGTAGAGCACGCGCCGGTGCACCGGCTTGAGGCCGTCGCGGACCTCGGGCAGGGCCCGGCTCACGATGACGCTCATCGCGTAGTCGAGGTACGAGCGCTGCATCTCCGTCTCGAGCTCGATCGGCTCGATCCGCAGGGCGCCCTGGGCCTCGGTGTTCTCCGGAGTCTCGTCGCCGTCCGGACGGTTGTCGTCGACCACTGGTGGTCAGTTTCCTTTCACGCGTGACTGGTCCGTGGGATCCCGGTGGGGATCACACGTCCAGGAAGCGGACGTCCTTGGCGTTGCGCTGGATGAAGGAGCGGCGGGCCTCGACGTCCTCGCCCATCAGGACGGAGAACAGGTCGTCGGCCCGGGCGGCGTCCTCCAGGGTCACCTGCAGCAGCAGGCGGTGCGCCGGGTCCATGGTGGTGATCCGCAGCTCCTCGGCGTTCATCTCGCCGAGACCCTTGAAGCGCTGGATGGCGTCGTCCTTGGGCAGGCGCCGGCCGGCCTCGACGCCGGCCGCGATCACGGCGTCGCGCTCGCGGTCGGAGTAGGCGTACTCGAAGTCGTCCTTGCCCCACTTGATCTTGTACAGCGGGGGCATCGCCAGGTACACGTACCCGGCCTCGACCAGCGGCCGCATGAAGCGGAACAGCAGGGTGAGCAGCAGGGTGCGGATGTGCTGGCCGTCGACGTCGGCGTCGGCCATCAGGACGATCTTGTGGTACCGCAGCTTCTCGGCGTCGTAGTCCTCCTGGATGCCGCAGCCGAAGGCCGAGATCAGCGCCTGGACCTCGGTGTTCTGCAGCACCTTGTCGATCCGCGCCTTCTCGACGTTGAGGATCTTGCCGCGGATCGGGAGGATCGCCTGGGTGCGGGGGTCGCGGCCCTGCTTGGCCGAGCCGCCGGCCGAGTCGCCCTCGACGATGAAGATCTCGCACTCCGCCGCGTCCTTGGACTGGCAGTCGGAGAGCTTGCCCGGCAGCGAGGCGGTCTCCAGCAGGCCCTTGCGGCGCGTCAGGTCGCGGGCCTTGCGGGCGGCGACCCGGGCGCTGGCGGCCTGGATGGACTTGCGGATGATGTCCGCGGCCTCGTTGGGGTTGCGGTCCAGCCAGTCGGCGAGGTGCTCGTTGACGACCTTCTGCACGAAGGTCTTGGCCTCGGTGTTGCCGAGCTTGTCCTTGGTCTGGCCCTCGAACTGCGGCTCGCCGAGCTTGACCGAGATGATCGCGGTCAGACCCTCGCGGATGTCCTCGCCGGAGAGGTTGTCGTCCTTCTCCCGGAGCAGCTTCTTGTCGCGGGCGTACCGGTTCATCAGACCGGTCAGCGCGGCGCGGAAGCCCTCCTCGTGGGTGCCGCCGCCGTGGGTGTGGATGGTGTTGGCGAAGGAGTACACGCCCTCGCTGTACGAGGCGTTCCACTGCATGGCGACCTCGACGGAGATCGTCCGGTCCTTGTCCTCGGCCTCGAAGGAGATGACCGAGGGGTGGACGACCTCGCCCTTGCGGGAGTTGAGGTGCGCGACGAAGTCGGCGATGCCGCCGTCGTAGCGGTAGGTGACGGAGAGCGGGTTGCCCTCGTCGTCGGAGTGCTCGGGGCGCTCGTCGGTCAGCGAGATGGTCAGGCCCTTGTTGAGGAAGGCCATCTCCTGGAAGCGGCGGGAGAGCGTCTCGAAGGAGTAGACGGTGGTCTCGAAGATGTCGCCGTCGGCCCAGAACGTGACGCTGGTGCCGGTGCGCTCGGTGGCCTCGTGCCGGTCGAGCGGGGCGGTCGGCGCACCCATCTTGTAGTCCTGGGTCCAGCGGTGGCCGTCGGTGTGGATCTCGACCGCGAGGCGCGTCGAGAGCGCGTTGACGACCGAGACGCCGACGCCGTGCAGACCGCCGGAGACGGCGTAGCCGCCGCCGCCGAACTTGCCGCCTGCGTGCAGCACGGTGAGGACGACCTCGACGGCGGGCTTCTCCTGCCCCGGCACGATGCCGACGGGAATGCCGCGGCCGTTGTCGACGACCCGGACCCCGCCGTCGGGGAGGATCGTCACGCCGATGGTGTCCGCGTGCCCGGCCAGCGCCTCGTCGACGGAGTTGTCCACGACCTCGTAGACCAGGTGGTGCAGGCCGCGCTCACCTGTCGAGCCGATGTACATGCCCGGGCGCTTGCGGACAGCGTCCAGCCCCTCCAACACCTGGATGGCGTTGGCGTCGTAGGAGGTCCCGGTCACGGGGTCGATGGATTCATTGGTCTGGCTGGGATTGCCGGAATCGGCCACGAAGCGCCCTCTCTGGCACAGCGCGGGCCGCACCCCCGCCCCTTCGTCGGGCGGGTCTGCGACCACGGCGTTTCGACTCGGTTGCTGCGAGCAACAGCGTTTGCTCTTCAGTCTACCGGTACGACTGACAGAGACGGGCGTTTGGCAGCCCCTGAGGGCAGATGTGCCGCCCTGAATCCCCTCCGCACATGTCCCGATACTCGCCAGGGGGTCTCAGAGCCCCTGGACGGGCCGCCAGGCGTTCCGGATCCGTTCACTCCGGGTGATGCCGTCAGCCCCAGGTGTCGCCCGGCCCGCGGCTGCCCGGCGCACGCAGCCGGCCGTAGCCGCGTTTGGGGGCGTCCGGACCCAGGACCTTGATCACCCGTACCGTGCCGTGCCCCAGCTCGTGGTTCAGTCGCGCCACCAACTGCCTTGCCAAAAGGCGTAGTTGAGTGGCCCATGCGGTGGAGTCACACTGCACGGTGAGGACCGCCGCGGCTTCCTCGAACTGCTTGGGCACGCAGTGCGCCGCGATGTCCGGCCCGACGATCTGCGGCCAGCGGCCCATCACCCCGCCGACCGCCGCCGGCGCCTCCCAACCCCGCTCCGTGATCAGACGGTTCAGCGCCGCCCCCAGCGGAACCGGATCGCGGCCGTCCGCCCGCGCCCCGCTGCGCAGCCCGTGCCGCTTTGCCTCGCGCTTCTCCCGGACCTGCTCGCCGCGCTGCCGCGCCTGCTCCTTGGCCGCCCGCAGCGCCACCCGGGCCAGGTCGACCCCGGACGGATCGGCCTGCCCGGCCCCCTGCGGCGGCGTCTCGCCCATGCGCGGCTCTCCCTCGTCGCTGCAACGCTGAGCCTTCCAGGGTACGCACCGGCCCGGCCGCGAGGACGCGCGCGGGCCCGCCCGCGCGCCCGGCAAGATCCGAAAGAAACGTCCTAGGGGTCGAGCCGGGCCACCGTGCCCTCGGAGACTGCGTAGCGCGCGCCGGTCAGGGCCTTCGGGACGTCCTCCGGGACGGCCGCGGTCACCAGCACCTGCTCGCCGCCGGCCACCAGCTCCGCCAGTCGGTCGCGGCGCCGCGCGTCCAGCTCGGCGAAGACGTCGTCCAGGATCAGCACCGGCTCGCCGCCGTCCGCCTTCAGCAGCTCGTACGAGGCCAGCCGCAGCGCCAGCGCGAACGACCAGGACTCGCCGTGGCTGGCGTACCCCTTGGCCGGCAGCGGGCCGAGCCGCAGCACCAGCTCGTCCCGGTGCGGACCGACCAGGGTCAGCCCGCGGGCGACCTCCTGCTTGCGCACCTCCTGCAGCGCGGCGAGCAGCTGCTCCTCCGCCTGCTCCCGGCTGGTGGGCAGCGCCCCCTCGAAGGAGCTTCGGTACTCCAGCACCGTCTCACCGCCGCCCGGCGCGAGCTGCCGGTACGCCTGGGCGACCAGCGGCTGCAGCGCACCGACCAGCTGCAGCCGGAAGGCGGTCAGCTCCGCGCCGGCCCGGGCCAGGTGGCCGTCCCAGACCTCCAGGGTTGAGAGGTCCGCGCCCTTGCCGCCGCCCGCCCGGCGGGCCGTCGCCGCCGTCTTCAGCAGGGCGTTGCGCTGCTTCAGCACCCGCTCGTAGTCCTGCCGGACCCCGGCGAGCCGGGGGGCGCGTGCGGTCAGCAGCTCGTCCAGGAAGCGTCGCCGCTCGCCCGGGTCGCCCTTCACCAGGGCGAGGTCCTCGGGGGCGAACAGCACCGTCCGCAGCAGCCCCAGCACGTCGCGCGGCCGGACGTTGTCCGAGCGGTTGATCCGCGCCCGGTTGGCCTTGCCCGGGGTGATCTCCAGTTCGACCAGGGTGGGCCGCTGCTCACGCACGATCGAGCAGCGGACGACCGCCCGCTCGGCCCCCAGCCGGATCAGCGGGGCGTCGGTGGCCACCCGGTGGCTGCCGAGCGTCGCCACGTAGCCGACGGCCTCGACGAGGTTGGTCTTGCCCTGGCCGTTGGGCCCCACGAACGCGGTGACGCCCGGGTCGAGGGGCACCTCGACCCGGGCGTAGGAACGGAAGTCGGCGAGCGACAGATGCGCGACATGCATGGTGGTGGACTGCGCCCGCCTTCCGTGGACTACTTCGACTCGACCGCGTGGCCGCCGAACTGGTTGCGCAGGGCGGCGATCATCTTCATCTGCGGCGAGTCCTCCTGCCGCGAGGCGAAGCGGGCGAACAGCGAGGCGGTGATCGCCGGCAGCGGCACCGCGTGGTCGATCGCGGCCTCGACCGTCCAGCGGCCCTCGCCGGAGTCCGCCGCCCAGCCCTTGAGCTTGGCGAGGTGCTCGTCGTCGTCCAGCGCCCGGACGGCCAGGTCCAGCAGCCAGGAGCGGATGACCGTGCCCTCCTGCCAGGAGCGGAAGACCTCGCGCACGTCGGTGACCTCGGGGGCCGCCTCCAGCAGCTCCCAGCCCTCGGCGAAGGCCTGCATCATCGCGTACTCGATGCCGTTGTGGACCATCTTCGCGAAGTGGCCGGCACCGACCTTGCCCGCGTGCACCGAGCCGAAGTCGCCCTCGGGCTTCAGCGCGTCGAAGATCGGCTTGACCCGCTCGACGTGCTCGGCGTCGCCGCCGTACATCAGCGCGTAGCCGTTCTCCAGGCCCCAGACACCGCCGGAGACGCCGCAGTCGACGAAGCCGATGCCCTTGGCGGCCAGCAGCTCGGCGTGCTTGATGTCGTCCGTCCAGCGGGAATTGCCGCCGTCGACCACCACGTCGCCGGGCGCGAGGAGCTCGGCGAGCTGCTCCACCGTCTCCTGGGTCGGACCGCCGGCCGGCACCATCACCCACACCACGCGCGGGCCGTGCAGCTTCTCGATGAGCTCCTGGAGGCTGTCGACGTCCGCGAGGTCCGGGTTCCGGTCGAAGCCGATGACGGTGTGGCCGGCGCGGCGGATGCGCTCGCGCATGTTGCCGCCCATCTTGCCGAGACCGATGAGGCCGAGCTCCATGACAAGTCCTTCACTGTGGTTTCGTGCCGAGACGGCGGCGCCGTTGCCGCGCTGCCCTGAGCCTACGCCGCCCAGGGGCGAGGCCCCGCCGGTCGCAGCCGACCGGGCGAGGCCTCGTCGTCCACAGGGTGTGGACCGGGTGCGCCCGCCTGTGGACGGCGGGCGCAGCGGTCAGCCGGAGAGCCGGACCGGCATGATCAGGTACTGGTACGCCTCGTCCGCCTCGGCGTCCACCGCGGGCTTGCCGCTGAGCAGCGCCGGCTTGGTCGGCGTGGTGAAGCTCAGCTGGGCGAAGGCGGAGTCGATGGCCTTGAGGCCCTCCTCCAGGTAGCCCGGGTTGAACGCGATCGAGATGTCGTCGCCCTCGAGGTCGGCGTCGATCCGCTCGGTGGCCTGCGCGTCGTCGCCGGAGCCGGCCTCCAGCGTCAGCACGCCCTGCTCGAAGCTGAGCCGGACCGGGGTGTTGCGCTCGGCCACCAGGGAGACGCGCTTGAGCGCCTCCAGGAACGGCTGGGTCTGGATCGCGGCGACGGCCGAGAACTCCGTCGGGAACAGACTGCGGAACTTCGGGAACTCGCCCTCCAGCAGCCGGGTGGTGGTACGGCGGCCGGCGCCCTCGAAGCCGATCAGGCCCTCGCCCGTACCGCCGGAGGCGAGCGCGATGGAGACCGTGTCGCCGCTGCCGAGGGACTTGGCGATGTCCTGCAGGGTCTTGGCGGGCACCAGGGCGACCGCGCTGATGTCCGGCTGCTCGGGCTTCCACAGCAGCTCGCGGACGGCGAAGCGGTACCGGTCGGTGGCGGCCAGGGTGATCCGGTCGCCCTCGATCTCGACCCGGACGCCGGTCAGCACCGGGAGGGTGTCGTCCCGCCCGGCGGCGACGGCGGCCTGGCTGACGGCGGAGGCGAAGACGTCGCCGGAGACCGTGCCGGTGGCGGTCGGCATCGCCGGCAGGGCCGGGTACTCGTCGACCGGGAGGGTCGGCAGGGTGAACCGGGAGCTGCCGCAGACCACGCTGACCCGCATGCCGTCGGTGGAGATCTCCACCGGCCGGTTCGGCAGGTTGCGGGAGATGTCGTTGAGCAGGCGGCCGGAGACCAGGACGGTGCCGGCCTCCTCGACGTCCGCCTCCAGCTCGACCCTGGCCGAGACCTCGTAGTCGAAGCCGGAGAGGGCCAGGGAGCCCTCCTGGGCCGTCAGCAGCAGGCCGGCCAGCACCGGCACCGGCGGCCGCGCCGGGAGGCTGCGAGCAGCCCAGGCCACCGCCTCCGCGAGGACATCACGCTCCACCCGGAACTTCACCGGTAACCGCCTCCTGGCTCACTGCTGTGCGCTGCGCGCTCGATCGTCTCGGTGCACTGGGCCGCCCGGCGCAACCGCGCGGCTTCCAGTTGCCGAGGACAGTCTGACGTACTCCACCGACAGACGGAGCAGATGGGCGGAAGCAACCCGAACAGGTGTCGGGATCGCGTTGTCCACAGATTTCGGCCCGCCCCCCTGTTGATCAAGCTCAGGGGTCTCTAGGTGTAGTGGTAGTAGTAGGGCCTGTGGAAACCGTGGATAACCCTGTTTCCACAGGTCAGGGCCGATATTTTGTCCACAGTCGCTGTGGACGGCCGCTGTGGACAACCAGGCCCTGCTGTGGACGACCGAGAGTTACCCACAGGGCACGCTGAGTATCCACAGGTTATCCCCAGGACTGTCCCCAGATGATGCCCCGGTTATCCACGGGCGTCGAGCAACATCACGTGACGCCTTTCACACCTGGGGGTGAACATCTACGCCGAGTTGTCGAACTGTGGATACAGCTGTGGAGAACCTGGGGAAAACCGTCCGTTCCCTGGGGACAACCGGTGGACAACCTGATCGGCCGACTGGCGGAACGTCAACTTTCCACACCCTGTGGATAACCGTTGTGCACAAGTCCACAGCCACCTGACCTGCAGGGAAGAGCGTAGCCCGGATGCTCCTGTGGACGAATTCTGGATAACCCGGCGTCCCGGCCCCTGTGGACGGGGGAAAACCCCGCCGTCCTGTGGATTGCAGCGCTCCGCGGCCGACCCGTTCGAATTGCTGGACGCACGTTCCATTCGGCGCATTTCCCGCCCCTCGCGCCGTCCGGTGGATGCTGCCCCGGCGCGGCGGCGTCCACACCTGCCGCACGGCCCCGTCCGGCGCCCGTTCCGGGCCGGCCCCGGGGGGACGGCGAGGGCCCCGCCGACGGTGCGTCGACGGGGCCCTGGAACGCCCGGCTGCCGCCCCCGCGGGGCCGGCCCGGGGATCAGCTCTTGATGCGGTTGGTCAGCTCGGTGACCTGGTTGTAGATCGACCGGCGCTCGGCCATCAGCGAGCGGATCTTCCGGTCGGCGTGCATCACCGTGGTGTGGTCGCGCCCGCCGAACTGCGCGCCGATCTTCGGCAGCGAAAGGTCCGTCAGCTCGCGGCAGAGGTACATGGCGATCTGACGCGCAGTCACCAGCACCCGGCTGCGGGAGGATCCGCAGAGGTCGTCGACGCCGAGGCCGAAGTAGGCGGCCGTCTGCTGCATGATCACCTGTGCGGTGATCTCCGGCCCGGCGTCCTCGTCGCCGCCCGGGATCAGGTCCTTGAGGACGATCCCGGCCAGCTCCAGGTCGACCGGCGCCCGGTTGAGGTTGGCGAAGGCCGTGACCCGGATCAGCGCGCCCTCCAGCTCGCGGATGTTCCGGGTGATCCGGGAGGCGATGAACTCCAGCACGTCGGCCGGGGCGTTCAGCTGCTCCTGGATCGCCTTCTTGCGCAGGATCGCGATCCGGGTCTCCAGCTCCGGCGGGGTGACGTCGGTGATCAGCCCCCACTCGAAGCGGTTGCGCAGCCGGTCCTCCAGCGTGATCAGCTGCTTGGGCGGCCGGTCGGACGACAGCACGATCTGCTTGTTGGCGTTGTGCAGGGTGTTGAAGGTGTGGAAGAACTCCTCCTGCGTGGACTCCTTGCTCGCCAGGAACTGGACGTCGTCCACCAGCAGGATGTCCATGTCCCGGTACCGCTTGCGGAACGCGTCCGCCTTGCCGTCCCGGATCGAGTTGATGAACTCGTTGGTGAACTCCTCGGAGCTCACGTACCGCACCCGCGTGCCGGGGAAGAGGCTGCGCGAGTAGTGGCCGATGGCGTGCAGCAGGTGCGTCTTGCCGAGGCCGGACTCGCCGTAGATGAACAGCGGGTTGTAGGCCTTCGCCGGAGCCTCGGCCACGGCGACCGCGGCCGCGTGCGCGAAGCGGTTGCTCGCGCCGATGACGAAGGTGTCGAAGAGGTACTTGGGGTTCAGCCGGGCCGGCTCGTCCTTGCGGGTGCCGCCCGCCGGCGGGGCCCCGGGCGGCGCGGGCACGCCGGGCGCCGGGGTCCGCTCGGGCAGGGCCGGCGGGCCCGGGGCCGGCGGCGGGGCGACGGGCGGCCGGGCGGCACCGCGGCGCGAGCCGCCGCCGGCCCGCGGCCGGGCCTCGGACGGGTCCGGCCCCAGCACCCCGCCGAACAGGTCGCCCTGCGCGGGGGTGGCGGTCGGCAGCCCCTTCGGCCGGGGCGGCTCGGGCTGCCGCTCGGCCGCGGGCGGAGGCGCCTGCTCGTAGTCGGGGCGGTCCCACTCGGCGGGGGCGGCGGGGCGCTCGCCCCAGGGCCGCTGCTCCTCGGCGTACGGGGCCGGTACCTGCTCGTAGCGGGGGGCGTCGTACCGGTCGGGCCGCTCCGGCTGCTCGTACGGGCGCTCGGGCTGCTGCTCGTACGGCCGGGGCTGGTCGTAGGACGGGGGTGCGTAGCGCTCGGGCTCGCCGTGGTACGGGCGCTCGGCCCACTCCTGGCCGGGCTGCGGGCGCGGCGGCTCGGCCGGCTGCGGCTCGGGGGTCGGCAGCGCGTTGGCGTCCACCATCACGGCGATCCGGACGGGCCGGGCGAACTCGTAGGTGAGCGCCTCGGTGAGCTGGGGGAGGAGACGGCCCTCCAGCACCTGCTTGGCCCGCTCGTTGGGGGCCGCCAGCAGGGCGGTGTCGTGCATCATCCACATCGGCTGGGTGCGCCGCAGCCACATCTTGTCGCTGTCCCCGACCCCGGCGTCGTTGACCAGCCGCTCGACGACCTTCGCCCAGAGCGGGACGAGATCGCTGTTGACATCAGCCACTGGTGCACGCTTTCTCGTTCCCCGCGGTGGGGGGCTCAGGGGGACTCGGGTGCAGGTCCGATCGATGAACAAACCCGACAAGTCCTGCAACGGTAGTCAGCGGGCAGAGCTGATTCAAGTTGTTGTCCACAGGCTGTGGGCGACGGGCGGCGGGGCTGCCGGTTTGACCCTCCGGGGCGGTGCCGCGTACCGTAACCAGGTCGAGTTGTCGATGGCCGCTGCCGCATGCCCGCGGGTCCACCCGCTTCCACAAGGCGCGCAGCACGGGCGCCGTGGATGGCCCCAACCCCAGCAGACCTGGGCCGTTGGGGTGGATTTCCCGTCGAAGGGGAGATCGCGCGGACGCACGGTGACGGCCAAGCGACGTCCCGTCATCCTACGATTCACCTCAGGAGCCCCCGAGTGAGCAAGCGCACCTTCCAGCCGAACAACCGCCGTCGCGCCAAGACCCACGGCTTCCGGCTCCGGATGCGTACCCGCGCCGGCCGCGCCATCCTGGCCGCTCGCCGTGGCAAGGGCCGCGCCAGCCTGTCCGCCTGATCCGGCGCACGGGTTCTGATCGTGCTGCCCTCCGAGAATCGGCTGCGGCGGCGCCAGGACTTCTCGACCGCGGTGAAACGCGGTCGCCGGGCCGGTAAGCCCCTGCTGGTCGTCCACCTCGACAGAGAGGGTGGCCGGCCGGGGCCGACGGACCGGGAAAGCGACTGCGGCCCGCACGCCGCCGAGGGGCTTCCTTCGGCGCGTGCGGGTTTCGTCGTGAGCAAGGCCGTGGGATCCGCGGTCGTGCGCAATCTCGTGAAGCGTCGCCTTCGTCACCTCGTCCGTGAGCGTCTGCCCCGGCTGCCCGCAGGTAGCCTGATAGTGGTACGCGCGTTGCCCCAGGCGGGGTCGGCGTCGTACATCGATCTCGAACACGACCTGGACGCGGCGCTGAGGCGGTTGCTCCGGGCGGAGCCGACCGGCAGTGCGCCGACGGGAGCAGGGCGATGAAGTACCTGCTGATGGGGCTGATCAGGCTCTACCAGTGGACGATCAGTCCGCTGCTCGGGCCGGTGTGCCGTTACTACCCCTCGTGCTCGCACTACGGGTACGAGGCGGTGCGCCAGCACGGTGCGATCAAGGGGAGCGGTCTGACCGCATGGCGCATCCTGCGCTGCAACCCCTGGTCGCCGGGTGGGGTCGACCATGTGCCACCGCGCAAGCACCCGGTGTGGCACCGCCGGGTCCGCAATCTGCTGAGCCCGAAGAGTGGGACCGCCGGGCCGGAGCCGGTGGCCAATCCTGATGTCCAAGGAGCCTGACCGGTGACGTTCTCCTTCCTTAGCCCCCTCTACACAGCGGTGTCCTGGATCATCGTCCAGTTCCACTCGCTGTACAGCCACGTCTTCGATCCGGACGGCGGCTGGGCCTGGGGTCTGTCCATCGTCTCGATGGTGGTCGTCATCCGGATCTGCCTGATCCCGCTCTTCGTGAAGCAGATCAAGGCGACCCGGGCCATGCAGGCGATCCAGCCGAAGATGAAGGCCATCCAGGAGCGCTACAAGAACGACCGGCAGCGCCAGTCCGAAGAGATGATGAAGCTCTACAAGGAGGCGGGCACCAACCCCTTCTCGAGCTGTCTCCCGATCCTGGTGCAGGCCCCGTTCTTCACGGCCCTCTACGGAGTGCTGGCCTCGGTGGCCGCCGATAAGACGATCGGCGTCATCAACGAGCAGCTGCTGGACAGTGCCAAGCAGGCCCACATCTTCGGCGCCCCGCTCTCGGCGACCTTCCTGGGCAGCAGCGAGCTGAGCGTCAAGATCGTCGTCGCGGTGATGATCGTCCTGATGTCGCTGTCGCAGTTCGTCACCCAGCGCCAGCTGATGACGAAGAACGTCGACCTGACGATCAAGACGCCGTTCATGCAGCAGCAGAAGATGCTCATGTACGTCTTCCCGATCATCTTCGCCGTGATGGGCATCAACTTCCCGGTCGGTGTCCTGGTCTACTGGCTGACCACCAACGTCTGGTCGATGGGCCAGCAGCTGATCGTCATCCGCAACAACCCGACGCCGGGCTCCAAGGCCTTCGCCGAGCGCCAGGCCCGCCTGAAGAAGGCCGGCCGGCTGAACCCGGACGGCTCCGTCCGCAAGGCCCCCTGGCTGGCCGCGCTGACCGGTGGCAACAAGCAGCCCGCGGCGACCGCCGAGGCCGTGGTGGCCGAGACCGTCCAGGTCCGTCGCCAGCAGCCGCGCAAGCAGAGCAAGGCGCAGCGCCAGCAGGCCGCCGGCCACCAGGCGCAGACGACGACCGGCGAGCACGTCGAGGAGCACGTCGCCGACGAGCCGGTGGCGCTGTCCAAGCAGGACGACGCCGTCCCGGCCGGCCACTCCGCGGCCAAGCAGCCCGCCGGCAAGACCGGCCCGCGCCAGCAGCCGAAGCGCGGCGGCCAGGGCGGCGGCCAGCGGCCGAAGAAGAAGTCCTGACCGGCCGACGCCGGTCGACGCGGACCCAGATCTTCCCTCTCGGCCCCACCCGAGGGCCCATCCCCGAAGGAGTCCATCAGTGACGGAAGGCACCACCTCCGCCGTCGAGGTCGAGGCAGGCGCGGAGTCCGGCGAGAGCGCCGTCGCGCGGCTGGAGCGCGAGGGCGACATCGCCGCCGACTACCTGGAGGGTCTGCTGGACATCGCGGACCTGGACGGCGACATCGACATGGACGTCGAGGGCGACCGGGCGCTGGTCTCGATCGTCAGCGACGGCACCGACCGGGCGCTGCAGCGGCTGGTCGGCCAGGACGGCGAGGTGCTGGAGGCGCTGCAGGAGCTGACCCGCCTGGCGGTGCACCGGGAGACCGGCGAGCGCAGCCGTCTGATGCTGGACATCGCGGGCTTCCGGGCCCGCAAGCGGGCCGAGCTGGCCACGCTCGGCGCCGAGGCGGCCGAGAAGGCGAAGTCCACCGGCGAGCAGGTCAAGCTCCGCCCGATGACCCCCTTCGAGCGCAAGGTGGTGCACGACGCGGTCGCGGCCGCCGGACTGCGCAGCGAGTCGGAGGGCGAGGAGCCCCAGCGGTGCGTGGTCGTGCTTCCGAGCTGACCCCGTGCCCTGTCGAGCGACCCCGTCCGCCGCGTGCGGGCGGGGTCGTCGTTCCTTCGAGGGTGGTTCGTACGGCCCGGTTTGCGTGCGGGGCGGGTGTCCGCGTGAGGATGGTGCCTGATGTGGGGTGGATACGGTGAGCGGAGAGGCTGACATGGAGACGGACGGCGTGGCGACCGAGGGCGGCCCGTCGGAGGGCGCACCCGGTCGGGGCACCCCGGTGGAGGACGCCGCTGCCGGCGTTCCGACCCCCGGTGCGGGGCCCGGCGAGCCGCCGGCGGCCGCGGCGGGCATCTTCGGGGACCGGCTGCCGGTCGCGGTGCGGTACACCGAGCTGCTCGCGACGGCCGGGGTGCAGCGCGGGCTGATCGGTCCGCGCGAGGTGCCGCGGCTGTGGGACCGCCACGTGCTGAACTGCGCCGTGCTGGCGGAGCTGCTGCCGGCCAACGCCTCGCTCTGCGACGTCGGCTCCGGGGCCGGCCTGCCGGGCATCCCGGTGGCGATGGCCCGGCCGGACGTCTCGGTCACCCTGCTGGAGCCGCTGCTGCGGCGCACCACCTTCCTGGAGGAGGTGGTCCGCGAGCTCGGTCTGGAGAACGTGACGGTGCTGCGCGGGCGGGCCGAGGAGATGGTCGGCAAGGTCGCGGTGGACATCGTCACGGCCCGGGCGGTGGCCCCGCTGGACCGGCTGGCCGGTTGGGGGATGCCGCTGCTGCGGCCGTACGGCCAGATGCTGGCGCTGAAGGGCGACACCGCGGAGCAGGAGATCGAGGACTCGCGGTCCGCGCTCACCAAGCTGGGTGCGGAGCGCTGGTCGGTGATCTCGGTGGGCGAGGGCACGCTGGAGACCTCGACCCGGGTGGTCCGGGTGGAGGCGGGCGAGAGCCCCGGCGGTGTGAGGGCGGCCACTCGGCGGGCCAAGGCGGCCCGGGCCGGCCGCGGCGCCAAGGACGGCGGCCGCGGGGGTGCGCGCCGCCGGCGCTGATCGACCGGTTCCGGAGGTACCGGGAGCGGGTGGCCGTCGGGCTACCCGCTCCTCGCGTTTGTGCAGGCCGGAGGCGGTGCGCCGGACGGGGATGTCGCCAGGAGGGTGGTATCGGATCGGGGACGGAGTGTCGCACCGTCAGATGTGTGACATTCCGGTCATGGTGTTTCACGTGAAACGACGCTCACTGCTCCCCGGAATCCTCGACCGCGCCATGGCGGTGACTGTTGCCGCTCCGGTTTCACGTGAAACACTGACCCCCATGCGGGACTCCGAGACCATTCACCAGATCGACGACACGCCGATCGCGCGCGCCGCCCAGGCCGCGGTGCAGGCCATCGGGCGGGCCGGGGAGGGGCTGCCCAGGCCGGCCAGCACCCGGGTGATCGTGGTGGCCAACCAGAAGGGCGGGGTGGGCAAGACCACCACGACCGTCAACCTGGCCGCCGGCCTGGCGATGCACGGGCTGCGGGTGCTGGTCGTCGACCTCGACCCGCAGGGCAACGCCTCCACCGCGCTCGGCATCGACCACCACGCGGAGGTGCCGTCGATCTACGACGTCCTGGTCGAGGGCAAGCCGCTCGCCGACGTCGTCCAGCCGGTGGTGGACGTGGAGGGGCTGTTCTGTTGCCCGGCCACCATCGACCTGGCCGGTGCGGAGATCGAGCTCGTCTCGCTGGTGGCCCGCGAGAGCCGCCTGCAGCGCGCGATCGCCGCGTACGAGCAGCCGCTGGACTACGTCCTGATCGACTGCCCGCCCTCGCTCGGCCTGCTGACCGTCAACGCCCTGGTCGCCGGCCAGGAGGTGCTGATCCCGATCCAGTGCGAGTACTACGCGCTGGAGGGCCTCGGGCAGCTGCTGCGCAACGTCGAGCTGGTGCGCGCCCACCTCAACCCGGCGCTGCACGTCTCCACGATCCTGCTCACCATGTACGACGCCCGCACCCGGCTGGCGGCCCAGGTCGCGGAGGAGGTCCGGACGCACTTCGAGCACGAGGTGCTGCGGACGGCCATCCCGCGCTCGGTCCGGATCTCCGAGGCGCCCAGCTACGGGCAGACCGTGCTCACCTACGATCCCGGTTCCACGGGCGCGCTCTCCTACCTGGAGGCCGCCCGGGAGATCGCGCTGCGGTCCGCGGAGGGCGGTTTCGCGCCCGGTGCCCCGGCCGGTTACGGTGCGGTCGGGCAGCAGCGGACGGCGGCCGCGGCGGCGACCGCCGCGACGGCACAGCACGGCACGATGGAGGGCAACCGGTGAGTGGTGGGCGCAGAGGACTGGGACGGGGTCTGGGGGCGCTGATCCCGGCCGCCACCCCGGCGGCAGGGGCGCCGACGGCCGTCCCGGCCGCGACCGCGGGGTCGGTGACCCCGGTGGCCGTGCCGGTCCTGCCGACCGGCCGAGGCACGGTGGCGGCGAAGGCCGCCGCGGAGAGCCTGCGGGAGCTGGCGGGCGAGGCCCATGCGCGGAGCGTCCCGGAGGCGGCGCTGGCGCCGGTGGACGGGGCTCGCTTCGCCGAGCTGCCGCTGGACGCGATCACGCCCAATCCCCGGCAGCCGCGCGAGGTCTTCGACGAAGCGAAGCTCGACGAGCTGGTCACCTCCATCAAGGAGGTGGGCCTGCTGCAGCCGGTGGTCGTCCGCCAGGTCGGCCCGGAACGCTTCGAGCTCATCATGGGCGAGCGCCGCTGGCGGGCTTCCCGGGAGGCCGGTCTCGCGGTGATCCCGGCGATCGTCCGGGACACCGAGGACGACAAGCTGCTGCTGGACGCGCTGCTGGAGAACCTGCACCGGGCGGAGTTGAACCCGCTGGAGGAGGCTGCCGCCTACGACCAGCTGCTGCGGGACTTCTCCTGCACCCACGACGAGCTGGCCGACCGGATCGGCCGCTCGCGGTCGCACGTCTCCAACACGCTGCGGCTGATGCGGCTCTCCCCGGCGGTGCAGCGACGGGTCGCGGCCGGGGTGCTGAGCGCCGGCCACGCGCGGGCGCTGCTCGGGATCCGGGACGCCGAACGGCAGGACAACCTGGCCGGACGGATCGTCGCGGAGGGACTCTCGGTGCGGACCACCGAGGAGATCGTCTCGCTCATGGAGCGGGAGGAGAAGCCGAAGAAGGCCGCCGCCCCCAAGGCCGGGCGGATCCTCTCGCCGGCCTTCGACGACCTGGCGGGCCGGCTCTCCGACCGGTTCGAGACCCGGGTGAAGGTCGAGGTCTCGCAGCGCGGCGGCAAGCTCGGCAAGGGCAAGGTGGTGCTGGAGTTCGGTTCGGTCGAGGACCTGAACCGGATCCTGGACAGCCTCGCCCCGGGCGAGGAGGGGCTGCGGCTCTCCCAGGGCTGACCGGAGGCCCACCGAGAATCGGACGAGCGGGTGCATGTTTCACGTGAAACGTGCACCCCTCGCGTTTTTCGGA
The DNA here is from genome assembly GCF_040683455.1 of Kitasatospora sp. NPDC093679. NCBI lineage: Bacteria > Bacillati > Actinomycetota > Actinomycetes > Kitasatosporales > Streptomycetaceae > Kitasatospora > Kitasatospora sp. NPDC093679. The sequence continues at coordinate 108,593 of NZ_JBFBDW010000017.1, forward strand.
GCAAGCTCGTGGTGTGGGACCGAGCCGGAGGAGGTGTGTGGGGCGTGGGTCGCAGACTCGCTCCGCTGACGCTGGACAACCTGGCCGACCTGCCGGACGGCTGCCGCTCGTGCGTGTTCTGGGAACTCGACCCGGTCAGCGGACGGGCAGCGGTGGACGGGGGCAAGGGGGAGTTGGAGAAGGAGGGGTGGATCTCTGCGGTGCTGCTGGAGTGGGGCTCCTGCGGACGCATCGTCTACGTGGACGACGTCCCGGCGGGCTTCGTGCTCTTCGCACCGGCGGCGTACGTGCCGCGCTCGCAGTCGTTCCCGACCAGCCCGGTGTCCTCGGACGCCGTGCAGCTGATGGTGAGCCGGGTGGTGCCCGGCTACCAGCGGCAGGGACTCGGCCGGGTGCTGGTCCAGGCGGTCGCCAAGGACGTGCTCCGCAGGGGCTTCCGAGCGATCGAGGCGTTCGGGGCGGTGGGTCGCCCGACGCCGAGCTGCGTGCTGCCCGCCGACCACCTGCTGGCGGTGGGCTTCAAGACCGTACGGCCGCACCACCGCTACCCGCGGCTGCGGCTGGAGGCCAGGAGCACGCTGTCCTGGCGCAGCGACGTCGAGGGGGCACTGGAACGGCTGCTGGGCGGAGCCCGGAAGGAGCCGGCGCTGCGGCCGTTCTGAGCCGTGCCGGAAGGGGCCGGGAAACGCCGGAGGGCCCCCGGATCGTCCGGGGGCCCTCAGCGGCCGGCAGGCGGGCGGCGACTCAGATGAAGTCGGCCAGCTCGCGCAGCAGCGCGGCCTTCGGGCGGGCGCCGGTGATGGTCTTCACCAGCTCGCCGTTCTGGTACACGTTGAGCGTCGGGATCGAGATGACGTTGTAGGCGGCAGCGGTCTCCTGGTTGTTGTCGACGTCGAGCTTGGCGATGGTCAGCTTGTCGCTGTGCTCGGCGGCGATCTCCTCCAGGATCGGAGCGACCTGGCGGCACGGGCCGCACCAGGTGGCCCAGAAGTCGACCAGGACGGGCTTGTCGCTCTTGAGCACCTCGGCGTCGAAGGTCGCGTCGGTCACGGTGATGGTGGCGCCGGCCACGGAACTCTCCTTGGGGTCACGGACGAGGCGGTGCCTCGCCGCCCGGGCGGCGGCTCGGCACCTTCGGTAGGGACAACAACCGCGAGGGCTGTTCTGTTTCGGGGGCCTTCGAGGCCTCGTGGCCTCGGCGGCGTCAGACCGCGACGGCCGCGGCCTGGGCCTCCAGGTCGGCGAGCGAGGCGAGGTAGCGCTCGGCGTCCAGGGCGGCGGAGCAGCCGGTGCCGGCGGCGGTGATGGCCTGGCGGTAGGTGTGGTCGACCACGTCGCCGGCGCCGAAGACGCCGGGGATGTTCGTCCGGGTGGAGGGGGATTCCACCTTGAGGTAGCCCTCGGCGTCCAGGTCGAGCTGGCCGGTGAAGAGCTCGGTGCGCGGGTCGTGGCCGATCGCGATGAACAGGCCGGTGACCGGCAGCTCGCGCATCTCGCCGGTGGTGGTGTCGCGCAGGGTGAGGCCGGTCAGCTTCGGGTCGCCGTGGATCTCCTGGACGGCGCTGTCCCAGGCGAAGGTGATCTTCGGGTCGGCGAAGGCGCGCTCCTGCATGGCCTTGGAGGCGCGCAGGCTGTCGCGGCGGTGCACGACGGTGACGCTGCGGGCGAAGCGCGAGAGGAAGGTGGCCTCCTCCAGGGCGGTGTCGCCGCCGCCGACCACGGCGATGTCCTGGTCGCGGAAGAAGAAGCCGTCGCAGGTGGCGCACCAGGAGACACCGCGCCCGGACAGGACGTCCTCGCGGGGCAGGCCCAGCTTGCGGTGCTGGGAGCCGGTGGCGACGATCACGGCGCGGGCGCGATGGACGGTGCCCTCGGAGTCGGTGACGGTCTTGACGTCGCCGGTGAGGTCGACGGCGACGATGTCGTCCGGGACGAGCTCGGCGCCGAACTTCTCGGCCTGCGCGCGCATGTTGTCCATGAGCTCGGGGCCCATGATGCCGTCGCGGTGGCCGGGGAAGTTCTCGACCTCGGTGGTGTTCATCAGCGCGCCGCCCGCGGTGACGGCGCCCTCGAAGACCAGCGGCTTCAGGGAGGCGCGCGCGGTGTACAGCGCAGCGGTGTATCCGGCGGGGCCGGAACCGATGATGATCACGTTACGGACGTCGCTCACTGCATCTCCTGGTTCGCTTCGCGACCCGCGCTGGGGCGGGGAGGGCGGTCTTGCTCCGCCGCCCGGGACAACGACTGACCAGTCTCCCGCATTCCCGGGCCCGGCTGTGTCACATGCCCGCACTGTGGGAGCGGATGTTCCGATGGGTGGCCGTTCCCGGTACCCGATGCCGGGTGTTCCGGGCCGGGGCGGTCGGCCCGGTCAGCCCGCGGGGACCGTCCGGTGGAGCACGACGCCGGGGGCCGAGCAGTCCGGGGTGATCAGGTAGACGTCCAGCCGGTCGGAGCCGTCGGGGTACACCAGGGCGGTGACGGCCGTGGAGCCGTACCGGCCGCCGGCGACGGCGAGCGGTGTCCGGTCACCCTGCCCGGTGAGGGCCGCGGCGCAGGACGGCGCACCGGCACCGGCGGGGGATCCGTCGCGGTCCGGCTGGGCGAGCCCCTCGGGCGTCTTCGAGCTGCCGGGGGCGGCAGAGGCGGCGCGGACCAGCTGCTGGGCCTGGGCGGCCAGGGTGCCGTCCTGGAAGGCGGTGCCCGCGGTGAGCGCGGGCTTCTGGGCGGAGCCCGCGGCGGGCCGGGCGGCGCTGTCGGCGGGGGCCCCCGCGGTGCCGCCGCCGGTCGTGGAGAGCGGGAGCAGCAGCGCGCCGAAGCCGATCGCGGCGGCGGCCGTGACGGTGGCCAGCAGGAGGCGGACGCGGCGTCGGGGGCGCCGCCCGCGGCCCGGTCCGCCGTTGCCCGGCCGGGTGCCGCCGGCGGGCCGTCCGGCGGAGGGCGAGGCGGCACCGGGACCACCGGGAGCCGTGGCGGGGCGGTCGACAGCCGGCGTCGTGGCGGCGGCCGGTTCGGTGCGGGCCGCGGCCAGGGCGGCGTCGATCCGTTCGGCGACGTCGGCGGGCATCGGCGGCGCCTCCACCTCGCCCAGCAGCTCCCGCACCTCGGCGAGGGCCGTGAAGGTGTCCGCGCACTCGGCGCAGCCCGCGAGGTGGCGCCGGAGGGCCGGTTCGTCGGCGGGGTCGGTCAGCTGCTCGGCGAGGTCGGCCAGTGCCTCGACGTCCGGGTGTCCGGGGTCCGGGGCGGACGGCGTGGAAGGCGGGTGCGGCGTCATCGCTTGGTCGCATCTCCTTCCACCACGCTGCGGCGCCCGGCGGCGTCCGTAGCTGGGACGGTGCGGGTGCCGGACGGGTTCCCGCGGGGCGGCGTTTCACGTGAAACATCCGTGCGGGTGCTACGGGCCGGGCCGTCCTCCTCCGCCGTTTCACGTGAAACGGCGTCGCCGCGCAGATGGCGGACCAGTGGCAGCAGACGGGCCCGGCCGCGGGCGCAGCGGCTCTTCACCGTGCCGACCGGTACGCCCAGCACCTCGGCCGCCTCGGCGACCGGGTACCCCTGCATGTCGACCAGGACGAGGGCGGCCCGTTGTTCGGCCGGCAGGGCGGTCAGTGCCTCGGCGACCTCGCGGCGCAGTTCGGCGCGGACCACCACGCTGTCGGTGGCCTCGGCGCTGCCGAGGGCGGCGTCGAGGCGCTGCGGGTCCTCGTCCAGCGAGCCGGCGCGGCGGGAGGCGGCCCGGCGGGCCCGGTCGAGGCAGGCGTTGACCACGATCCGATGCAGCCAGGTGGTGACCTGGGAGCGCCCCTGGAAGGTGTGGGCGGCGCGGAGTGCGGAGACCAGGGCGTCCTGGAGGGCGTCGGCGGCCTCCTCGCGGTCGCCGAGGGTGCGCAGGGCGACCGCCCACAGGCGGTCCCGGTGGCGCCGGACGAGGAGGCCGAAGGCGTCCGGGTCCCCGGCCGCGTGCCGGGCCAGGAGATCGGCGTCGGACGGCTCCTCCGCCATGTCCGCCACCCCCTGTCCGTCCTCGTTCAGCCGTTGACCGTGATCTCGGCCACCTGGCCCTTGTAGTCGCTCCCATCGTTGGGGATGGCGGTCAGCCAGATCAAGAGGAAGCGGGTGGTGACCGGCTTCTTGGGCTTCAGCTGGAGCTCGTTGCTGCTGGTGCCGGAGGCGATCGCGTCGCCGAAGCTCTCGAAGCCGGCCTTGCTGATCTGCGGGGCCGAGGTGGCGCCGGGCAGCGCCTTCAGCTCGACGGTGTGGGCGCCGCCGGCGAGCTTGACGACGACCGAGCCGACGGGGCGGGCCGAGCCGAGGTCGAGCAGCAGACCCGTGCCGGGCCGGTAGCCGCCGCCGAACGGGTCGTTGTAGCTCTGGGTCGTCCAGGCGGTGTCGGCCTTGCCGTCCTTGAGGAGCGGCAGCGCCGAGGCGTGCTCGTCCTTGCGGTCGCCGAAGGCGTTGAACGAGGTCGGGGTGTAGTCGAGGGTGACGCCCGAGAGCGGCGCACCGGACTGCTGCTGGGCCGGCGGAGCGCTGGACTGCTGGGCCGGCGGGGCGTCGGCCTGCCCGTTCTTCGACTTGTTCAGGTACTCGACGCCCTGCCAGGAACCGACCACGATCGCGGCCAGTGCCACCAGCGAGGCGGTGGTCCGCAGGGCGGTGCGCACCAGCCGGCGGCGGCGCCGGGGGCGCGGGGCCGGCACGGGGTCCGGGTGGGCGGTGTGCGGCGGCCGGGCGTGCGGGGGCTGGAGCACGGCGGTGTGCGCGGCCGCGCCGTGCTGGGCCGGCTGCGGCTGGGGCTTCGGCTTGGCGGTGAACGCCGGGGCCGGCTGCTCGGGCTGTCGGACCTTGGGCATGAGCGCGATCGCCTTGGCGAACTGCTCGGGGGTGGCGATCGGGTCCTGGTGGTGCGGAGGGTGCTCGCACAGGGCCCGGGCGGCCAGCTCGGACAGGCCCTTGTGGACGCCGGCCCGGACCTGGTCCGGCGGCACGCAGCCGAGGCTCTTGGGCATGCCCCGCAGGTCGTAGCGGTCCTCGGGGTACGGCCAGCGGTGGGTGAGCGCGGCGAACAGCAGGGCGCCGATCGCGCGGGTGTCGGTGCGCTCGGCCTCCTCGGTGGGCAGACCGCGCAGGGCGGCGTCCACCGCGATGCCGTTGATCCGGTACTGGCCGGTGTCGGTGCGCAGCACGCAGCGCGGGGTGAGCCGCAGGTGGGCCTGGCCGCGGCGGTGGGCGGCGGCGACCGCGTCGGTGACCTGACGGACCATCTGGTACGCGTCGTAGGGCTCCATCGGGCCGTCGGCCAGCAGGTGGGCCAGGTCGGAGGCGTCCGGCAGCCACTCGCGGACGACGTAGACCAGGTCGCCCTCCTGGACGGCGTCGAGGACCTGGACGAAGCGCGGGTCGTTGAGCAGGGCGGCGGCGCGGGCGGCGGTCAGCACCGCCTTGGCACGCCGGTGGCCGGCCGCCATCAGGTGCACGCCGACCGCGCGGCGGAGCTTCTCGTCGACCGCGCGCCAGCTGCTGAAGGTCTCCGACTGGGTGATGCACTCCTCCAGCCGGTAGCGGCCGCCGATCTTGTCGCCGCTGTGCCGCAGGGGGGCCGGCTTGGCGGCCGGGAGGGTGCCGGTGTCGGCGTCCAGGGTCTCGGTGCTGACGACGGGTCGGTCCTCGCGGGCCGGGGCCTGCGGGGCGGGGCGGCCGGAGCGGGAGGGGCGGCGGGCCGGGGCGGCGGCTCCCCGGGCGGTGAGTTCGGCGGCGAGCTCGGCGGCGGAGAGCTGGGCGGTGGACTCCCCGGCGTCGTCCGCGGGCGCCGCGTCCGCCGTGTCCGAGGCAGTCGCGGGGGCGCCGGTGGCACGGTCGGCACCGGAGGCGGGCTCACGGGCCGTCACGGCCGCCTCGACGGCCTCGGAGGCGGCCTTGCCGACCTCCGTGCCGCCGGCGTCGTCAGCGGCCCCGGAGGGCTGCTGAGCGGCCTCGGAGGGGCTCTCGGGGCCCTTGCCGCGGGTGGTGGCTGCGGCGGGGGCGGAGACGGCGTCAGAGGCGTCCGAGGCGGCGTCAGGGGTCCCGTCCGTGGCACCGTGCCCGTCGGCCGCGGTGCCGTCCTCGGGCTCGACGTCCTCGATTGCCATGGCCAGCGCCGCCCCGTCCGCGACGGACGTGTCGACGACCGCCTTGGTGCCATCAGCCACCGTGGTCCTGCCTCCCCTTAGTTCCGGCCCGGTCCTGAGAATCCGGTCTGCCCGTCCGCCCGGCCGCCGGGTCCGCCAGGACAATTGTGCCCACTGATCCTCCCCTGGTACGACCGCTGGGCCGCCCGACCGGTTGCGCAATCATCCGCGATCCGGTGGACGGCCCGTCATCGGGGTCCCCCCTCGGCGCAGCCGCTCGGGCCGCGTCGGGTTGACGTTATGTCATGCTCAGCGGCCGAGCCGGCTGCGCACCATGCCGAGCATCGCGTTCAGCTCCTCGATGCGCATCCGCCGGGCGACCAGCAGGAAGGTACCGGTCTGCACCGAAGCGGCGAGCACCAGGGTCAGCACCCCGGCCGGCCAGCCGTCCAGCAGGTCGAGCATCACCAGCTCGACGGCGAGCCCGAAGGCGGCGGCCGGCAGCGAGGCGATCGCCAGACGGACGTAGGTGCGGCCGATCCGGCCGGTGTCCAGGCCGCCGATCCGGGCCTTCAGCCGGGGTACCGCGACGGCGACGCCGACCGCGTACGAGGCGCCGTAGCAGAGCGCCATGCCGGTGACCGCCCACTGGGCGGGCAGCACCAGCCAGCAGAGCACCGCGGTCGCGGCCTGGCAGGCGGCCACCCAGACGGTGTTGGAGAACGGGGTCCGGGTGTCCTCGTAGGCGTAGAAGCCGCGCAGCAGCACGTACTGCACGGAGTAGGGGATCAGACCGAGCGCGAACGCCGACAGCATGTAGCCGATCGACAGGGCGCCGTGGGCGGACGAGCCGCCGTTGCCGAGGCCGTAGACGGCGTAGCCGATCACCGGGCCGAGCGAGAGGAAGAGGAAGGCGGCCGGGACGATCGCCACCGCGGAGGTGCGCAGTCCGTACGACAGGTCGTCCCGGACGGCGCCGCCGTCGTGGTCGGCGGCCGCCCGGGAGAGCCGGGGCAGCACCGCGCTCATCACCGAGACCGTCACCACGGCCATCGGCAGCTGCCAGATCAGCAGCGCGTTGGAGTACGCGGCGAGGCCGACGCCCAGGTGGCCGTCCTCCTCGGCCGCGGCGCCGGCGGCGGTGGCGAGCTGGGTGACGACCAGGAAGCCCGCCTGGTTGGCCAGCACGAACAGGAAGGTCCACTTGGCCAGCCGGGCGGCCTTGCCCAGGCCGTGGCCGCGCCAGTCGAAGCGGGGCCTGAACGAGAACCCGGCGGCCCGCAGGTAGGGGATCATCGACAGCGCCTGGACGGCCAGGCCCAGCAGGGTGCCGACGCCGAGCAGCCGGACGCCTTCGGGGGCGATCGTCTGCGGCGTCACCTGGCTGTGCTGGAAGGTGCCGTAGACCCAGATGTAGGCGCCGAAGGTGGAGATCACCACCAGGTTGTTGAGCACCGGCGTCCACATCATCGCCCCGAACCGGCCGCGGGCGTTGAGGATCTGGCCCATCACCACGTGCACGCCCATGAAGAACATGGTCGGCAGGCAGTACCGGGCCAGGGCGACGGTGGTCTCCGCACTGGCGGGGTCGCGCATCAGCGAGTGCGAGATCAGCTGCACGAGCAGCGGCGCGGCGATCACGGCCACCGCCGCCACGCCCGCCAGCCCGCAGACGACCAGGGTGAGCAGCCGGTTGGCGTAGGCGGTGCCGCCGTCCTCGTCGTTCTTCATGCTGCGGACGAGCTGCGGCACGAAGACGGCGTTGAGCGCGCCGCCGCCGATCAGGATGTAGAGCAGGGTCGGCAGGGTGTTGGCGGCGTTGTACGAGTCGCCCATGGTGCCGACGCCGATCGCGGCGGCGATCACCATCGTGCGCAGGAAGCCGGTGCCGCGGGAGACGAGCGTGCCGGCGGCCATCAGCGCACTGGAGTTGACCAGGCCGGCGACCCTGCCCGCCGCCGGGGCGGGCGCGGTCGTGGGCGGGGGAGCGGCCGGCGGGGCTGCGGGCGGTGGGCCGGCGGGCGGTGGGGCGGTGGGCGGCGGGCCTGCGGAGGTGCCCTGGGGGCCGCCCTCGGCGAGCGCCTCGTGCAGGCTCGCCTCCTCCGCGGTGAGCGGCGGGTCGAACTCGATCGCCGGGACGAAGGGCAGCGGCTCGGGGGCGCTGCGGTCGCCGCTCAGCAGCGCGTCGACGCTCAGGTAGTCGGCGGCCTCCGCCTCGGCCTCCGCCCGGGCTTCGGCGTCGGCCCCGGTCTCGCCGGCCCCGTCCGCGTCGGGGTCCGCGTCGTCCCCGCCGCCGTCGTTCCCCTCGTGGCTCCCGCCGTTCCGGGCGGGCGGCTCCGCCGCGGTCGGCACCGGGGTCCCGGCCCAGTGCGGGACGGGGGCGCCGAGGACCGCCGGCTGCGCCTCGGCGGGCTGGGGGCCGGGCTGCGGCGGCAGGGCCGCGGCCTCGGCGGCGGCAAGCCCGTACGGATCGTGCTCCGCCGCGCTGCCGAAGGCGTCGCCCGCGTGCGGATCACGGGCGTAGGTGTCGTCCACGTACCAGTCGGTGGCGGGTTCGGCGGCCTTCGGCCCGCCCGTGCTGCCGGGGCCGCCCCGGCCCTGTGCTCGCTCCTCGCGCGGACCGCTGCTCATGCCACCTCTTCGCTGGTCGGTGGAGCCCGGACGGGGTTCCCTCAGTGACCAACCTTCTCATCACCGGTGGCCCGATCCCGGGCATCTGAGGCGCTCTCCGGCGTGGAGTCGGACGGCTCCCCGGCCCCCTCCGGACCGGTCGCGGCGACCGCTTCCGCGGCGCTCCCCGGGGCGGTCTCCGCGGTGCCGCCCGCGGGCGCCGAGTCGTCGGCCCCGGCCTCGGTGTCCTCGGGCTCCAGCAGCCGCTCCGGGTCGAGGTCGACCTCGCCGGCCGCGGAGCGCTTCTTGCGCTGCAGCGAGAACCGGACGCCGGCCAGCGCCATCAGCACCACACCGCCGCCGATGACGTACATGACGCCGCTCGCCACCGAGGTCACCTCGACGGTGAAGGACACCGCCTGGCCGTACGGCTGCGCGTTCGGCCCGGTCGTCCACAGCTGGGCGGTCATCTGCACCGGTCCGTTGACCTGCGCCTCGGCCGGGAAGCGGAAGGTGCGGCTGGTGGTGCCGTCCAGCACCACGGTCGCGGGCTGGCCCACGTTGAGCCGGTTCACCTGCGCGGAGGTGACCCGCAGTTCGAGGTTGCCGACCGCCTGGTTGAGGTCGTTCTTGACGCTCACGAGCAGGATGGCGTTGTCGCCCGGCAGCGTGATCGAGCTCTTGGCGGGCACCTTCACCGCCGTGGTGAGGTTGTCCAGGTAGCTCCGCACGCCGTTCCGGTAGGCGGCGGACGCCTCGGCGTGGTCGCGCCACTGGGTGGACATCGAGCGGACCATGGCGGCGTTGAACGGGCCGCGCACCCGCTGCGGCTGGGTCAGGATCTGCAGCAGCTGGTCCAGCCCGGTCTGCACGCCCATCACCGAGCCCAGTGCGGCCGAGGAGAGCTCGGAGCCCCGCAGCTCGCCCGGGTAGTCGCCCGGCACCGAACCGTTGGCCTCCGGGTCGGCGGCGGCCGTGGCCACCGCGTCGAGGCGGGTGGGCGCCACCCAGCCGTTGGGCTGCGCCGCCGCGTGCAGGGCGTCGGCGAGCGCCTCCGCGGTGCCCACCGTCAGCGTCCGGGAGGGCATCACCAGCAGGCTGCGCTGGTCGTCCGGACGCTGCTGGGTGATCGTCATCGTCTCGGCCAGGAAGCGCTGCTGCGCGAGGCTCTGAGCCTGGTCGGAGTCGAGGTCGCCGGAGAACAGCGAGGAGAGCACCGGGTCGGCGACCACCGCGGTCTGGCCGTTGCCGATCGGGCGCACCGCGTTCGGCGTGTAGGAGAGCGAGCGGGACTCCGGCATGCTCGACCCGTTCACCAGCACCAGGTCCTCGCCGGCCGTCCGGGCGACACCGGCGGTCGCCTGGTCCAGCCGTCCCAGGAACGGCCAGGCGACGTTGCCGCTCACGTCCACCGACAGCCGGCCCTCGGCGGTCACCTTGCCCGCGGTGGAGGCCTTGCGCAGCGCGGTGTCCATGCCCGCCAGCCCGTTGCCGTTGTGCGCGATCGAGGCGAGGTCCGGGTCGGCGTACGGCAGCGCCACGACCTGCGAGCCGTTGGCGGCCACCGCGGTGCGCAGCTGCGCCAGCCAGGCGGCGGCGACGTTCTGGCCGGTGCCGGCGACGGTGTTCTCGTCCTTGGCGGACTCGCCCGCCGTGCCGGGCTTCTGCACCCGGTACGGCTTGGTCATCGCGTACACCGTGTCCAGCAGGTCCGGGTCGACCACCCAGGTCAGGTTGGGCAGGGTCTGGCCGATGCTCACCAGCTTGCCGAGCCGGCCGTTCGGCGCGAGCTCGGTCGCCAGGCCGTCGTCCCGCAGCACCGGCATCTGGTCGTTGTCCGGCATGGTCTGGGCGACCAGCTCGGGGGCGTGGGTGATCGGCCACAGCGTGGCGATCCGGGTCTGCTTGCCGCTCGGCGCCGTGTTGAATGGCAGGAAGGTGCGGGCGATGCCGAGCGGGCGGTCCTCGTCCGCGTCGCGGACGTCCACCGCCAGCTCGTACACGCCGGCCGTCCTGAGCCCGAGGTCGGCGGTCGACACCTGCAGGGTGTACGCCCGGGACTGGCCGGGTGCGAGGTCGCCGAGGTCGGCCTTGTGGCCGGCAAGGACGGTGCCGTCCTTGCCGGTCGGCCCGGTGCGCCCGGCGACCAGGTTGATCGCGCTGCGGGTGTCCAGCTCCTCCTTGGGGGAGCGCAGCACCACGTGCGCGGCCTTCACCGTGGACGACCCGGCGTTGGTGACCCGGCCGGTGACCGTCACCGTGGCGTTGTCGCCCGCCACCGGCGCGGAGAGCGAGTCGATCTGCACGGTCGCCGGGTAGTCCGGGGAGGCGGCCGGGAAGCCCGTCCGGGCCGGGGCCGCGGCGGTGGCGCACGGCGCCGCGGACAGCAGGACGGTGCCGCCGGCCAGCACCGCGGCCAGGCGGCGCGCCGCCCGTCCCACGCGTCCGTACGCTGTCAGGCCGTGCCGCGCCTCGCCCACGTGCTGTGCCCTCGCCGTTCCTCGATCGAATGAGTGGATAGCCATGACCATCGCGGACCCGGCCGGAGGCCTCGCCGGCGCCGGGCAGCCCCGACCGACCGGAGCACCCGCGGGCGCCGCCCGCACCGGGCTCTCCCCGGCATGGTAACGACGTGTCCGAGCGACCGGTGGTGCGGGCCGCCGACTGCCCGGAGGGGCACCCGGCGCGCCCCGGCGCCGAGCGCCGCACACGGCGGAAACGGACGGGCGGCGCGGCCTGCCGGGCACGTACCCTAGGGAGCCGTGTCCACTGCCAATGACTCCAGCGTCCATCATTCCAGTTCCACCGCGCCGACCGCCCTTCCCGGGCTGAGCGAGGCGCAGACCCTCGGTCTGCAGGAACTGCTCCGGGTCTCGCCGGTCGCCGACGAGATCGCCCGCCGCTTCCAGTCGGCCGGCTTCCGGTTGGCGCTGGTCGGCGGCTCCGTCCGGGACGCGCTGCTCGGCCGGCTGGGCAACGACCTCGACTTCACCACCGACGCCCGCCCGCACCAGGTGCTCAAGCTGGTCAAGGGCTGGGCCGACGCGGTCTGGGACGTCGGCATCGCCTTCGGCACGGTCGGCGCCCGCAAGGACACCGCCGACGGCTCCTTCCTGATCGAGATCACCACCTACCGCTCCGAGGCGTACGACCGCACCTCGCGCAAGCCCGAGGTCACCTACGGCGACACCATCGAGCAGGACCTCGTCCGCCGGGACTTCACCGTCAACGCGATGGCCGTCGACCTGCCCGGCCGCGGCTTCGTCGACCCGCACCGCGGCCTGGAGGACCTGGAGGCCCGGGTGCTGCGCACCCCGGCGACCCCCGAGGAGTCCTTCTCCGACGACCCGCTGCGGATGATGCGCGCCGCCCGCTTCGCGGCGCAGCTGGACTTCACGCCCGCGCCCGAGGTCGTCACCGCGATGACCGCCATGGCCGAGCGGATCGCCATCGTCTCCGCCGAGCGCGTCCAGGCCGAGCTCAACAAGCTGCTGCTCGCCGCCCACCCGGTGAAGGGCCTGCGGCTGCTGGTCGACACGGGCCTGGCCGAGCACGTGCTGCCGGAGCTGCCCGCGCTGCGGCTGGAGAGCGACGAGCACCACCGCCACAAGGACGTCTACGAGCACTCGCTCACCGTCCTGGAGCAGGCGATCGCGCTGGAGCAGGACGGCCCGGACCTCACCCTGCGGCTCGCCGCGCTGCTGCACGACATCGGCAAGCCGCGCACCCGCCGCTTCGAGTCCGACGGCCGGGTCTCCTTCCACCACCACGAGGTGGTCGGCGCCAAGATGACCCGCAAGCGGATGCGCGCCCTCAAGTACTCCAACGAGCTGGTGGACGAGGTCTCCCGGCTGGTCGAGCTCCACCTGCGCTTCCACGGCTACGGCGGCGGCGAGTGGACGGACTCCGCGGTGCGCCGCTACGTCACCGACGCCGGCCCGCTGCTGGAGCGCCTGCACAAGCTGACCCGCTCCGACTGCACCACCCGCAACCGCAAGAAGGCCGCCGCGCTCGCCCGCACCTACGACTCGCTGGAGGAGCGGATCACCCTGCTCAAGGAGCAGGAGGAGCTCGACGCGATCCGGCCGGCGCTGGACGGCAACCAGATCATGGAGCTGCTCGGCCTCAAGCCCGGCCCGCAGGTCGGCAGGGCCTACAAGTTCCTGATGGAACTCCGCCTGGAGCACGGCCCGATGGAGTACGAGGAGGCCGTCGCAGCGCTGCGGGAGTGGTGGGCCGACCAGCAGTGAGCCGCCCGGCCAAGGCCGGGAACCTCGCATCCGAGCATCGCCGAGCGTAACCAGCCGCTCGGCGGAGCGTTGCTCCGTCCGAGGGAGGGGATCCGCCCCTCCCCGGACGGAAGGACACGGCCATGGCTGTGGATGCAGTCCTCCTGGAGTCGCCGACCATGCGGGCGACCGTCGCGGGCCGGGTCGAGGCGCTCGACCGGGTGCGGGCCCTGGAACTGCTGCCGGACGGGGTGCACGTCACCACCGAGGGGGTGGCGGCCTACTTCGGGGTGGGGATCAACGCGATCTACTCCCTGGTGGCCGACCACCGCTCCGAACTCGCCTCCAACGGGTACGTGGTGGTGGCCGGTGCGCGACTGACTTCCTTCAAGGAAGTCAGTGGGATTCAGTCGCGCGCCCGCTCGCTAGCCCTGTTCACCAGGCGCGCCGTCCTCAACGTCGCCATGCTGCTGCGGGACAGCGAGACCGCCCGGCAGGTGCGCTGCCACCTGCTGGACGCCGAGCGGGCGGCCCGCCCGGCTGCTGTGGACGGCGCCGTACCGCCGGTGGACAACGCACCGCCGGTGGACAACCCACCGCCTGTGGACAACGCTCCGCGGTGGCCCGAGGGCTCGCTGCAGGCGGCGGTCGCCGGGGTGGCCGAGCAGGTGGTCCGGGACGTGGTCGGCACGGCGGTGGTGCCGCTGCTCAACGCACTGGCGGTCGAGGTCGGCCGGAACAGCAGCAAGATCGACGCGATGGCCGACCGGGTCGACCGGCTGGAGCGGATCGTCCTCGACGACGGCGAGCGCACCGTCGCCCGGCGCCGCCGCCTGCTGCTGCAGGCGGTCGACGAGGGTGCGGACGGTGACGAGCTGGCCGCCCTGCTGAGCTGACGGCGCGGGGCCCGGGGGCGGGAACAGCCCGCCCCGGGCCCCGTGGGGTGCCGAGGGTCAGAACTTCTTCGGCGAGGCGGCCGAGCCCGGGGTCTTCACCGAACCGGAGGTCAGCGGGCCCAGGCACAGCACGTAGTGCTTCTTCCGCCAGCGGCGGCCGGTGCTGCCGCTGAAGGTGGCCGTCGTCCCGGGGGTGCCGTCGCAGGCGGCCGTGCTGCCGCCGCTGATGTTGTTCAGCACCTTGTAGGTGGCCTTCGGGTCGGTGCAGGACACCTTGGAGACGCTCTTGTAGCCGGTCTTCTCCACGCAGTCGCCCGCTTTGGCCGCCGACGGCGAGGAGTCGGCGACGAAGAAGCCGATGACGATCACGACCAGGCCGGCCGCCGCCACGGCGCCGCGCAGCCAGAACTTCAGCGGGCGCTTCGGCTTCGGCGGTGCGGGCATCGCGGTGGGCCCGGGCGGCGGCGGGTACGCGGGCGCCTGGTGGCCGGGGCCGCCGCCGTACGGGGGCTGCGGCCCGCCGGGCGGTGCGGGCGGCGGCTGCCCCGGACCGGGGTAGCCGTACGCCGGCGGTTGCTGTCCGTACGCGGGCGGCGCTCCGTAGGCCGGAGGCTGGCCGTAGGGCTGCTGCTGCCCGTAGGCGGGCGGCTGGCCGTACGCCGGAGGCGGCGGCGGTGCGCCGTAGGGCGGCTGCCCCTGGGGTGCTGCGCCGTACTGCGGCTGGCCGTACGGATTCTGCGGTGTGCTCATCGGTCCCCCCGTGGGCTTTGAGGTCGCGCCGCTACGCGGACGTACGCGGACGTACCTTAGCGACTCCCGGCGGGCCGACGGGACGTCAGTCCCGGCCCGCGGCGGTCGGAACGGGCCGCCCGGGCGTAGTACAGGGCGCCCAGCGCGTAGGTCAGGGCGACCCCGCAGACCACCGCGACGGACCGTCCGTCGAGCGGCAGGACCACCGCGGTGACGCCGGCGGCGGCGACGAAGGAGACGTTGAACAGCACGTCGTAGACGGCGAACACCCGGCCGCGGAAGTCGTCCTCGACCGACTCCTGGACGAGCGTGTCGGCACAGATCTTGGTGCCCTGGGTGACCACGCCGAGCAGCAGGGCGGCGACCAGGCTCGGCCACTCGCGGAAGAACAGGCCGAGGGCGGGGACGAAGACCGCCGCGGCGGCGAGGCAGGTGACCATCCAGCCGGTGAGTCCGAGCCGGCGCGTGCACCACGGGCTGACCAGCGCGGCCAGGAAGAAGCCGACCGCGGAGAAGCCGACCGCGCGGCCCAGGCTGGTCAGGCCGCCGGCGGCGTCGTCGGGGGAGTTGAAGGTGTAGCGGGAGAGCATCAGCACCACGACGATCAGCACGCCGTAGCAGAACCGGGCCAGGGTGACCGCGGCCAGTGCGTGGGTGGCCGGGCGGCAGTCGCGGACCAGGTGCCGCAGCGCCGTGCCGAGGTCGCGGGCGGCGGTGGTGAGCGCCCGGCTCAGCGGTGGCCGGCCGGGGTGGTGCTCGGGGCCGAGCAGGTCGCGGTCGATCAGCAGGGCGGCCAGGGCGGCGGAGAGGTAGAGCAGTGCGGCGATGCCGACCAGGGCGGCGTCCGCCCGCGGGCTGGGCGGGAGCACCTGGTGGACGAGGAAGCCGAGTCCGCCGCCCAGGGTGGCGGCGACCGTGCCGAGGGTGGGGGAGACGGCGTTCGCGGTGACGAGTTGGCCCGGGTCGACGACCCGGGGCAGGGCGGCGGACAGGCCGGCCAGGATGAACCGGTTGAGGGCGGTGACCAGCAGCGCGGAGGCGAAGAACAGCCACTCCGGGGCGCGGCCGAGCAGCAGGGCCGCGGTGACCAGGCCCAGCCCGAACCGGGCGAGGTTGCCGTAGTGGAGGACCTGCCGGCGGCGCCAGCGGTCGAGCAGCACACCGGCGAACGGCCCGACCACCGAGAAGGGCAGCAGCATGACGGCGAGCACCGCGGCGATGTCGGCGGGCGAGGACTGCCGCTCGGGGGAGAAGATCACGTACGCGGCGAGGGCGACCTGGAAGGTGCCGTCGGAGAGCTGGCTGAGCATCCGGACCACCAGCAGCCGGCGGAAGTCGCGCCCTCGCAGCAGCCCGCGGAGGGTGGCGCGGTGGGGTGCCTGCCTGCCGTCGTTCTGGATGATCGCCACTCGGACAGGTTGCCATGCCGGGCGGCGCGGTTTCACGTGAAACATCCCTCGACCCGGGAACGCCGAGGGGCCCCGGTCGTGGACCGGGGCCCCTCGGGGAGGCGTGCTCAGCGGATCAGCGCCCGTCGCCGGGTGCGGAGCCGTCCGTTCAGCGCTCGACCTCGCCGCGGATGAACTTCTCGACGTTCTCCTTGGCCTCGTCGTCGAAGTACTGAACCGGCGGGGACTTCATGAAGTAGGAGGACGCGGAGAGGATCGGGCCGCCGATGCCGCGGTCCTTGGCGATCTTCGCGGCGCGCACGGCGTCGATGATGACACCGGCCGAGTTCGGGGAGTCCCAGACCTCGAGCTTGTACTCCAGGTTCAGCGGGACGTCGCCGAAGGCGCGGCCCTCGAGGCGGACGTACGCCCACTTGCGGTCGTCGAGCCACGCGACGTAGTCGGACGGGCCGATGTGGACGTTCTTCGCACCCAGCTCGCGGTCGCGGATCTGCGAGGTGACGGCCTGGGTCTTGGAGATCTTCTTGGACTCCAGGCGCTCGCGCTCGAGCATGTTCTTGAAGTCCATGTTGCCGCCGACGTTCAGCTGCATGGTGCGCTCGAGGATGACACCGCGGTCCTCGAAGAGCTTCGCCATCACGCGGTGCGTGATGGTGGCGCCGACCTGGGACTTGATGTCGTCACCGACGATCGGCACACCGGCCTCGGTGAACTTGTCCGCCCACTCCTTGGTGCCGGCGATGAACACCGGGAGGGCGTTCACGAAGGCGACCTTGGCGTCGATGGCGCACTGGGCGTAGAACTTGGCGGCCGCCTCGGAACCGACGGGCAGGTAGCAGACCAGGACGTCGACCTGCTTGTCCTTGAGGACCTGGACGACGTCGACCGGGGCCTCGTCCGACTCCTCGATGGTCTCGAGGTAGTACTTGCCCAGGCCGTCCAGGGTGTGGCCGCGCTGCACGGTGACGCCGGTCGGCGGCACGTCGCAGATCTTGATGGTGTTGTTCTCGCTGTTGCCGATGGCGTCGGCCAGGTCGAAGCCGACCTTCTTGGCGTCGACGTCGAACGCGGCGACGAACTCCACGTCACGGACGTGGTAGTCGCCGAACTGCACGTGCATCAGCCCGGGGACCTTGCCGGCCGGGTCGGCGTCCTTGTAGTACTCGACACCCTGCACCAGCGACGCGGCGCAGTTGCCCACGCCCACGATGGCTACGCGAACCGAACCCATTCCGGTTGCTCCCTGTGTTCTCATGAGGCCCGCCGGGAAGGCGGTTCTCGTCCCTACTGGTATGACTGTCTGACGGGCGCGCGGCGCCCACTCCTCCCGTGGATCCGGCGCTGCGAGGGCGCCGGGCCGCGGGTCTCAGCGCTCCTGTGCGGAGCGCCCCGGGCGGTCGTGCGGTGGCCCCGGCGGGTCCGAGGACCCGGCCTCCTGGCCACGGCCGTCCGAAGTCTGTGTGGCACCGTTCGGCGCGCCGTTGCGCCCGGTGCGGTTGGCCCGCTCGGTCTCGATGAGCTCGTTGAGCCAGCGGACCTCGCGCTCGACCGATTCGAGGCCGTGCCGCTGGAGTTCGAGCGTGTAGTCGTCGAACCGCTCGCGGGTGCGGGCGATCGAGCTGCGCATCCGCTCCAGCCGCTCCTCCAGCCGGCTGCGGCGGCCCTCCAGGACGCGCATCCGCACGGCCTTGTCGGTCCGCGCGAAGAACGCGAAGTGGACGCCGAAGTGCTCGTCCTCCCAGGCGTCCGGGCCCGAGTCGGCGAGCAGCTCCTCGAAGCGCTGCTTGCCCTCGGGGGAGAGCCGGTAGACGATCTTCGACCGCTTGCCGTTGAGCGCGGTGGCGGGGACGTACTCGACGTCCGGGTTGTCCTCGACCAGGAAGCCCTGGGCGACCAGGTTCTTCAGGCAGGGGTACAGCGTGCCGTACGAGAAGGCGCGGAACGAGCCGAGCAGGACGTTGAGCCGCTTGCGCAGCTCGTAGCCGTGCATGGGGGCGTCGTGCAGCAGGCCGAGAACGGCGAACTCCAGCACTCCGGAACGCCTGCTCATCCCCTGCCGCCTCCTCTCCCCGTGGCCGTCCGGTCCGGTGCACGGCGCGGCTATGCCGCTCCGATGTATCGGCTCGATATATCGAGAACAGTAATCCGGGGTCACGACGCGGGCAAGGGGGGCACGCGTGAACGTGATCACAAGGCGGCGGGGGCGTGCGTCGGCGGGGTGCGCGGGGCCCGCGTCAAGGGCCGACGCGGCCCGCTAGGCAACGGCACTGTAATGATCTGCCGAACATATGCGGCATTTGTCCTTTAATGTCCGAATGTTGACGATTGAAGGATGCGTACGCTGTCGCGTGTGCACGAGGACCACCTCCGGGGATTCAGGCGGTTGCGGGCATCGGACGTGAACCCTGCCTTCGGGCCCGGACAGCCCGACCGAGGAGTTGCAGAGAGATGAGCGAACACCGGCGAAGGTCGCCCAACGGCGGAGGTCAGCCTCCGGGCGGCCACGGCGACGGTCGTCGCCCGTACCCGCCGGGCAACCCCCCGCAGGGTGCGCCCTCCCACGGTCGGCCCGGGCAGGACGAGCTCCGCGCCGACGGGCTCCGCCGTGCGCGCGCGACCGCCCGGGAGACCGCGCAGCAGCCCCGGCTCACCCGTGCCGAGATGCGCCGCCAGGCACAGAAGGGCGGCGGCGCGGCCGCCGGCACGGCCGGCGGCGGCCGGCGCGGCGGCCCGCCGGCCGGCGCGCCGCCCAAGAAGCGCTTCGTCGACTACCCGCGCTGGGGCAAGAGCGGCTTCCGCCGTTGGATCCCCTCGTGGAAGCAGATCCTCACGCTCTTCCTCGTCTTCTTCGGCGGCACCGTCGCGGCCGTGGGCGTCGCCTTCGCGCTGACCCCCGTCCCGGACGCCAACAAGGAGTTCGACGAGCAGAACAACATCTACTTCTGGGCCGACGGCAGTGAGATGACCCGCAAGGGCACCACCAACCGCCAGGTCGTCCCGCTGGCCGACATCAGCCGGGCGGCGCAGGACACCACGATCGCGGCCGAGAACGAGACCTTCCGCACCGACAGCGGCATCGACCCCAAGGGCATCGCCCGCGCCGTCTACAAGATGGCCTCCGGCGGCGAGACCCAGGGCGGCTCGACGATCACCCAGCAGTACGTCAAGAACTACTACCTGAGCAAGGACCAGACCCTGACCCGCAAGGTCAAGGAGCTGTTCATCACGCTCAAGATCGCCGACCAGAAGGACACGGTCCTCAAGGGCTACCTCAACACCAGCTGGTACGGCCGCAACTCCATCGGGGTCCAGGCCGCGTCCCAGGCCTACTACGGCAAGGACGCCTCGCAGATCGACATCTGCCAGGGCGCCATGCTCGCCGGCCTGCTCAAGGGCGCGGGCCTCTACGACCCGTCGCTGACCCCCGACAACCACAAGCGCATGCAGGAGCGCTGGGAGTACGTCCTCAACCGCATGGTCGTGGCCCACCTGGCCTCCCAGGCGGACGTCGACAAGTGCGGGAAGACCTTCCCGGAGCCGATCCCGCCGAAGGCCCAGTCGAACATGAAGGGTGAGATCAGCTACCTGGTGGAGACGGCCAACAAGTACCTGATGGCCAAGGACCCGACCATCAACGACAACGAGCTCCAGCGCGGCGGCTACAAGATCTACACCACCTTCGAGAAGTCCAAGGTCGACGCGCTGAAGAACGCCGTGGACGGCTTCCAGAAGGACAACCTCCACCCGGACAAGCACGACAAGGACAAGTTCGTGCAGATGGGTGCGGCCTCGGTGGTGCCCAACGACGGCGCCATCGTCGCCATCTACGGCGGCGACGGCATCGAGAACGGCCACTACACCAACAACGCCGACGCCCCCGGAATCCCGGTCGGCTCGACCTTCAAGCCCTTCGTCCTGGCCACCGCCATGCAGACCGGCGTGCTGACCAAGACGGACGACGAGGGCAAGCCGACCAGGATCAGCACCGACAGCCGGTACATGGCCAACAACCTGACCGAGATCTTCAAGCCGGACGGCAGCCCCGTCATCGGCGACAACGGCCAGCCCTACCGCCAGCGCAACGACAGCACCTCCGCCCCGGGGTACGTGACGCTGAAGGAGGCCATGAAGAACTCCTACAACGTGCCCTTCGTCCAGCTCAACCAGGACGTCGGCGGCAAGAACGTCGAGGCCATGGTGCTGAAGATGGGCCTGCGCCAGGGCAGCCTGGCGCCGTCCAGCACCATCACCTTCCCGCTGGGCACCTCGACGCCGAGCGCGATCCGCATGGCCTCGGCCTACTCGGTGTTCGCGGCCCACGGCCAGCAGACCGACCCGTACTCGGTGCGGCGGGTGTCCAAGGACGGCGTGGACCTTCCGATGTTCACCAAGCCGCCCGCGAAGAAGGTGCTCGACCCGGCCGTCGCCGACAACATCACCGACGTGCTGGAGAACGTGGCCAAGAACGGCACCGGCAAGAAGACCAACGAGCTGGGCTTCCCGGTGGCGGGCAAGACCGGCACCACCGACTCCGGCACCTCGGCTTGGTGGGTCGGCTACACCAACAGCCTGGTGACCTCGGTCGGCATGTGGCGCGAGGAGCCGGGCAAGCCCGGCCTGCTCTCGCTCGACGGCACCGCCGGCAAGACCGAGATCCACGGTGGTGACTTCCCGACCGACGTCTTCACCCGCTACATGAAGGTCATCGGCCCGGGCAACCCGCGCAACTTCCCGGACCCGGGCGAGTCCGGTGTGAAGGTAGACGCCTCGGGCGCCCCGTCGACCGCGTCGCCCTCGGCCTCCGCCTCGGCCTCGACCTCGGCCTCCCCGTCGGGGAGCCCGTCGACCACGCCGAGCCCGACCGGCGGGCCGACCGGCAGCCCGTCGCCGACCGCGACGGAGAGCTGCTTCCTCATCTGCCCGACCAGGACACCCCCGACCAAGTCCGGCAAGCCCACGGCGAGCCCGACCGACACCTCCACCCAGGGCGGTGGCGGCCCTGGCGGAGGCGGCGGAGCCGCGCTGACAGGACAGTGACGGGCACCGGCGCCGGTCCACCCCCCAGGGGGCGGGCCGGCGCCGGTGTCTTTGCCGGGGTCTCCTCGTCGTGCGGGCGGTGGTGCGGCAGTATGTCCGCCATGACGTCCAGCACCCACGAGACCGCCGGGCCCGCGCCCGCACCGGCGGCCGGTCCGCTGCCCAACACCGTCGTCGTGCCGGCCGACGAGGACCCGGTCGCGGCGGCCGGCAGCGAGGTGTTCGGCGGCCCGCCCGGACGCCGCGCGCTGCTCGGCGTCTCCTGGTGGACCCCGGCCCGCTTCCTCGCCCTGGTCGTCATCGCCACCTACGTGCTCGGCCTGGTGCAGAAGGTGCCGTGCTACGACGGCGGCTGGTTCCACGGCGCGACCACCCAGTACACCCACGCCTGCTACAGCGACATCCCGCACCTGTTCTCCGGTCGCGGCTTCGACAGCGGGCGCCATCCGTACCTGGACCCGCTGCCCTTCCCGACCCAGGACATGCAGTACCTGGAGTACCCCGTCCTGACCGGTCTGTTCATGCAGGTCGCGGCCTGGCTGACGCCGACCGGCGGCGAGCTGCAGGGGCGCGAGCAGTGGTTCTGGATGGTCAACGCGGGCATGCTGATGGTCTGCGCGGTGGTCGTCGTGGTGGCGCTCACCCGCACCCACCGCCGGCGCCCGTGGGACGCGCTGCTGTTCGCCGTCGCGCCCTGCCTGGCCCTGGACTCCACCATCAACTGGGACATGCTCGCGGTGGCGCTGGCCGCCGTCGCCATGGCGTACTGGGCGGGCTCCCGGCCGGTCGCGGCCGGTGTCCTCATCGGACTGGCCACCGCGGCCAAGCTCTACCCCGTGCTGCTGCTCGGGCCGCTGTTGGTGCTGTGCTGGCGCGCGGGCAAGTGGCGCGACTTCGGCCGGGCGCTCGGCGGCGCGGTCGCGGCCTGGCTGGTCGTCAACCTGCCCATCATGATCGCCAATTTCAAGGGCTGGGCGACCTTCTACACCTTCAGCCAGGTCCGCAAGGAGGACTTCGGCTCGTTCTGGCTGATCCTCATGCAGGACCGCAACCAGCAGCTGCCCACCCTCAACACCTGGATCTCGGTGCTGCTGGTGCTGTGCTGCCTGGCCGTCGGCTGGCTGGCCCTCTCCGCGCCGCGGCGCCCCCGCTTCGCCCAGCTCGCCCTGCTGGTGGTCGCCGCGTTCGTGCTCACCAACAAGGTCTACTCGCCGCAGTACGTGCTGTGGCTGATCCCGCTCGCCGCCCTCGCCCGGCCGCGCTGGCGGGACTTCCTGATCTGGCAGACCTGCGAGGTGCTGTACTTCCTCGGCGTCTGGTCGTACCTCGCCTACACCGGCGACTCCAAGCAGCACGGCATCGGCCAGGACTGGTACCACCTGGCGATCGCCCTGCACCTGCTCGGCACGCTCTACCTCTGCGCGATGGTCGTCCGCGACATGCTCCACCCGGAGCACGACCCCGTCCGCTGGGACGGCAGCGACGACCCCTCCGGCGGTGTGCTGGACGGCGCCCCGGACGTCTTCGTGCTCGGCGCCGCCCGCAGGCTGCGCGAGGAGGCGACCTACGCGGAGTACGCGCCGCAGTACGACTGGACCTGGAGCGCGCCCGACCAGGCCGCCCCGGTGCCCGCCGACGGCGCGGCCCCCGACCGGGACGCGCCCGGCGCCTAGGCGGCGCCCAGCAGGGTCTGGCGGTGGTCGACCACCCGGTCGAAGTGGGTGGTGGTGTGGCGGACGGTGAGCGGGAGTTCGTCGCCGATCACCGGGGGCTTGGCGGCGCCCGGCAGGAAGAGGATCGACACCTGCATGTGCGGCGGCTCGGCGAACCACAGCTGGCGGCCGCCCCAGGCGTACGGGGAGAGGGTGCGGTTGACGGCGGCCAGCCCGGCCCGGGCCAGGCCCTTGGCGCGGGGCAGCACGCCGTGCAGGTACTTGGGGGCCTCCATGCCGACGCCGTGCGCGGTGCCGCCGGTGACCACCAGCAGGTGGCCGTCGGAGGGCGCCTTGTGCTGGCGGTAGCCGTAGCGCTCGCCCCTGGCCACCGCGGTCACGTCCAGCACGGTGGCCGCGGCGTGCAGCGCGGCGACGTCGCCGAGCCAGAGCCGGGTGCCGATCCGGGAGCGGAAGGCGGTGTCCGGGTACCGGGAGTCCAGGCGCGCCACGTCGGCGGCGGCCAGGTGGCTCAGGTAGACCGTGCCCGGCGCCGGGCCCGCCGCTGCGATCGCCTCCATCCAGTCGGCCACCTCGCCGACCGGGTCCGAGCCGTCCGGGCGGTCCAGCGGCAGGTGCAGCGCGAAGCCCTCCACCACCGGGCCGTCGGTGGGCAGCTTGGGCAGGTCGGCGCGGGCGATGCCGTGGCGTCTCATGCTGGTCATGCACTCCACCACCACCCGGGCGCCGGCCGGCAGCGCCCGTAGGGCGTCGAGGTGGGCGACCGTGCGGATCGTCCCGGGCGGCACCGCGGGCGCGTCCTCGCCCGGCCGGTACGGGGTGAGCACCAGCAGGTCCCCGGGGAAGGACACGTCGGCGGCCTCCTGGGCGGTGCCGACCGCCAGCATCCCGGTGCCGAGCAGCGCCGCCTCCTCGGCGAGCCGGGCGTTGCCCAGTCCGTAGCCGTTGCCCTTGGCCACCGGCACCAGGCCGGGGTACTGGGCCAGCACCGCCTGCTGGTGCGCCCGCCAGCGGGCGGTGTCCACGTACAGCGACAGGGTCATCGTCACTCCCCGAGGATGTGGTGAGGGCGTCTCAGCGGCGCGACATGTAGAGGTCGAGCGCCTTGTGCAGCAGCTTGTTCAGCGGGAAGTCCCACTCGCCGAGGTACTCGGCGGCCTGGCCGCCGGTGCCGAGCTTGAACTGGATCAGCCCGAAGAGGTGGTCGTCCTCCTGGAGGGTGTCGCTGATCCCGCGCAGGTCGTAGAGGGTGGCGCCCAGCGCGTAGGCGTCGCGCATCATCCGCCACTGGATCGCGTTCGACGGCTTGACCTCGCGCTTGTGGTCGGCGGAGGCGCCGTAGGAGTACCAGACGTGCTCGCCGACGGTGAGCATGGTGGTCGCGGCCAGCGGTTCGCCTTCGTGGTAGGCGATGTAGAGCCGGATCCGGTTCGGGTCCTCGGCGGCGAGCGACTTCCACATCCGCTGGAAGTAGGCCAGCGGGCGGGGGGTGAAGCGGTCCCGCGCGGCGGTGACCACGTAGAGGCGGTGGAAGACCTCCAGGTCGTCGAAGCCGCCCTGGACGACCTCGACGCCGCTCTTCTCGGCCTTCTTGATGTTGCGCCGCCACAGCTGGTTGAAGCCGCGCTGGACGTCGTCGAGCGAGCGGTCGGCGAGCGGCACCTGGAAGACGTAGCGGGGCTGGACGTCGCCGAAGCCCGCGCCGCCGTCCTCGCCCTGCAGCCAGCCGGCCTTGCGGAGCCGGTCGGCGACCTCGAAGGCGCGCGGCTCGTACCAGTCCGGCTCGACGTCGCGCAGCCGCTTGGCCTGCCCGCCGGCGATGGCGGCCTTGAGGGTGGCGGCGTCCCAGCGGCGGACGACCACCGGCGGGCCCATCTTCACCGAGAACGCGCCCCGGTCCTTGAGGTGCGCCAGCATCGGCTGCAGCCAGCCGTCGAGGTCCCGGTCGAACCAGTCGATCACCGGGCCCTCCGGCAGGTAGGCCAGGTAGCGCTTCACCTTGGGGAGCTGCCGGTACAGCACCAGGCCCGCACCGACCTGCACGCCCGACTCGTCGAACCAGCCGAGGCTCTCCGAGCGCCACTCCGCCTTCACGTCCGCCCAGGCGGGCACCTGCATGTGACTGGCGGAGGGACGGGACTGGATGAAGGCGAGGTGTTCCTCGCGGCTGATCGTCCTCAGGCGCAGGCTCATGCTGGGATGCTCCTCCTCGGTCGGGCGGTCCAGGGTGAGGTCACGGCGACCCTATCGCCCGAATGGTCCGTTTCTGCCGGGGCTGGCCGGACATGCCGGTGCCCTCTCCGCGTACCTGATACCCGAGCACGGGCGAGTACGCGAGGAGGGCACCGGAGGTCATGCGGCGGACCGGCGCGTGCGGGTCACCACAAGCCCCCGAAGAAGCCGCCGTGCGCGAGGCCGAGGTAGAGGCCCACACCGGCCAGGCCGGTGGAGATCACCAGGGCGAAGCGCTCGGCCGTGGTGACCGAGATGAACTGGCCCCACAGGCCGGCCACGATGCCGACCAGGCCGGTCCACGAGCTCATGATGTGCAGGTTGTCGAAGAACGCGCTCACGAAGGCCAGCAGGCCGAAGACGGCGGCCACCGCGACGAACGCGTTCTCGCGCGGGTGCGTGTGGCCGTCGGTGTTGAGGGTGAGGGCCGGAAACCGGCGGACGGTCTGAGCCATGGGACCCACCTCCCGGGTGGACTACGGGCGGGACGGGGCGGTGCCCGTCGGCGGCACGGACCGGACAGCGTGCCGTTCCGTCCAGATTGCGGCCGGTATGCCCAGGATCACAACCCCTATGCGTTTTGGGTCGGACCCTCCGGCCCGGTAGGCTGTGCGGTCTGCACTGGTGTAGGTGTGCCCCCGTGTGCCCTTCGCCGGGACCGGTTGTCAGACCCCGCTACTACGGTGGCCGGAGTCGACACCGCACCGGTGCGACGCTGCACAACCCTCCTGCCACGGAGAGACCGTGGCCGTTGAGTCCAAAGGAGGTGGGTTACCCATGCGTCACTACGAGGTGATGGTGATCCTCGACCCGTCGGTCGAGGAGCGCGCTGTCTCCCCCCTGATCGAGAACTTCCTCAACGTTGTCCGCACCGGTGGCGGCAAGGTCGAGAAGATCGACACCTGGGGCCGTCGTCGTCTGGCCTACGAGATCAACAAGCAGTCCGAGGGCATCTACTCGGTCATCGACCTGAAGGCCACGCCTGAGGTCGTCAAGGAGCTCGACCGCCAGCTCAGCCTGAGCGAGTCGGTTCTGCGGACCAAGGTCCTGCGCCCGGACACCCACTGAGCCACCTCTGACGCCTCCGGCGTCAGGTGACTCACGCCCGGTGTTTCACGTGAAACACCGAGCGAGCACCGCAGAACTCCTTTTTCCGAGAGGTCATCACCACCATGGCAGGCGAGACCGTCATCACCCTCGTCGGCAATCTCGTCGACGACCCCGAGCTGCGCTTCACCCCGTCGGGTGCCGCGGTCGCGAAGTTCCGTATCGCGTCCACCCCGCGCACCTTCGACCGCCAGACCAACGAGTGGAAGGACGGCGAGAGCCTCTTCCTCACGTGCAACGTCTGGCGGCAGCCGGCGGAGAACGTCGCCGAGTCGCTGCAGAAGGGCATGCGCGTCATCGTGCAGGGCCGACTGCGCCAGCGGTCTTACGACACCAAGGAAGGCGAGAAGCGGACGGTCTTCGAGGTGGAGGTCGACGAGGTCGGCCCGAGCCTGCGGTCGGCGACCGCCAAGGTCACCCGGGCCAACCGGTCCGGCGGCCCCGGCGGTGGCGGCGGCTTCGGCGGCCAGCAGGGCGGGGCTCCGTCCGGCGGCGGCTGGGGCGGCCAGCAGGGCGGTGGCGGCGGCGGCTGGGGTGGCAACTCCGGCGGTCAGTCCGGCCCGTCCGACGACCCGTGGGCGTCCTCCGCGCCCTCCGGTGGCAACCAGGGCGGCGGCGGCTGGGGTGGCAACTCCGGCGGCGGCTACTCGGAAGAGCCCCCGTTCTAGCGGTGCACGCCGGGCGCGGCCCCTGGGCCGGGCCCCGGCATGCTGAGAGATTTCGTGCGGTCCGCGCCGCCTCGCGCGTCCGGACCGTCCATCCCCAATGGAGCACATGATGGCGAAGCCGCCTGCTCGCAAGCCGAAGAAGAAGGTTTGCGTCTTCTGCAAGGACAAGGTCAACTACGTTGACTACAAGGACACGAACCTGCTGCGGAAGTTCATCTCCGACCGCGGCAAGATCCGTGCCCGCCGGGTCACCGGCAACTGCACCCAGCACCAGCGTGACGTCGCCACGGCCGTGAAGAACAGCCGTGAGATGGCGCTGCTGCCCTACACCTCCACCACGCGCTAAGAGAGGGTGACCGAACAATGAAGATCATCCTCACTCACGAGGTCCCCGGCCTCGGCAGCGCCGGCGAGGTCGTCGAGGTCAAGGACGGCTACGCCCGCAACTTCCTGGTCCCGCGCGGCTTCGCCATCCGCTGGACCAAGGGCGGCCAGAAGGACGTCGACGCGATCCGTCGCGCCCGCAAGATCCACGAGATCCAGACCCTCGAGGCGGCCAACGAGGTCAAGGCCAAGCTCGAGGGCCTGCAGGTCAAGCTCGCCGTCCGCTCGGGCGACGCCGGCCGCCTGTTCGGCTCGGTGACCCAGGCCGACGTCGTCGACGCCATCAAGGCCGCCGACGGCCCGGCGGTGGACAAGCGCGCCGTCGCGATCGCCTCCCCGATCAAGACCCTGGGCACCCACAAGGTCTCGGTCAAGCTGCACTCCGACGTGCAGGCCAACCTCGACGTCAACGTCGTGGCCGCCTGAGCGCTCCCGTAGCAGTTCGAGGGCCGGTCTCCCCGCAGGGGGAGGCCGGCCCTCGGTCGTTCCCGCCGTCCCGTCCGGGCCCGCCCGGAGGGGACGGGCGCGGCTCGGGCCCGGCTCAGGCGCGGACGGCGCCGGTCACCAGCCAGCGCCCGGTGCGCACCCGGAGCACCAGGAAGAGCGCCCGGGTGAGCATGAAGAGGTTCATCGCCCACCAGAGCGCGGCCAGCCCGCCGCCGAGGCCCGGCACCGCGAGCGCGGCCGGGGCGAAGACCACCAGGGTCGCCAGCATCGCCGCCGCCAGGTAGCCGCCGTCGCCGGCGCCCATCAGCACCCCGTCCAGGACGAACACCACACCGCCCACCGGCTGGGTGAGCGCGGCCAGCAGCAGCGCGGTGCCCAGCTCCGCCCGCACCGCCGGGTCGGCGGTGAACAGCGGCACGTACAGCGGACGGGCCAGCACGATCAGCAGGCCGAGGAGCAGGCCCGCGCCGATGCCCCACTCGACCATCCGCCGGGTCGCCGCGCGGGTGCCTGCCACGTCGCCGGCGCCCAGGTACCGGCCGACGATCGCCTGCCCGGCGATCGCCACGGCGTCCAGGGCGAAGGCCACGAAGGACCAGATGGTCATGGTGATCTGGTGGGCGGCGATCTCGGCGTCGCCCAGGGTGGCGGCCACCGCGGTGGCGATCAGCAGTACGGCCCGCAGGCTGAGGGTGCGGACCAGCAGCGGCCCGCCGGCCCGGGCGCAGGCCCGGATCCCGGCGGCGTCCGGGCGCAGGCCGGCGCCCTCCCGCCGGGCGCCGCGCACCACCACGACCAGGTAGGCGGCGGCCATCGCGTTCTGGGCCAGCACGGTGCCCCAGGCGGAGCCGGCCACGCCGAGGCCGGCCCCGTACACCAGGCCGAGGTTGAGCACGGCGTTCGCCGCGAAGCCGGCCACCGCGACCAGCAGCGGGGTGCGGGTGTCCTGCAGGCCGCGCAGCACGCCGGTGGCCGCCAGCACGACCAGCATGGCGGGGATGCCGAGGGCGCTGATCCGCAGGTAGGTGACGGCGTGCGGGGCCGCGGTGGGGGAGGCGCCCAGCAGGTCGGCCGCCTGCGGGGCCAGCGCCACGGTCAGCAGGACGAGCCCGGCGGAGAGGAGCAGGGCCAGCCAGATGCCGTCCACGCCCTGCTGGACGGCGGCCCGCCGGTCGCCGGCGCCGATCCTGCGGGCGACCGCGGCGGTGGTGGCGTAGGCGAGGAAGACGAAGACGCCGATGACGGTGGTGAGCACGGCGGAGGCGATGCCGAGCCCGGCCAGCTGGGCGGTGCCGAGGTGGCCGACGATCGCCGAGTCGGCCATCAGGAAGAGCGGCTCGGCGACCAGGGCGCCGAAGGCCGGCACGGCGAGCGCGAGGATCTCGCGGTCGTGGCTGCGACGGGCGGTCGGGGAGGTCATGTGAGCCAGACTACTCATCCACAGGTAAGTGGTGAATAGGATCTGCATCACTTACTCGAAATCTTGATCGAGGGACCTCGGAACGGGATGTCCACGGCCCGTCGGGTGAACGGGCGGCCGTGTGAACTTTTTCTCATGCACAGCCGATCGAGGAAGTAATCGCAGGTCAACCCGTTGACGGTGGAGGGTGGTGTGGTTATCCACAGACCTGTCCACAGGGTTGTGCACAGGTTTCGGGCACTTCTCCACAGGTGGCGACCCGCTGTCCACACCCCCTGTGGATAACCGTCTTGGCCGAACGGCCCCCGGCGCCGTAGCGTGGGGCGCCGACCCGCCCCTGCCCCGGTGCCCGTTCCGGGCCCGGCCGGGGCCGCCCCGCGCGACACCCGTGGCCCGGTGGCGGAAATGTCGGCCGGGTGGCGTATGAAGGAGGATGCGTCATCGGCAAGGACCGCTCCACTCGCACGATTCGCTGATCGGGGAACACGCGTGACCGGCCCCCAGTACGACGACCACGACGTTCCCCCGCCCCCGGAGGACGACTGGCAGCCGTCCGACGACGCCTTCGGTCCCGGCTCCTTCCCCAGCACGCCGAGCGACCGCCTGCCGGTCTCCCGCAACCGTGACGGCGGCGGCCGAGGCTCCCTCCAGCGCGGCGGCGACGGCTTCCGGCGCGGCGACGGCGGCCGGCGGGACGGCGGGTCCGACGAGGAGCGGATGCCCGCCGCGGACGGCTTCGAGCGCGTCCCCCCGCAGGACCTGGCGGCCGAGCAGTCCGTCCTCGGCGGCATGTTGCTCTCCAAGGACGCCATCGCCGACGTCGTCGAGGTGCTCAAGCCGGCCGACTACTACCGGCCCGCCCACGAGCTCATCCACGGCGCGATCCTCGACCTGTACGCCCGCGGCGAGCCCGCCGACCCGATCACCGTCGCCGGCGAGCTGACCAAGCGCGGCGAGCTCGCCCGGGTGGGCGGCCCCGGCTACCTGCACACCCTGGTCAACTCCGTTCCGACCGCGGCCAACGCGGAGTACTACGCGGAGATCGTCCACGAGCGGGCCGTCCTCAGACGCCTGGTCGAGGCCGGCACCAGGATCGCCGGCATGGGCTACGCGGCGGAGGGCGACGTCGACGAGATCGTCAACGCCGCGCAGGCCGAGATCTACGCCGTCACCGAGCAGCGCACCAACGAGGACTACGCCCCGCTCGCCGACATCATGGAGGGCGCCCTCGACGAGATCGAGGCGATCGGCTCGCGGGCCGGCCAGATGAACGGCGTGCCCACCGGGTTCGCCGACTTCGACCAGCTGACCAACGGACTGCACCCGGGTCAGATGATCGTCATCGCGGCCCGTCCCGCGATGGGCAAGTCGACCCTGGCGCTGGACTTCGCCCGGGCCGCCTCCATCCACAACAACCTGCCCAGCGTCATCTTCTCGCTCGAAATGGGGCGCAACGAGATCGCGATGCGCCTGCTGTCCGCCGAGGCGCGGGTGGCGCTGCACCACATGCGCTCGGGCAACATGACGGACGACGACTGGACGCGGGTCGCCCGCCGGATGCCCGACGTCACCAACGCGCCGCTCTACATCGACGATTCGCCGAACCTGTCGATGATGGAGATCCGGGCCAAGTGCCGTCGGCTCAAGCAGCGCAACGACCTCCGACTGGTCGTCATCGACTACCTCCAGCTGATGCAGTCCGGCGGCTCCCGTCGGGCCGAGAGCCGCCAGCAGGAGGTCTCCGACATGTCCCGGAACCTCAAGCTGCTCGCCAAGGAGCTGGAGCTCCCGGTCATCGCGCTCAGCCAGCTGAACCGTGGACCCGAACAGCGCACCGACAAGAAGCCGATGGTCTCGGACCTGCGAGAGTCCGGATCCATCGAGCAGGACGCCGACATGGTCATCCTGCTGCACCGCGAGGACGCCTACGAGAAGGAGTCCCCGCGCGCGGGCGAGGCCGACCTCATCGTCGCCAAGCACCGCAACGGCCCCACCGCGACCATCACCGTCGCCTTCCAGGGCCACTACTCGCGCTTCGTCGACATGACCCGCGACATGGGCTGAGGGGCAGGCAAGGTCTCGGACTCCGTGGCCGGTGACGGCATGTCCGACACGGATCCGGGGCAGCGGGCAGCTGCTCAGCGCCTGGTCTCGTACCTGGTCAGGACCACGCCGCCGGGCAACGTCCGCGTCTCCACCAGGTTCAGGTTCACCCAGCTGTCCAGCGCGGTGAAGAACGGCGTGCCGCCGCCCACCAGGACCGGATGGGTGGCGATCACGTATTCGTCGATCAGCCCGGTGCGCATGGCGGCCCCGGCGAGCGTTGCGCCGCCGATGGTCATGGGGCCGCCGTCCTCGGCCTTGAGCCGGGTGATCTCGGCGATCGCGTCGCCGGTGACCAGGCGGGTGTTCCAGTCGACCTCGTGGATCGTCGAGGAGAACACCACCTTCGGCGTGTCCCGCCAGTTCCGCGCGAACTCGACCTCGGCCGGGGTGGCGTCGGGCTGCCGGTCGCCGGTCGGCCAGTAGGAGCTCATGGTCTCCCACAGCTTGCGCCCGTACAGCGAGAGTTCACTCGCCTGCTCGTGGTCGAGCCACCACTGGAACAACTCGCTGCTCGGCGGTCCGCTCCAGCCGATGTCGTCACCGGCCGCGGCGATGTAGCCGTCCAGGGTCAGGTTCATCCCGTAGATCAGTTTCCGCACGGCGCAGCCTTCCGTCCGTAGGTGTCCGGCGTGTGGACCGGCGCGTACGACGACCTGACGGTGCGCGATCCGGGCCGGCCGGTGGTCCTCGTGCTCGGGGCTCAGCCTGGTGTACTTGGCCGACCCGGGCAAGCCGCCCGATTCCGGCCTCGCCCTCGCGAGGACATGCCACGGATGTGAGACCGATCATGGATGACAGGGCCGTGAGGCGGCCGGGAACGCCCGGGTCACGCGAGATCGACATGTCGCGGGCGGCGAGACCCTGCGAGGGGGTCGTGGACGTGCTCGCCGTCGCCCTGGACGACTGCCGGACACCGCGGTTGCGGCCGCTGCCGCAGGAGGTCGCCGAACTGCTGCGGCACCTCGGCGCCCCGCCCCGGCTGGTGGCCCACCTGCGGGTCGTCCACGAGGTCGCGGGGCAGCTCGTCGGCTGGGTGGCGGAGCACTGCCCGGCGCTCGAACTCGACCGGGGGGCCGTGCTGTTCGGCGCGGCCACGCACGACATCGGCAAGGTCCGGCACCCCGCCGAGCTGTCCGGTCCCGGCTCCGCGCACGAACCGGCCGGGCGGGACCTCCTGCTGGAGCACGGGGTGTCCGCGGAGCTGGCCCGGTTCGCCGCCGGGCACGCCACCTGGGACGCCCCCGGCACCCGGGCCGAGGACCTGCTGGTGAGCCTGGCCGACAAGGTCTGGAAGAACAAGCGCGTCCCGGACCTGGAGGACCGCGTGGTGGCCGAGCTGTGCCGGGCTGGCGGCAACCCCGCGTGGGAGGAGTTCCTGGCCCTGGACGGACTCCTCACCCGCATCGGTGACGGCGCCGACGAACGCCTGGCCTACCAGGCCGCCCACCCCGTCCTGGGCTGAGGCACCGGAGCGTCCCCCGGTCACACGGTCAGCACCACCGCGCCCCGCGTGCCGCCCGCCTCCAGCCGGGCGTGCGCGGCGGCGACCTCTTCCAGCGGGAGGACGGAGTCCACCCGGACGACGAGCCGGCCGTCCGCGACCAGCTTCGCCAGTCCGGCGAGCGCGTGCCCGTCGGGGCGGACGTCGTGGACGACGACCTCGATGCCGCGTTCGGCCGCGGGTGCGGCCGGCGGACGGACGGCGACGAACAGCCCGCCGTCGCGCACCGCCGCCAGCAGCGGCGTGGCGAGGCCGGCGGCATCGACCACCGCGTCGGCACCGCCGGGGGCGAGGCCGCGCAGGGCGTCCACCGCCGACTCCCCGCGGGCGACGAACTCCGCCCCCGTCGCGGTGAGTTCCGCCTCGTCCCGGGGGCCGGCGACGGCGAGCACGCGCAGCCCGCGGGCGAGCGCCAGCTGCGTGGTGAGGTACCCCAGGTTGCCGCCCGCACCGGTGACCACCAGGGTGGCGCCGGCGTCGAGGCCGGTGCGCTCGACGGCCTGCAGCGCGGTCAGCCCGTTGAGCGGGAGCGCCGCGGCGGTGGCGGCGGGGACGTCGTCCGGGGCGGGGGCGAGCTGGTCGGCGGGCAGCACCGCGTAATCGGCGTGGGTGCCGTTGCGGGTCGCGAACCAGTGCGAGAGGCCGATGACGTCCTCGCCGACCGCGAAGGCGGTGACGCCCTCGCCCACCGCGTCGACCGTGCCGGCCACGTCCCAGCCCAGCCGGAACGGCGGTGTGCCGAGCAGCCCGGCCATCAGGCCGGAGCGCACCGCGGCGTCCGCGGGGTGCACGGCCAGCGCCCGGTTGCGGATCCGGACCTCGCCCGGACCGGGGACGGGGACGGGCGCTTCGGTGATCTCGGCCTGCCGGGCGTCGCCGTAGCTGCGGACGGTGACAGCGCGCATGGTGCTCTCCTCGGTTCTCGTCGGCCGGGCGTCGGCCCGGCCGGTCGGTGTGCTTCGAGGCTGTCACCGTGCGATCGGCGGCGGCAGAGGAGAGTTGACCCCGGGACCGCCGGTCCCAGGGTGGGCGGCGGGGCCGTCGTACCCCGCCGCCCGGGCCGACTTGGCGTCAGAGGGTGACGGTGGCGCGGAAGACGGTGGCGCCCGGCCCGGCGACGGTGGTGTCGGTGCCGTCGGCGGGCAGGAAGGCGGACTGCCCGCGGGCGAGGTCCAGCGTGCCGCCGTCGGCGGAGGTGAGCCGGACGGAGCCCTCGGTGCAGAGCAGGATCTGCGGGGCCGGGCCGCGCAGTACCGCGGGCTCGGCGCCCAGGGTGTACCGGGAGAGCCGGAACTCGTCGACCGGCACCGGGTAGTGGTGCTCGCCGTCGGCGGCCGCCGCGGGCCGCAGCACGTCGGGGGCGCCGGGCTCGAAGCGGACCACGCGCAGCAGCTCGGGGACGTCGATGTGCTTGGGGGTGAGCCCGCAGCGCAGCACGTTGTCGGAGTTGGCCATGATCTCGACGCCGGTGCCGCGGAGGTAGGCGTGCGGGACCCCGGCCCCCAGGTAGAGCGCCTCGCCGGGCTGCAGCCGGACGTGGTTCAGCAGCAGGGCGGCGATCAGGCCGGTGTCGCCGGGGAACTCGCGGGCGGCGAAGGCGTATCCGGCCATGGCGCCCGACGGGTCGCCCTCGGCGGCGGCCTCGACGGCGCGGGCCACCTCGGCCACGGTGTGCTCCGCCTTCTCACCGGTGAGCGAGAGGACGGCGGAGAGCGCGTCGGCGAGCGCCTCCGGTGCGGGCTTGCTGCGCAGGGTGTCGATCAGCGGATCGAGTGCGGCTACCGCGAGCGAGGCCATCAGCGCGGCCGCCTCCGCGGGCTCGCGGAAGCCGCAGAGGCCCTCGAACTCGTCCAGGGCACAGATGAGTTCGGGCTTGTGGTTGGCGTCCTTGTAGTTGCGGTGCGGGGCGTCGACCGGGATGCCGGCGGCCTCCTCGGCGGCGTACCCGGTGCGGGCCTGCTCCAGCGTGGGGTGGGCCTGGATGGAGAGCGGTCTGCCGGCGGCGAGGACCTTGAGCAGGAAGGGCAGCGCGGGGCCGAACCGGGCGACGGCGGCGGCGCCGAGTTCGCGTTCGGGGTCGGCGGCGATCACCGTGTCCAGGGTGGCCGGCCCGTTGCCGCGGTCCACCCGGGAGGAGTCGCCGGGGTGCGCCCCGAGCCACATCTCGGCCTGCGGTTCCCCGGTGGGCTGCTGGCCGAGGAGGGCGGGGATGGCGGTGGTCGATCCCCAGGCGTAGGGGCGGACGGTGTTCTGCAGCCTGTCCATCGGCTCGGTTCCTCGCTGTTCCGCGGGCTTGCTGTCGGAACGCCAGACTCTAGCCGAGCGGTGTGTACGGAGAGGTGCGGTGCGGCGGCCCGGCCGGGCCGCCGCACCGCACCCCCCGGAGGTCAGGCGCGGACGATCGCCAGGACGGCGTCGCGGAGCTCGGCCATCCGGGCCGGGTCCTCGGCCTCGACGTTCAGCCGCAGCAGCGGCTCGGTGTTGGACGCCCGGAGGTTGAACCACCAGTCGGCGCCGGCCACCGTCAGGCCGTCCAGCTCGTCGACGGTCACGCCCTCCAGCGCGCCGTAGGCCGCGCGCACCTCGGCCGTCCGGCCGGCCTGGTCCGCCACGGTGGAGTTGATCTCGCCGGAGGCCGCGTAGCGGTCGTACCGGGCGCACAGCTGCGAGAGCGGCTGCTCCTGGCCGCCGAGCGCGGCCAGCACGTGCAGGGCGGCCAGCATGCCGGTGTCGGCGCGCCAGAAGTCGCGGAAGTAGTAGTGCGCGGAGTGCTCGCCGCCGAACACGGCGTCGGTGCGGGCCATCTCCTCCTTGATGAAGGAGTGGCCGACCCGGGTCCGGACGGGCACCGCGCCCAGGTCGGTGACGACCTGCGGCACCGTCCAGGAGGTGATCAGGTTGTGGATCACGGTCGGCTTCTCCTCGCCGGCCGCGCGGGCGCGGGCGATCTCCCGCTCGGCGACCAGGGCGGTGATCGCCGAGGGCGAGACCGGCTCGCCGCGCTCGTCCACCACGAAGCAGCGGTCGGCGTCGCCGTCGAAGGCGAGACCGAGGTCGGCGCCGACCTCGCGCACCTTGGCCTGCAGGTCGACCAGGTTCTTCGGGTCCAGCGGGTTGGCCTCGTGGTTCGGGAAGGTGCCGTCCAGCTCGAAGTACATCGGCACGACCTCGACGGGCAGCCCGGCGAGCACGGCCGGCACGGTGTGGCCGCCCATGCCGTTGCCGGCGTCGACGGCGACCTTGAGCGGCCGCATCCCGGACAGGTCGACCAGCGAGAGCAGGTGGGCCGCGTAGCCCTCCAGGGTCTCCCGGGAGGACAGCGTGCCCGGGGCGGTGTCCTCGGCGGCGGCGGGGACGGTGACGGTGCCGTCCTCGGCGAGCCAGGACTCCACCAGCTCGCGGATCTCGGTCAGGCCGGTGTCCTGGCCGACCGGGGCGGCGCCGGCCTTGCACAGCTTGATGCCGTTGTACTGGGCCGGGTTGTGCGAGGCGGTGAACATGGCGCCGGGCAGGTCGAGGCTGCCGGAGGCGTAGTAGAGCTGGTCGGTGGAGCAGAGGCCGATCTCCACCACGTCCGCGCCGTACGCGGCGGCGCCCTCGGCGAAGGCCCGGGACAGCTCGGGGGAGGAGGGCCGCATGTCGTGGCCGACGACGACCGCGGAGGCGCCGAGCACCTGCACGAAGGCCGCGCCGAAGGCGCGGGCGTACGAGGCGTCCCACTGGTCCGGCACCACGCCCCGGACGTCGTACGCCTTCACCAGCTGACTGAGGTCCCGCATCGCGGCTCCCACCCTGTTCAGGTGCGGGACGGCCCGCACGGTCTCTTCGTCGACACCCGGTGCGGGGCTCCGGGTGCCGGCTGCCGCCGGTGTCCGGGGAGGGCGCCGGCCGGTCGGCGGGCCGGTCGCGAGCGGCCGGTTGCTGCGCGATCGCCGGGTGTCACGTGGTGCTGAGACTACCTGCTGCCCGGAGGCCGCCCGTCCCGGCGGCCGGTCGGGTGGACACGACGCTGTACGATCCGCATTCCGGGCCGTGTGCTCGGGAGCCATCCGGGCCCCGTCTCGATGACATGCGCCGTCGCCCCCTCCGGCTGCGGGCTCGCCGCACGTTCCCCGAAGTTTCGAAAGGCTGTGCCGTGACTGCCCCTGAGGAGACCACCTTCGCCGATCTCGGCAGGGTGCTGGTGATCATCCCGACCTACAACGAGGCCGAGAACATCGAGCGGATCGTCTCCCGCGTCCGCACCGCGGTCCCCGAGGTCCACGTCCTGGTCGCCGACGACAACAGCCCCGACGGCACCGGCGACCTCGCCGACAAGCTCGCCACCGACGACGACCACGTCCGCGTCCTGCACCGCAAGGGCAAGGAGGGACTCGGCGCCGCCTACCTCGCCGGCTTCCGCTGGGGCATCGACCACGGCTACACCGTCCTCGTCGAGATGGACGCCGACGGCTCCCACCAGCCCGA
>NZ_JBFBDW010000018.1:0-141111 GCF_040683455.1 Kitasatospora sp. NPDC093679
GCTACCTCGCCGGCCTCCATCTTCGCGCCTCGATGATCTGGATAGACGACCTCGTACGACCGCCCAACTGATCACAACATCACACAAGCCCTAGAGCCGCAGCAGGCCGTCCCGGATCCGCTCCAGCAGCGCCACGGACACGTCCTCCGCCGCCCGCTCGTGCACCCGCACGAACCGCTCCGCCGCCAGGTCGGCGACCAGCACCCGGGCCACCCCCAGCGGCACCGTCAGCAGCGCCGCCAGCTCGGCCACCGACCGCGGGTACTGGCACAGCTCCACGATCCGGTGCCGCTCGAACCCCAGCGGCGCCGCCAGCGCGGCCGGCTGCGCCGTCACCAGCGTCTCCACCCGCAGCTCGTCCCGGACCGGCCTGGTGCGGCCCGCGGTGATCACGAACGGGCGGACCACCTCGCCCGCGTCGAACCCGGTCATCCCGCCACCCCGACCGCCGGCACCGGCCGCACCCCGTCCGCCAGCAGCGCCGACGGCAGCGCCACCGTCGCCGTCACCCCGTGCACCGGCGCCGGGGAGAGCCGCACCACCGCACCCAGGCGCTCCGCCAGCCGGCCCACCACGTAGAGGCCGAGCTGTCCGCCGCCGTCCACCAGGAAGCTCTCCCGCCCCGCCAGCCGGGTGTTCGCCAGGTCCAGCGCCGACTCGTCCAGGCCCGGTCCGTGGTCCGTCACCACGACCAGGCAGCCGTCCACGCCGAGTCGCGCGAACACCTCCACGTCGGTGTCCGGCGGCGAGGCGGTCAGGGCGTTCTCGATCAGTTCGGCCAGCAGGTGCGCCACCTCCGCGACCGCGCCCCCGTCGACCAGCACCCCGTCCACCCGGCGCAGCACGACCCGGCGGTAGTCCTCCACCTCGCCCAGCGCCGAGCGGACCACGTCGCCCAGGGCCACCGGCTGCGGCCAGTGGCGCGGACTCGCCTCGCCGACCAGCACCAGCAGGCTCTCCGCGTTGCGCCGCATCCGGGTCGCCAGGTGGTCCAGCTCGAACAGGTTCGCCAGCGCCGCCGGGTCCTGCTCGCTCCGCTCCAGCGCCGACAGCAGGCCGAGCTGGCGCATCACCAGCGACTGGTTGCGCCGGCCCAGGCCGGCCAGCGACCCCGCGGTGTTGCGGCGCTGCACCGACTGCTCGACGGCCAGCCGGACGGCCGTCCCCGCCACCCGGTCCAGCGCCGCACCCAGCACCTCCAGCTCCGCGGTGCCCGCCGCCGCGGCCGCGCCCGGCGAGGCCGTCCCGCCGCCCGCCCGCGCCCGCTCCACCGCCTCCGGCAGCACCCGGTCGGCCAGCTCCTCCGCCTCCGCGGCGAGCGCCGCCACCGGCCGGGTGATCGACCGGGTCGCCAGCAGGCCGAGCAGAACCGCGCCGACGGCCGCGGCGAGCGCCAGCCCGGCGTCCACCAGCAGGGCCCGCAGCGCCTGCGAGCGGAGCTCCGCGGCCCGTGCCGACGCGTCGCCGGCCGCCTGGGACTGCACCAGGTACAGGCCGTCGACCAGCTCCGTCGCCGCCTGCCACCAGGCGTCCGCGCGGACCGGCAGCCGGGCTGCCGCCCAGCCGTCCAGGGCCTGCTGCTCCATGCCGGCCGCGGCCACCGCGGCGGGGCCGCGGAGCGCGGCGTCCAGTGCGGCGGTCCGTTCGGGCAGGGCGGTGCGCGGCACGTCGGCGAGCGCCGCACCCCGGTCGGCGGTGATCCGCACGAACGCCGGGTAGTCGCCGCCCCGGAACGAGCCGGCCGCGAGCACGCCGCTCAGCGTGCCGCGTTCCAGCGCCGCCGCCTCGGTGGCCCGGCTCAGCGCCTCCAGCGTGGCGAGCGCGTCCGCCAGCGGCCGGTCGCCGGTGGTGTCCCGGTCGGCGAAGGCCGCCGCGTTCAGCGCGGTGACCGCGCCCGTGTAGAACCTCAGCGCCTCCGCCCGGTCGGCGGCGCCGGTGTCGGCCCGGCCGCGCAGCCCGGCCAGCGTGCTCAGCCCGGTGAGCGCCGCACGCACCCGCTCCGCGCCGGGCGGGTCGGCGGCCAGGGACCGGTCGAGCGCCCGCCGGGCCGTGTCGGCGGCCTCCCGCTGCGGGCCGACCCTGGCCCGGAACGACTCCTCGCCGCCGAGCAGGCCCGCGGTCAGGCCGCGCTCGCGCTGGAGCTGGTGGACGAACTCCTCGGTGGCGACCACCAGGGCCACCCGGTCGCCGGTCCGGCCGGCGTCGGCGAACCGCCCGGCCTGCGCGGCCGTGCCGGTCGCGCCGAGGAGCACCAGGGCGCCGGTCGGAAGGGCGAGGAGCAGGGCGAGCCGGTGGCGGATGCTGCTGAGCGTACGCACGTGGGGAGTCCCCCTCGGCAGTGGCCCGGCGGGGTGGGGCGCACGGGGAACGGAGGCGCGGTACCGGGTACCGGCCGCTGGCCCGACGAGCCTAGGGGCCTTCTGTTGCAAGGGAGTTGCCGCGACCTCAGCGCCGCCCGGAACGCGCTGCGGGTGGCCGGCAACCTCGCCGACCACCCGCCGAAACACGCCCGCCCTCCGAAACGCGCCCGCCGCCGGACGGGCCGGCCGCTCACCCGCTCAGCAGTTCACGTGCTCGGCAGCTCACACGCTCAGCCGGCGCAGCGCCTCCGCGTGCAGCAGACCGTTGGTGGCCACCGCGTCGGCGCCGTTCGGGCCGTCCACCCCGTCCAGGCCGGTGAACCGGCCGCCCGCCTCCTGCACCACGATGCACGGCGCGGCCATGTCCCACAGGCTCAGCTCCGGCTCCGCAGCGATGTCCGCCGACCCCTCGGCGACCATCATGTACGACCAGAAGTCGCCGTACGCCCGGGTGCGCCAGCAGGCCCGGGTGAGGTCCAGGAACGGGTCGAGGCGGCCCCGCTCCTCCCAGCCGGACAGCGAGGAGTACGAGAAGGAGGCGTCCTCGACCCGGGACACCTCGGAGACGTGGATCCGGGTCGCCTTGGCGAGGCTGCGCCCGGCGTACGCGCCGAGGTCGCGCGCCGCCCACCAACGGCGGTTCAGCGCGGGCGCCGAGACGATGCCCACCACCGGCTGGAGCTCCCCGTCGATGCCCTCCTCCAGCAGGGCCACCAGGGTCGCCCACACCGGCACGCCGCGGACGTAGTTCTTGGTGCCGTCGATCGGGTCGACCACCCAGCGGCGCGGGCCCGATCCCTGCAGCCCGTACTCCTCGCCCATCACGGCGTCGCGCGGACGGGCCCGCTGCAGCACGCTGCGGACCAGCTCCTCCGCCGCCTTGTCGGCGTCGCTGACCGGGGTGAGGTCCGGCTTGGTCTCGACCTTGAGGTCCAGCGCCTTGAAGCGCTCCAGGGTGACCGAGTCGGCCGAGTCGGCGAGGACGTGGGCGAGTCGGAGGTCGTCGTGGTAATCGGCCATGCCCGAACCCTAGCGACCCGGGGCCCTCCGGGTCAGCGCGGCTCGCACGGCGGACCGAACCGGCGTGCGGATCAGTGTCCGGAGCCGCTCAGCTGGAGCCCCACCACGCCGGCGATCACCAGGGTGATCGACACCAGTTTCAGCACGCTGCTGGACTCCTCCAGGAAGACCATCCCGTACACCGCGGTGCCGGCCGCGCCGATCCCCGTCCAGACCGCGTACGCCGAACCGACCGGCAGCGACTTGAGGGAGAGCGTCAGCAGGCCGAAGCTGCCCAGCGCGAACGCGCAGAAGCTGATGGTGGGCCAGAGCCGGGTGAAGCCGTGGCTCAGTTTGAGGTTGATCGCGAAGCCGGTCTCCAGCAGACCGGCGAGGATCACCATGGCCCATGCCATCGGGCTGACTCCCTTGCCCCTCGGAGCATCCATGCGAGCGTGTCCCACGCTCCTAGGATCACCGGCCGGGAGCCGTCCGACACCTCGGACGGCCCGGAGTCCCCGCAGTGGCGGTCAGTCGCCCTCGCGGGTCTCGCGGCTCGCGAGCAGCCGGCGCAGCGAGTACAGCCGGGCGGGCTCGGCGTGCCCGTCCGCCACCCAGGCGTCCAGCGCGCAGTCCTGCTCGTCGTGGCTGCAGGCCCGCGGGCAGTCCACCGTGCCCGGTTCGAGGTCCGGGAAGGCGAGGATGACCCGGGACGGGTCGATGTGCGACAGGCCGAACGAGCGGAAGCCCGGGGTGTCGATCACCCAGCCCGGATCCAGCGCCTTCCTCGAACCCGGCTTGGCCCCGGGCGGCGGCGGCAGCCGCAGCGCCAGCGCCGACACGGTGGTGTGCCGGCCGCGGCCGGTCACCGCGTTGACGTGGCCCGTCGTCCGCTGCCGCTCCGGCACCAGCGCGTTGACCAGCGTGGTCTTGCCGACGCCGGAGTGCCCGATGAACACCGTCGACAGCCCGCGCAGGTGCTCGCGCACCGCCTCCGCGCCGGTCGTCTCCAGCTCGTCGCGCCGGGTCACCACGTAGGAGATGCCCAGCGGCGCGTACGACTCCAGCAGCGGCTCGGCCGGCGCCAGGTCGGACTTGGTGAGCACCAGCAGCGGCTCCATCCCGGCGTCGTACGCCGCCACCAGGCAGCGGTCGATCAGCCGCGGCCGCGGCTCCGGGTCGGCCAGCGCGGTGACGATGGCCAGCTGCTCGGCGTTGGCGACCACGATCCGCTCGTACGGGTCGTCGTCGTCCGCGGTGCGCCGAAGCACCGAGCTGCGCTCGGCGACCCGGACGATCCGGGCCAGCGTGTCCGGCTCCCCGGACAGGTCGCCGACCAGGCTCACCGTGTCGCCGACCACGACGCCCTTGCGGCCCAGCTCGCGGGCCTTCATGGCGACGACCTCGCGCTCCTTCTTCGTGCCCTGGTCGACCAGGCAGGTCAGCCGCCCGCGGTCGACGGTGAGGATCATCGCCTCGGCGGCGTCCTCGTGCTTGGGCCGGATCCGGGTGCGGGGCCGGGAGCCCCGGCGGGCCGGGCGGTTGCGGATGTCGTCCTCGTCGGCGTCCTTGCCGTAGCGGCGCATGCTGCTTCGCCCCCGTCAGCCCTGGCCGAGGAGGTCGGCCCACATCTGCGGGAAGTCCGGCAGGGTCTTGGCGGTGGTCGCCA
This sequence comes from Kitasatospora sp. NPDC093679, assembly GCF_040683455.1. NCBI lineage: Bacteria > Bacillati > Actinomycetota > Actinomycetes > Kitasatosporales > Streptomycetaceae > Kitasatospora > Kitasatospora sp. NPDC093679. The sequence continues at coordinate 5,029 of NZ_JBFBDW010000018.1, forward strand.
CGTTCTCCACCTGCACGCCCTCCACGGCGAGGCCGATCACCGCGGCGGCGGTCGCCAGCCGGTGGTCCTCGTAGGTGTGGAAGACGCCGCCGTGCAGCGGACGAGGCCGGATCCGCAGGCCGTCCTCGGTCTCCGAGACGTCGCCGCCCAGGTCGTTGATCTCCTTGGCGAGCGCGGCCAGCCGGTCGGTCTCGTGCATCCGCAGGTGGGCGATGCCGTACAGGTGGGACTCGGAGTCCGCGAGCGCGGCCACCGCGGCGATCACCGGGGTCAGCTCGCCCACGTCGTGCAGGTCGGCCTCGATGCCGTGGACCTTGCCGGTGCCGGTGAACTCCAGGCCCTCGTCGGTGAACCGGCAGGCGCCGCCCATCTGCGTGTAGATGTCGCGCAGCTGGTCGCCCGGCTGGTACGTGTGCTTCGGCCAGTCGCGGACGGTCACCCGGCCGCCGGTGACCAGCGCCGCGGCGAAGAACGGCGCCGCGTTCGAGAGGTCCGGCTCGACCACCAGGTCGCGGCCGATCAGCGCGCCGGGGGTGACCCGCCAGACGTCCTTCTCGCCGCCGTCCTCGGGCGCGTCCACCTGGCCGCCGGCCTTGCGGATCATGTCGACCGTCATCCGGATGTGCGGCAGCGAGGGGACCGTCCCGCCGGTGTTCCGGATCTCGACGCCGTTGTTGTAGCGGGCGCCGGACAGCAGCAGGGCGGAGACGAACTGGGAGGACGAGGACGCGTCCACGTCGACCGCGCCGCCGTCCACCGCGCCGGTGCCGTGCACCGTCAGCGGGAAGCCGCCGCGGCCGCCGTCGTCGATCCGCACGCCGAGGGCGCGCAGCGCGTCGATCACGCCGTGCTGGGGTCGCTCGTAGCAGCGCGGGTCGCCGTCGAAGTGGACGGGGCCGTCGGCGAGCGCGGCGAGCGGGGGCAGGAAGCGCATGACCGTGCCGGCGTTGCCGACGTCCACCCGGGCCGGGCCGAGCAGCCGCGGCGCGGGGATGACCCGCCATGCCTCGCCGCCGCCGGTGCCGCCGCTGGCCTCGTTGACCGTCTCCTCGACCGTCACGCCGAGCGCCCGCAGGCCGTCCGCCATCAGCTGGGAGTCGCGGCTGCGCAGCGGCCGGCGGACCCAGCCGGGGCCGTCGGCGAGCGCGGCCAGCACCAGCGCGCGGTTGGTCGCCGACTTGGAGCCGGGGATGGTGACGGTCGCGTCCACGGCTGCGGTGGCGACGGGGGCGGGCCACAGGGCATCGGTCATGCGCCAAGTCTAGGGGGCCGCCCGACGACGGCCCGGTGCCCGATCGCATGGCGGACGGGGGGTCTGCGGTGATTCCGTGCCCACGGTGTGCCCACCCGCCGTCGGCGGCGCGCCGGTGCCCGGGCTCAGTGCTTCCAGTGCAGCAGCCAGCTCGCCCCGCCCAGCAGGCAGGAGAGCGACACCACCAGGAACAGCGCCACCCACAGCACCGCGCTCACCCCGGTGAGCCGGGACAGCTGGTCCGCGTCCGAGTCCGGGGCCCCGCCGGAGCGCCGCTTGGCCTGCAGCTCGACCACCGGCCGCACCCCCGCCAGCAGCAGGAACCACACGCCGAGGTAGGCGAACGCGGCCTGCACCTGGCTGCCGCCGTACCAGGACACCACCAGGAAGAGCGCGCCGGTGAGCACCACCGCGAGCAGGCCGAAGGCGTTGCGGATCATCACCAGCATCCCGGCCAGCAGCAGGATGGAGATCCACAGCAGGGCGGTGATCCGGCCGTCGGCGAGCAGCGCGGCGCCGCCCAGGCCCAGCAGCGAGGGCGCCACGTATCCGGCCGCCGCGGTGAGGATCATCCCGGGGCCGGTCGGGCGGCCGGAGGAGATGGTCAGGCCCGAGGTGTCGGAGTGCAGCCGGATCCCGGAGAGCCGCCGGCGGGTCATCAGGGCCGCCACGCCGTGGCCGCCCTCGTGGGCGATGGTCACCACGGTGCGGGTGACCCGCCAGACCGGCGCCGGCAGGATCGCCAGCAGGGCGAGCGCGGCGGTGGTGAGCACCAGCCAGCCCGGCGGTTCGGGCTGGACGCCCGCCACCCGCTGCCAGACGTCCGCGATCTCCATGCTCGTCCTGCCTCCCGTGGTGCTGCCGGTCCGGCAGCCTCCCATGCCAGGACGCCGCGGCGGTAGCGGTCGGTTCGCTCCGGTTCGTCCCCGGCCGGTCCCGGGCCCCCCGAGCCCTTCCCCCGGGGGCCCTCCCGGGAGCGGCCGTCCGGCTGCCGGAACCGCCCCCGGGCCGTCCGGCCGGCATGGCAGGCTTGGCCCCCATGTGCGGTCGTTTCGCCTCCAGCAGCAGGCCCGAGGACATCGTCGAGGTGTTCGGCGTCGAGCAGTGGGACCCGGCCGAGACGATCGCGCCCAACTGGAACGTGGCCCCGACCTCACCGGTCTACGCGGTGCTGGACCGGCCGCCCAAGGGTCGGCAGCGGCCGGTGCGGCAGCTGCGGGTGCTGCGCTGGGGCCTGATCCCGTCCTGGGCGAGGTCGCCGGAGACCGCGGTGAAGATGATCAACGCCCGGGCCGACACCGTGCACGAGAAGCCGGCCTACCGCCAGCCCTTCGCCTCCCGCCGCTGCCTGCTCCCGGCCGACGGCTACTACGAGTGGCAGACCGCACCGGCAGGCCCCGACCGGCCGCCGCGCCAGCCGTACTTCGTCTCCCGGGCGGACGGCAGCCCGCTCGCGCTCGCCGGCCTGTACGAGTTCTGGCGGGACCGCACCCTCCCCGCGGACCACCCGCAGGCCTGGCGGGTCACCTGCACCGTGGTCACCACCGAGGCCGAGCCGATGCTCGCCCCGATCCACGAGCGGATGCCGCTCTTCCTCGACCCCGGCTCCTTCGACGCCTGGCTCGACCCGGGCCTGGACGACCCGGCGGCGCTGCGGGCCCTGCTGGTGCCGCCGCCGCCCGGTGCGCTCACCGTGCACCCGGTGGGCGCCGCGGTCGGCAGCATCCGCAACAACGGCCCCGAACTCGTCCGGGAGCTGACCGAGGACGACCGCACGACGCTCTTCTGACGGCGCGGGCCCGGTCCGGCGGCGCCGGCCCGAGGGCGGCCGCCCGGCGCGGGCCGCCCCACGGCCTAGGCTCGGCCCCATGCAGAAGCTGGTGATGCAGAAGCTGGTGCCGACGCCGGTCGGCGATGCCCGGGTGACGACGTTCGCGGCCGAGCGGCCCCGGGTGCTGCTGGCGCTCGGGCACGGGGCCGGCGGCGGCGTGGAGGCGCGGGACCTGCAGGCGCTGGCCGCCGCGCTGCCGGCCCGGGGCGTGTCGGTGGCACTGGTCGAGCAGCCGTGGCGGGTGGCCGGCAGGAAGCTGGGCCCGGCGCCGAAGACCCTGGACGAGGCGTGGCTGCCGGTCGCGGCCGGGCTCGCCGCCGAGGGACCGCCCCTGGTGGTGGGCGGCCGCAGCGCCGGCGCCCGGGTGGCCTGCCGGACGGGCCTCGCCTCGGGGGCGGCCGCGGTGCTGGCGCTGGCCTTCCCGCTGCACCCGCCGGGCAAGCCGGAGAGGAGCCGGGCCGAGGAGCTGCTGAACAGCGGCCTGCCCACCTTGGTGGTGCAGGGCGGCGCGGACACCTTCGGCACCCCGGAGGAGTTCCCCGTGCTGCCGGAGGGCCACCGGCTGGTCGAGGTGCCGTACGGCAACCACGGCTTCGTGGTGCCCAAGCGGGCGCCGGTCGGCCAGGAGGAGACCCTGGAGGCGCTGGTCGCGGCGGTCGGGGACTGGCTGGGATCGGTTCCGTCGATCGGGTGAGCGACGGCGGGAATGCACGGCGGTGCCGCGCGGTTGTGAGGACCGTCAGCAAGTCCCGGGTGAAAGGCAGCGTCCATGGGTTCGATCGCGTGCCCCGAGCGGCCGGAGGAGCGCGCGGCGCAAGGCGCCTTCGTGCCCGACTGGTCGGAATGGATTGTCGCGGGCGAGAAGCCGGTGGGCCGGATATCCTCCATTTCGGGTCGGCCCGCGGTGGGTGGGCCCCGCAGCTCCGAGGAGGTGGGTCCGGTCGTCGGGACCGAGGACGAGGCCGTGCCGGGCGAGGGCCTGCCGGAGGGCGGGACGCTCACCGGTGACGAGCTTGCCGAGGCGATCGGTGAGGACACCTTCCGGGTGTCCGCGGACGAGAGCGAGGACGCGCGCCGCGAGCGCTTCGAGCGCGACGCGCTGGCCTTCCTCGACCCGATGTACTCGGCCGCCCTGCGGATGACCCGCAATCCCGCGGACGCGGAGGACCTGCTGCAGGAGGCGTTCGCGAAGGCGTACGCGTCGTTCCACCAGTTCCGCGAGGGCACCAACCTCAAGGCGTGGCTCTACCGCATCCTCACCAACACCTTCATCAACTCGTACCGCAAGAAGCAGCGCGAGCCCCAGCGCACCGCGGCCGAGGAGATCGAGGACTGGCAGCTCGCCAGGGCCGAGTCGCACATGTCGACCGGCCTGCGGTCGGCGGAGGCCCAGGCGCTGGACCACCTCCCGGACAGCGACGTCAAGGACGCCCTGCAGGCGATCCCGGAGGAATTCCGGATCGCCGTGTATCTGGCGGACGTCGAGGGCTTTGCCTACAAGGAGATCGCGGACATCATGGGTACACCCATCGGTACGGTGATGTCCCGGCTGCACCGTGGCCGCCGCCAGTTGCGCGGCATGCTGGAGGACTACGCCCGTGAGCGCGGACTCGTCCCGGCGGGCAGCGGCGCAGGGCAGGAAGCGAAGGGCGCGGGCTCATGAGCTGCGGCGATCCGCACGACACCGAGTGCGGCGAGGTGCTCGACCACCTCTACGAATTCCTCGACAACGAGATGGCCGAGGGCGACTGCGTCAAGCTGCGCGTGCACTTCGAGGAGTGCTCGCCCTGCCTGGAGAAGTACGGGCTCGAACAGGCCATCAAGGCGCTGATCAAGCGCTCCTGCGGCTGTGACGACACCCCGGCGGACCTGCGCACCAAGGTGCTCGCCCGGATCGACTCGATTCGGGCCGGCCAGCGCACCGCCCAGGCGCAGGCCGAGGGGGGCGCCGGGCACGGCGCCACCACGGCCACCGCGGCGGCGGCCGAGTAGCGTCCGCCCGCGCGGCGGCCGTGCCCCGACGGCACCGGTGAGGGCCGGCGACCGGTCGTGCCCGGTCGCCGGCCCTCACCGCACCCGCCGTGAGCGTCAGCAGGGGCCGTCGTCGGCCCAGACGCCCCACTGGCCGCTGTTGGTCGGGATCTCGTTCTGGGTCCACCACTTCGCGTGGTAGTTGTGGCCCTGGTACGAGACCTTGTTGCCGTTGGTGTAGACGGTCGACGCGTTCCACGCGGGCAGCGTGCAGGTGCCCGGCTTGCCGGTCGGCGAGGCCGACGAGGTGGGCGAGCTCGACGAGGTCGGCGAGGCCGTCGCGGTCGGGGTGCCGGTGGGCGGGGTCGCCCCGGCGAACTTCACGGTGAACTTGGTGAAGTCCCAGTCGTTCTGGGCCACGCTGGAGCAGGAGCCGGACAGGCCCGGGTCCACCGTGCCGGCGCACTGGCGGTCCCGGTTGACGGACCAGTAGGTGTAGCGGGCCAGCTTGTGCGCGGTCGCGAAGTCCAGCACCGTCTGGAAGTCGGCCTGCTTGAAGTACTCGGCGGCGTCGGTCCGACCGTTCATCAGCGAGACGCCCTCGTGGGCGTAGGCGGTGGCCTCGTCCCAGCCGAAGGTGGTCTGCAGGATCTTGTTGAACTTCACCAGCGCGTCGGTCTGGGCCGCCGCGCCGTTGAAGCCGCCGTCGAACGGCATGATCGAGTAGTTGTTCGGCGTGAAGCCCTGCGACTTGGCCTCGTTGAGCATCTGCGTGCCGAACCAGCCGGTGCCCGCGTTGGTGCCGGCGGTGGTGATCGAGACGTAGAGGCCGGGGTTGTTCTGCTGGAGGATCTTCGCCGCGCCGATCTCGTTGTGGATCGCCGCCGCGTTCTCGTACTCCGGCTCCTCCAGGTCGAAGTCGATCGCCTTCAGCTGGTACTTGGTGATCACCTTCTGGTAGCCGGCCGCGGTCGCCTCCGGGGTGCCGCAGCCCTGGCCGAGCTTGTTGCCGCCGTAACCGCCGACCGAGATCGAGACGTCGCCGCCCTTCGCCCGGATCTTCTGGATCACCGCCGGCATGGCGGTGTCGGTGTCGATCGAGGAGGTGCCGCCCCAGGCCGGGGTGCAGCCGCCGGAGTCGAGGATGAAGGCCAACTGGAAGGCCTTCTGACCGGTCGCGTCCATCACCGCGGCGACGTCCGGCGGCGAGTTGTCCTCCGGCATCAGGTACGGGGCCGAGGCGTACCAGTTGCTTCCGAGCGGCGCGGCCGCGGTTGTGGAGGCCAGGGCGTCGCCACCGCTCAGGGCGGCGGCGGCACCGGCGGCGGCCAGGCCGAGCACGGCGATCGCCGCCGCGGCGGCGGCACCGCGCCGGCGGCGGTGCCGGCCGGGTGCGGGGGAGTGGAGCTGGGCACGTTCCATCGGGGACCTCTCCGGGGCATGGGGGGACCGCCGCCCGGGAGGTTCGGGCGGCGCCGGGCACAAAGGACGGTCGGCATCCGCGCACGATGCCGTGGAGCAACTGCGGCCGCGGTGGCGGCCGCCCCCTTCCGGACGGGGTCAATCCCCAAAATGGACTGGACCACTGGTCGGGTCAAGAGTTCTGGGCGAGGCTTGGGCCTCTCTTAAGGAAGCCTTCGGGAAGCGCTCTCAGGGCCGCGCCCCGGGTGATCCGGGCTCAAGTCGTCCCCACCATTGGATCGTTTCACTCGTTCGGGTGAGCTGGCCCGGTGTCGGCAGCGTCATTGCGCGATCGTGCGCCCCGGCCCGCGAACCGGGGCCTATTCTCCTCACTGGCCCGCGGACCGGACGGGCCGGCCACGGCGGGGGAGGCTGACATCGCCAGCGAATGCGAGGGTGACGCCCTCACCGGCACCGCGGCCCGGTACGCCGCCGCCGTACTGGCCGGCGCCCTCTGCTGCCTGATTCCGCTCGCCGTCCCCGTCCACGGCCCGCTCGGCGGCCCGGTCGACTGGCCCCGCCTCGGCCTGCTCGCCTTCCTGCACACCTGCGCCGAGTCGCTCGCCCTCGGCCTGCCCACCCCGTGCGCCCGGCTCGGCCGCCGACTGCTGCGCCGCCCGCCCCGCGAGGCCCGCGAGGCCGTCCGGGCGCTGCCCGGCCGCGGCTTCTTCCCGGTGCTCTTCGCCGGTGTCCTGCTGCTGGCGCCCGCCGCCGCCGCACTGGTCGCCGTCCCCGGCGCGCTCACCGCCCACGTCCCGGCCCCCCGCCGGCTCCGCCGGCTGTGGAACGCCGCCCAGCTGGCCGTCGCCGCCTTCGCCGCCGCCGCCGTCTACCGCCTGCTCGGCGGACCGCACCTGCTGTTCGGCACGCACTTCCCGACCGCCGCCCTCGGCGCCCTGGCCGCCGTCGCCGTGTTCTGCCTGGTCAACGCCGCCCTGGTCGGGGTGATGCGGCAGCTCTGCGCGGCCCGCCGGGCCCGCGGCACCCACCCCGCCGACCTCGCCCGCGCCACCGGCGCCGTCGTGCTGCCCGCCCTCGTCCAGGGCGCCGGCGGACTGATGGTCGCCGTCCTGTGGCAGGGCCCTTACGGCGCCTTCGCCGCCGTCCTCGCCCTGCTGCCGCTGTCCATCTCCGCCTGGATGTTCGCCCAGGGCCACCGCGAGGCCGCCACCCACCGGGCCACCGTCCGCGCCCTCGTCCAGGCCGTGGAGATCAAGGACGCCTACACCCGCGGCCACAGCGAACGGGTCGGCCGCGCCGCCGTCCTGATGGCCCGCCAGCTCGGCATGGCCGAGGACCGGATCCGCACCCTGCACTTCGCCGGCACCCTGCACGACGTCGGCAAGCTCGGCGTCGCCACCGAACTGCTCCGCCGCAACGGCCCGCTCACCGAGGCCGAACGCCGCGCCGTCGAGGTGCACCCCGTCTTCGGCCACGAACTCGTCCGCGACCTCGCCTTCCTCGGTGAGGCCCGCGAGGGCATCCTGCACCACCACGAACGGCTCGACGGCCGCGGCTACCCGGCCGGGCTGGCCGGCGAGCGCATCCCCGAGTTCGCCCGGATCATCTCCGTCGCCGACGCCTTCGACTCGATGACCTCCACCCGCTCCTACCGGCGCGGCCGCCCGGTCGCCGAGGCCGTCGTCGAACTCCAGCGCTGCGCCGGCAGCCAGTTCGACCCGGTGATGGTCACCGCCCTGGTCGCCGCCGTCGACCGGCACGGCTGGCAGCCCGAACCGCCGCCGCCCGGCGGCTGGGACGGCGAGGTGCCCGACATCCCGCTCGGCGTCCCCGAGCCCGCCCGCCGGGTGCCCGGGCCCGGCGGCCGGATCAGCGCGGGCGGCACCCCGTGAGAACCGGCCGGCGCGGCCTCCGGCTCCCGCCGTCCGCCGTCCACGCCGCCGCGGCGCTGCTGCTCGCCGCCGCGCTGCTGCACGTCGCCCTGCACGGACTCGCCCAGCCACGGGTGGCGCTCGCCTTCGGCGCGGCCGTCGCGGTCGGCGAGTGGACGCGGATCACCCTGCCCGGCGACCGCGAGCAGGCCCCGCTCGGCAGCGCCGCGGCGCTCGCCTACGCCTTGCTCGGACCGCTCCACGCGACCTCCACCGACCACGGAACGCTGCAGGTCGTCGCGGTCACCGGGCTCGGCACCCTCGCCGGACAGCTGCCGCTCGCCCTGCCCGCCGTCCGTGCCCGCCGCCGCACCGACCCCGGTGGCACCGATTCGGGCCGCACCAAGGGCACCGCCACCACCGGCGGCAGCGGCGGCAGGGGCCGGGCCGACGGCACGGGCCCCGGCGCGCTCCGCGGGGACACCGTGCGGGCCGACACCGCCGCCCGCAGGCTGCTCACCACGGCCTTCGCCGCCGTGCTCTTCCAGCCGGTCTACGGCAGCGGGCTGCTCGACCGCGCCCCGCTCTCCGGACCGGTCTACGGGGCCCTGCTGACCGGCGTGGCCGCGCTGACCGCGCTCTGCGACACCGTGCTGGCCGCCGTCCTGCACCGTGCCCGGGCCGGCCTGCGGTTCGGCGCCGCACTGGAGGACGAACTGCGCTCGCTGCTCGGCATCGGATCGGCGATCGTCGCCACCGGCACGCTGGTGAGCCTGCTGGCCGGCGAGGTCGGCCTGTGGGCGCTGCCGCTCTTCTGCACCCCGCTGCTGCTCGCCCAGGCGTCCTTCCGGCGGGCCGCCGAGATCCGCGCCACCACCGGCCAGACCATCGAGGCGCTCGCCCGGGCCACCGAGACCGCCGGCTACACCCCACCGGGGCATGCACGCCGGGTCGCCGACACGGCGTGCGCGCTGGGGCGCGAACTCGGGCTCGGGACCAGGGACCTCGCCCTACTGGAGTACGCCGCGCTGATGCACGACATCGGCCAGCTCTCCCTCGTCGAACCCGTCCCCGGCGGTGCCACCGCCCTGCTGTCCGCCGCCGAGCAGCAGCGGATCGCCCGCCTCGGCAGCGAGGTCATCCGGCGCACCGGCGTCCCGCGGCGGGTCGGCGAACAGGTCGCCCGGCTCGCCGACCCCTGCCGGCTGCCGGACGGCGCCGCCGACCGCAGCCTGCCGCTGGCGGCGCGGATCATCCGGGTCGCCAACGCCCACGACGACCTGCGGACGGAGGCCCGTGCCCGGGGCCTCTCCGAGGCCACCGCGGGCCTCGCCGCCCTGGAACGCCTGCGGCTGGAACGCGGCGGAGCCTACGACCCCGCCGTGGTCGACGCATTGGCCAGAGTGGGCACCGCGGGCCGCGAACCGGCCTGAACCGCCGCGCAGGGAGCGCGGGCCGCCGCAGGCGTGGTTGGATGCGGTCGTAGCGTGGAACACCGGATGCGGGGCCACCCGGCACACCGGATCGTTCCCGTTGCAGCAGCCGGCCTCGGAGCAGGTGCTGAGAACTGGCGGACGACAACGGCAGGGACGGAACGTGAGGATCTTCCACCGCGCACGGCACCGGCCGTCGGCCACCTGGCGGCAGACGACCGACCGTGCCTTCACGCTCATCGGCGACGGCCGCTACGAGGACGCCGGCGCGCTGCTCGTCATGGCCGCCGACCTGGAGCCGTGGCTCTCCGACTCCTGGTTCAACCTCGCCCTGCTGCACAAGTTCCGTCGCGACTGGGAGCAGGCCCGCACCGCCGGGCTGCGCGCCGTGGCCCTGCTGGACCGCGAGACCGGCGCCCCCGACTGGTGGAACCTCGGCATCACCGCCACCGCCCTGCAGGACTGGCCGCTCGCCCGCCGGGCCTGGCAGGCGTACGGACTGAGACTCCCCGGCGGGCCCGGCACCGCCGCGGACGGGCCCGTCGACCTGGACCTCGGCACCACCCCGGTGCGGCTCTCCCCGGACGGCGAGTCCGAGGTGGTCTGGGGCCGCCGGCTCGACCCGGCCCGGATCGAGGTGCTGTCCATCCCGCTGCCGTCCTCCGGCCGCCGCTGGGGCGAGGTCGTGCTGCACGACGGCGCCCCGCACGGCGAGCGGGTCGCGGACGGCGTCGCCTACCCCGTCTTCGACGAGATCGAGCTGTGGGCGCCCTCGCCGGTGCCGACCTTCGTGGTGCTGCTGCAGGCCGCCACCGCGGGTGACCGGGACGCCCTGGAGCGGCTGGTCGCCGACGCCGGGTACGCCGCCGAGGACTGGACGAGCTCGGTGCGGCTGCTGTGCCGGGCCTGCTCGGAGAGCCGGATGGCGATCGACGACGGCCACACCGCGCACCACGACCCGCACGACGACGGCGACCCCACCCACCCCGGCCACCTCAGCCACCTCAGCCAGGGCAGCGCCGGCACCTCCTGGCTCGCCGAGCGCGAGTGCGGGATCGCCGCGCCGGCCTCGCTGGTGCGCACCCTGCTGGACCGCTGGGTGGCCGCCTCCCCCGCCACCCGGGCGTACCGGGACCTCGAAGAGGTTTGCTGAGGAACGGGTCCGCCAGGCGCCGTACCCTTGAGCGGTACACCTGGACGGAACCACGGAGCGGAAACCAGCGATGGCCGACGAGCACGAGCACGACCACCCCGAGCAGGACGAGACGGCGGAGCAGCAGGTCGTCGGCGAGCTGCCCGACGTCTCGAAGGGCACCGCCCGCCCGATCACGGTGTTCGGCAACCCGGTGCTGCACCGCGAGGTCGCCACGGTGACCGCGTTCGACGGTGAACTCGCCGCGCTCATCGACGACATGTTCGTCTCGATGTACGCCGCCGACGGGGTCGGCCTGGCCGCGAACCAGATCGGCGTCGACCTCAAGGTCTTCGTCTACGACTGCCCGGACGACGAGGGCGTGCGCCACGTCGGCCACGTCGTCAACCCGGTGCTGGAGGAGCTGCCGGCCGGCCGCCGCGCGCTGGACGACTCGCCGGAGGGCTGCCTCTCCGTGCCGACCGCGTACATGGAACTGGCCCGCCCCGACTTCGCCGCGGTGACCGGCCAGGACAAGGACGGCAACCCCGTCCGGGTCGAGGGCACCGGCTTTTTCGCCCGCTGCCTGCAGCACGAGACCGACCACCTGTACGGCTACCTGTACATCGACCGGCTCTCCAAGCGGGACCGCAAGGACGCCCTGCGCCAGATGTCCGAGGGCACCCCCAAGTACGCCACCGTCCCCAACGACTGACGGTACGGCGGAACACGCGGCGAAGGGCCGCACCCGGATCCCGGGTGCGGCCCTTCGCCGGTTTCGGCGCCGTGCGGCCCGGAGGCGGCCCGGAAGCGGCCTAGAAGTCGTCGTCGAAGGAGACCGAGCCCTCGACGGCGACCTGGTAGGCGGAGACCCGGCGCTCGAAGAAGTTGGTCAGCTCCTGGACGTTCTGCAGCTCCATGAACCCGAAGGGGTTGGTGGAGCCGTAGCGGATCGGCAGGCCGAGACGGGCCAGGCGCTGGTCGGCGACGGCCTCCAGGTACTGGCGCATCGACTCGGTGTTCATGCCGGGCAGGCCCTCGCCGCAGAGGTCGCGGGCGAACTGGAGCTCGGCCTCGACGGCCTCCTCCAGCATCTCGGTGACCTGCTTGGCCATCTGCTCGTCGAAGAGGTCCGGCTCCTCCTCGCGGACGGTGTCCACGACGGAGAACGCGAAGTCCATGTGCATGGACTCGTCGCGGAACACCCAGTTGGTGCCGGTGGCCAGGCCGTGCAGCAGGCCGCGGCTGCGGAACCAGTACACGTACGCGAAGGCGCCGTAGAAGAACAGGCCCTCGACGCAGGCCGCGAAGCAGATCAGGTTCAGGAGGAACGCGCGGCGGTCCTCCTTGGTCTGCAGCGAGTCGATGTGGTCGACCGCGTTCATGTACTTGAAGCAGAACTGCGCCTTCTGGTGGATGGAGGGGATGTTCTCCACCGCCGCGAAGGCCGCCGCGCGGTCGTCCGGGTCGGGCAGGTAGGTGTCGAGCAGCGTCAGGTAAAACTGGACGTGCACGGCCTCCTCGAACAGCTGCCGGGACAGGTAGAGCCGGGCCTCGGGGGAGTTGATGTGCTTGTAGAGGCTCAGCACCACGTTGTTGGCGACGATCGAGTCACCGGTCGCGAAGAAGGCGACCAGCCGGCCGATCATGTGCCGCTCGCCCTCGCTCAGCTTGGCGAGGTCGGCGACGTCGGAGTGCAGGTCCACCTCCTCCACCGTCCAGGTGTTCTTGATGGCGTCGCGGTACCGGTCGTAGAACGACGGGTAGCGCATCGGGCGCAGCGTCAGCTCGAAGCCCGGGTCGAGCAGCATCTTCTGACGGTCTTCGGTGCTCACTGGCAGGCCTCGCAGGACTCGGGGTTCTCCAGGGAGCAGGCGATGGCGTCCTGCTCGGCCTGGCTCATGGTCGGCGCGGGCACCGGCACGGCGGCGCGGGCGCCCGTGGCGGCCTGCGCGATCCGGGTGGCCGGGCGCGACCGCAGGTAGTACGTGGTCTTCAGGCCGACCTTCCAGGCGTACGCGTACATCGAGCTGAGCTTGCCGATGGTCGGCGCCGCCATGAAGAGGTTCAGCGACTGGCTCTGGTCGATGTACGGCATGCGGGCCGCGGCCAGGTCGATCAGCGCGCGCTGGGGCAGCTCCCACGCCGTGCGGTACAGCGAACGGACCTCGGCGGGCAGCCAGTTGAGGTCCTGCACCGAGCCGTTGGTCTCGCGCAGCGCGTCCCGGGTCTGCTGGTCCCAGACGCCGAGCTCCTTGAGCTCGCGCACCAGGTACGGGTTGACCTGGAGGAACTCGCCGGAGAGCGTCTCGCGCTTGAACAGGTTGGACACCTGCGGCTCGATGCACTCGTACACGCCGGCGATGGAGGCGATGGTGGCGGTCGGCGCGATCGCCAGCAGCAGCGAGTTGCGCAGGCCGGTCTCGGCGATCCGGGCGCGCAGCGCGTCCCAGCGCTCCGTCCACTGCGGGGCGGCGGCACCGAAGTGGTCGATGTGCAGCTCGCCGCGGGCCGCGCGGGTCTCGCCGTACGCCTCGTGGCGGCCGAACTGCTCGGCGAGGTCCGCGGAGCGCTCGTAGGCGGTGAGCATGATGCGCTCGGAGATCAGGGTGGAGAGGGTCTTCGCCTCGGCGGAGTCGAAGTCGATCCGCAGCTGGAAGAAGACGTCCTGCAGGCCCATCACGCCGAGGCCGACCGGCCGCCAGCGGGAGTTGGAGGTGCCCGCCTCGGTGGTCGGGTAGAAGTTGATGTCGATGACCCGGTCGAGGAAGGTCACCGCGGTGCGGACGGTGGCGTCCAGGCGCTCCCAGTCCATCGCGTTCAGCAGGTCGGCGGCGGTGGCGCCGGCGGCCACGTGGGCGCCCAGGTTCACCGAGCCGAGGTTGCAGACGGCCGTCTCGGAGTCGTCGGTGACCTCCAGGATCTCCGTGCACAGGTTGGAGGAGTGCACGGTGCGGCCGGGCAGCGCGGTCTGGTTGGCGGCCCGGTTGGAGGCGTCCTTGAAGGTCATCCAGCCGTTGCCGGTCTGCGCCAGGGTGCGCATCATGCGGGCGTACAGGGTCTGCGCCGGGATGGTGCGGACGGCCTTGCCGGCCTGCTCGGCCTTGCGGTAGGCCTCGTCGAAGTCGGCGCCCCACAGGTCGACCAGCTCGGGCACGTCGGCGGGGGAGAACAGCGACCAGTCCTCGTCGGCGTTCACCCGGCGCATGAACTCGTCCGGGATCCAGTGCGCCAGGTTGAGGTTGTGGGTGCGCCGGGCCTCCTCGCCGGTGTTGTCGCGGAGCTCCAGGAACTCCTCGATGTCGGCGTGCCAGGTCTCCAGGTAGACGCAGGCCGCGCCCTTGCGGCGGCCGCCCTGGTTGACCGCGGCGACCGAGGAGTCCAGGGTGCGCAGGAACGGCACGATGCCGTTCGACTGGCCGTTGGTGCCGCGGATCAGGCTGCCGCGGGAGCGGATCCGCGAGTAGGACAGGCCGATGCCGCCGGCGTGCTTGGACAGCCGGGCGATCTGCGCGTAGCGGTTGTAGATCGAGTCCAGGTTGTCCAGCGGCGAGTCCAGCAGGTAGCAGGACGACATCTGGGGGTGCTTGGTGCCGGAGTTGAACAGCGTCGGAGAGGACGTCAGGTACTCCAGACGGCTCATCAGTCGGTAGAGCTCGGCCACCTCGGCCACCGACTGCTCGGTGTCGCCGATCGCGAGGCCGGCCGCCACGCGCAGCAGGAAGTACTGCGGGGTCTCGACCACCTTGCGGGTGATCGGGTGGCGCAGCAGGTAGCGGGACTGCACGGTGCGCAGGCCGAAGTACTCGAAGCGGTCGTCGCCCTGCAGGTCGACCAGCGCGTCGAAGGCGGCCGCGTGCTTGGCCACGAAGGCCGCGGTGGTGTCGCCGATCAGGCCCTCGGCGTGGCCGACGGCGATCGAGGCGGCGAAGGTGACCGCGCCCTGGGAGACCGCCTCGTCGCGGATCTCCAGCGCCAGCAGGCGGGCCGCGAGCTTCGAGTACTGCGGGTCCTCGGCGATCATCGACGCGGCGGCCTCCACGGCCAGCCCGCGGAGCTCGGCGAAGTCCGAACCGGCGTGGCGGCCGCGCAGCGCGGCGGCGGCGACGTGGCCGGGGTCCACCTGGGGGAGGTCGGTGCTGCGGTCGGTGAGCAGCCGGAGCAGCGCGGCACCGGGGTCGGGCCGGTCGTTGTCGGCGGATCCCTGGGAGGGCAGGGTGACTGAGGCAGCGACGGTCAAGGCGCACTCTCTCCTGTGGCGGCAGCGGACGCTTCGGACACCCCCGGGCCGGGGGCCGGGGGCGCGTCCGGGCATGCGCGTGGCAGGGGGGACCGGCACCGCCCGACCGTGTCGGGGGTGCGCGTCGCCACCCGGCCCACCCGCGAGGCCCGGACGTACAGCTGTGCTTCATGGCATCTGCGGGGAAGCCGGTGGCACACCGTCGGCAGGCCCTCGGACTGCGCGGGCCCGGGCGTTCACGGGCCTGCTCACCGTTGCGGGGCAGTCCCGGACTTGCACCGGGTTCCCCTGCGTCGACAGCGAGAGTGAGCATACATGTTGTGGTGTCTCCCTGATGTACCCCCATATCTTGTGCACGCTGCGTGTCGCGTCCGTGGCTGCGACGGCCTCGCCGAACGGGCCGTGCACACTTCGGGCACACCCGACCCACTCGTCGCCCCCGCGCTCCGCTCACGGAACGGCCACCGCCGCGGGAGTGTTCGGGCCCGATGGCCTACGATCTCCAGTCATGAGTGACGGTACGGGGGTGCCGCCCGGTTCGACGGGTCGGCCCGGAGCCCAGGGGATCGGCGAATCTCGCGGAGCGAGGACCGCCGGCTCTGCAGCTGGACCCTTTCCGCCGTGACCAAGTCCCTTTCCGCCGCGGCGAGGCGGCCGCTGTGCCGCCGGTCCTGGCTTCGGTGCGGTGTCGGGCTCACCCTGACCGCCTGCCCCTGCAACTCGCCGATGGCTCCGGGGCGGTTCGAGGGCGGCTCGGCCGGGTGATGCCGTGGGCATCGGCATCGGCATCGGCATCGGCTCGGCACCGTCGCCGGCGGGTGCTTCCGCCCGGCCCGTCGAGTTCACGTGCGGGTGCGGTGCGGGTGCGGGTGTCGGTGTGGTCGGGCTCCGGTCGAACGAATCGTTCGGGGCGAGTCACGTCAGAACGTCAGGGCATAGACCATCAGGTCGATACCGGGCATCGGGGCCCAGTCGCGCTCGGGGGCGCGGCGGAAACCGAGCCGTTCGTACACCCGGTGGGCGTCCGTCATGTCCGGGCGGGTGGAGAAGGCCATGCCGGTCAGGCCGAGTTCGCGGCTGCGGTCCATCGCGGCCCTGACGAGGGCCGAGCCGACTCCGCGGCCGCGGGCGGCCCGGGCGACCGCCAGCATCCGGATCTCGCCCTCGTCCGGCTGCGAGATGTCGGCCCAGGCCGTACCGCCGACCGCGAAGGTCACGCAGCCGAGCACATGCTCGTCCCGGCCGTCGACGGCGACGAGGAGCTCGGCCTCCTCGCTGCGGCGGCGGGTGTCGCGGAGGAGTCCGGCGTACGGCCCTTCGGCCAGGCTGTAGCCGTCACCGACGTAGACCTCGACCGAGAGCTCGCCGGCCGGTTCGAGGTCCCGTTCGCGGGCGCGGCGGATGACGACGTCCATCCGTCCAGTCTGCCGTCCGGGGCCCCGTCCCGGACGGCCGGGGGTCGGTGCAGCCGATCGGGGACGGACGGATCGGCGGGATAGCCGCCGGGGCGGTGCCAGTTGTCGCGGCCGTGCCGGCCGGTGCGGTCGAGCTCCCGACCGACGACGGCCCCGACCAGGGCGAACGAGCCGACGAGGACGGACAGGGCGATGGCGTTCTCGAACACGGTGGAAGTCATGCCACTACTCTCCCGGCCGACCGGGAGCCCGGCGAGTGGCAGGAATGACCTCTTGCATCGAATTACTGCCAGCGCCATCCTGGAGCCATGCCGAAGCCCGGAACCGAGTCGAGGACCGCCGAGTTGAAGACCGCCGAGTTGAAGAACGTGGTCGCCGTCGTGCTGGAGGAGGTCCATCCCTTCGAACTCGGTGTCGCCTGCGAGGTGTTCGGCCTCGACCGCAGCGAGGAGGGGCTGCCCGTGTACGAGTTCGCCCTCGCCTCCGACCGGCCCGGGCCCAAGCGCACCCACGCCGGCTTCAGCGTCGACGTCCCGTACGGGCCCGAACGCCTCGCCCGGGCCGACCTGATCGTCCTCACCGCCACCGGCCTGCGCGACGAGTACCCGCCCGCCCTCGTCGCGGCCCTGCGCGCGGCCGTCGAGGGCGGTGCCCGCGCCCTCTCCATCTGCAGCGGCAGCTTCCTGCTCGGCGCCGCCGGGCTCCTGGACGGACGACGCTCCACCACCCACTGGAAGCACGCCGCCGAGATGGCCCGGCGCTTCCCGCTCACCACCGTCGAACCCGACGTGCTCTACGTCGACGAGGACCCCGTCATCACCTCCGCCGGCACCGCCGCCGGGATCGACGCCTGCCTGCACCTCGTCCGCAAGGTGCAGGGCGCCGAGGTCGCCCGCGGCATCGCCCGGCGCATGGTCGTCGCACCGCACCGGGAAGGCGGCCAGGCCCAGTTCGTGAACCGCCCACTGCCCGAGTCCGACGTCGACTCGCTCGCCCCCGTCCTGGACTGGATGCGGCACCACCTCGACGAGGAAGCCACCGTGGAGCGGCTCGCCGCCCTCGCCCACATGTCCCCGCGGACCTTCGCCCGCCGCTTCCAGCAGGAGACCGGCACCACCCCGCACCGCTGGCTCACCGGCCAGCGGCTGCTGCTCGCCCAGCGGCTCCTGGAGGGCACCGCCGAGCCGATCGACGCCGTGGCCGCCCGCTGCGGCTTCGGCAACGCCGCCACCCTCCGCCACCACTTCGCCCGCCGCCTCGGCACCACCCCGCACGCCTACCGCCGCGCCTTCGCCAGCCCCGAGATCGCGGCAGGGGTGTAGCGCGAAGGAGCGGGCAGAGGGGCGTGCTTGAGAGGTGCCGGTGGGTGCCCGCCAGAGCCTGCGGGTGCTCGGAGGCGTGGTGGCAGGGCGAGTCCCCGGTGATGGGGCGGCCGCCGCGTCCCCCGGGTAGGGACGGCGGCCGCCCGGTTGCCCGGCCGCCCGTCATCCGGCCACTCGCGGGGGCGGGACGGTCCGGGCCGCGGGGCGGGGCACCCGGCGCCGGCGGCGCGCGGCGTTACTTGCCGAGGGCGGCGACGCCCGCCTGGGCGAACTGCTCGTCGAGGTCGCCGCTCGGGGCACCGGCGACGCCGATGGCCGCCACGGGTGCGCCCTTGGCCTGCACCGGGGCGCCGCCGCCCAGGAACAAGGTGCCCGGTATGTCCTTCAGGTTCGGCGTCTGGGCCAGCCGCTTCGCCAGCTCGGAGGTCGGGGCGTTCCAGGAGACCGCGGTGAAGGCCTTGCGCTCGGCCGACTCGGGCGACTGCGGACCGGCACCGTCGCCGCGCAGCGCCACGATCGTGTTGCTGTTGCGGTCCACCACGGCGACCGAGACCTTGTAGCCGCCCTTGCCGGCCGCGTCCATCGCGGCCAGTGCGGCCTTGGTCGCGGCGTCCACCGACAGGTGCGAGGAGGACACCACGTCCTTGCCACCGGCCTCGGCGCGGGCCACCGCAGGGGCACCGGCGGCGCCGGGAGTCTCCGCGCTCGCCGCCACCGCACCGAAGGTGCCCGCCCCCAGGGCGGCCACCGCCACGGCGCCGCCCAGCACTCGTGCCCGCATCGACGTCTTCTTCATTCCGACTCCTCGGCGACTCACCGGTCCGGCCCCTGCGGCTCGGACACACTTCGATCCTCAAGGCCGCACCCCCTCCACCGCGTCGGCGTTCCGGCTCGCCTCCGCAGGCATGATGGAGGACACCGGGGTCAACCGATCGGCCGATGTGCGGCATCGGCGGACCGGCCAGAATCCCAACCAGGAAACGGTCGGTTCGTGACCGGTCCTTGGGGCCGACCCTCGGCCTGTCACCGGCAGGTGGGTGTCCGTGGGCCGGTGCCGACCGGCGGCCGGAACGCCGGAGCGTCGGAACGCCGGAGCGTCGGAACGCCGGAGCGTCGGGACACCGAGGGTCAGCGCGCACCACATCACATCGGGGCGGCACCCGCAGCCAGACCCGCAGAACAACCGGACCCCGCAGAACAGGAGGACCACGTGCGACCGCCGCAGCGCACCGACGCCGACGAACGCCGCCTCGTGCTCGTCCTCGACGCGGCCTTCCTGCTGCTCCTCGCCGGGTCCCTCAGCCGCTTCCTCACCCACCACCCCGACAGCCCGGCCACCCCCTGGGTGATCGGCCTCTCCGTCGCACTCGCCGCCGCCCAGCTCACCGGATCCCGGCTGCTCGCCCCGCCCCGCGCGGACGCCTCGGACGCCGGTCCGTCCGGTGAGGAGGGTGCCGGCGAGGACGGTGCCGGTGAGGACGGTGCCGGTGAGGACGCCGTCGGCGAGCCGGCACCATCAAATCGGGCTGCCATCCGGCCCAGCAGCAGCGCAGTCGGCCACGCCACGCGGCGCACCGCCGCGCACGCCGTCCGCCGCAGCCGTACCGCAGCAGGCGTGCTCGCGCTGGTCGTCGCCCTCTGGGTGGTCCTCGTCCTGCTGGCGCCGAGCTTCGCCTGGTGCGCCGTCCCGCTCGTCTACACCGCGCTGCGCACCCTGCCCACCAAGGCCGCCCTGCCGCTGGTCGCCGTGCTCACCGCGTTGGTCACCGTCGGCCAGGCCCGGCTGCCCGGCCAGGCCGACGCCACCCTGCTGATCCTGCCGCCCACCGTCGCGGCCCTCGCCACCGCCGTCTTCCTCACCATGCGGAGACAGACCGCCCGGCAACGGGCACTCGTCGACGACCTCGTCCGCACCCGTCGCGACCTCGCCTCCACCGAGCGCCGCGAGGGCACCCTCGCCGAACGGGAACGCCTCGCCATGGAGATCCACGACACCCTCGCCCAGGGCCTCTCCAGCCAGCAGATGCTGCTTCAGGCCGCCGACCGCACCTGGGACGCCGACCCGGACACGGCACGCCGCCACGTCCGTACGGCCGTTGCCGTCACCGGCCGCAACCTCGCCGAGGCCCGCCGCTTCGTCCACGACCTCGCACCGGCCGAGCTGGCCGACGGCGGCGGGCTCGACCACGCCCTGCGGGCCCTCGCCGACCGTGAGAGCGCGGAGACCGGCCTGCCCGTCCGCTTCCACCTCGACGGCACGCCCGTCCCGCTGCCGCCCGCCGCCCAGTCCGCGCTGTTGCGGATAGCGCAGGGCGGCCTCGCCAACGTCCGTGAGCACGCCGACGCCTCCGCCGCCGCGCTCACCCTCTCCTACCTGGGCGACCAGGCCGTCCTCGACATAGCGGACAACGGCTGCGGCCTGCCGCCGGACACCTCCGGGGCGACGGCCTCCCGCGGCCACGGCCTGCCGGCCATGCGGGCCAGACTCCGCCAGCTCGGCGGCACCCTCACCGTCGAGAGCACCCCGGGCGAGGGCACCGTGCTCTCCGCCGCCGTTCCCCTGCACACCGGGAGGCCGGGATGAACCCGCCGGTTCGGCTCCTCGTCTGCGACGACCACGCGGTCGTCCGGGCGGGCCTGCTCGCGCTGCTCGCCAGCGCGGGCGACATCGAGGTGGTCGGCGAGGCCGGCAGCGGGGAGGAGGCCGTCACCCTCGCCGCCAGGCTCCGGCCGCAGGTGGTCCTCATGGACCTCCAACTGGGCAGCGGCATCGACGGCGTCGAAGCGACCCGGCGGATCACCGCGGAGCCCGACGGGCCGTACGTCCTCGTCCTCACCACCTTCGACACCGACGCCGACATCACCCGCGCCATCGACGCCGGGGCCACCGGCTACCTGCTGAAGGCCGAGCGTCCGGAGGAGCTGTTCGGGGCCGTGCACGCGGCGGCCGCCGGCCGCACCGTGCTCTCACCGCCGGTGGCGAGCCGGGTGATGGCGCAGATGAGAGCCCCGGCCCCCCGGCTCACCGAACGCGAACAGGAGATCCTCGCCCGTCTCTCCGAGGGGCTGGGCAACCGGGAGATCGCCCGCGTCCTGTTCATCAGTGAGGCGACCGTCAAGACCCACCTCGGCCGCATCTACGACAAGCTCGGCGTCGAGACCCGTGCGGGTGCCGTCGCCACCGCCAAGGAGCGCCGCCTACTGAGATGACGACCGGCGGCGGTGGCCCCGGGGAGGTCCGGCACTAGCCGACCTGCCCGCCCGGCAGGTGGTCGGTGGTGTTCCAGAAGTCGGGACGGAGCCGGCCGTCCGAGGCGCGCCACAGGCTGGTCGAGCAGTTGCGGACGGGCTCAAGGGCGAGCAGCTGCGCCTCGGTGAGGCGGTCCAGGATGTGCCGGAGCATCAGCACCGTGCAGTCGTGCGCGACCACCAGCACCGGCCGTCCCGCCTCCTCCTCGCAGAGGTCCCGCAGCACCCCCCGCACCCGCAGTGCCACGTCCAGCCACGATTCGCCGCCCGGCGGCCGGTAGTACAGCTCACCCATCCGCCGCCGCCGTGCCGCCTCCGTGGGGTGCTCCTTCTCGATGGCGGCCCGGGTGAGCATCTCCAGGACGCCGAGCTCTCTGTCCCTCAGCCGTTCGTCGTAGCGCACCGGCACGCCCACTGGCACCGCCCCCAGCCCGGAGGCCTGCGCCACGGCGATCCGCGCGGTCTCCGCGGTGCGGACGTACGGCGAGCACCACACCGCCCGCGGCCGGTCGGCGGCGGGCAGTCCGGCCCACCAGCGGCCCAGTGCCTGTGCCTGGGCCTGGCCGTGCAGGGAGAGCGGGATGTCGGCGTCGCGGCTGTTGATCGGGACGGTCAGCGCACCGGCCTCTTCGGCCAGCCGGAACTCCACGTTGGCGACGGACTCGCCGTGCCGGGTGGCGATCAGGACGGAGGGCAGCGGGCGGCTGTCCTCGCGTTCGGTGCGGTGCCCGTTCAGGATGGTGCCGGCCTCTGCCATCGCCCGTCTCCCCGTCTCGGTCGTGTCGCGCTGCGCGCAGCGCCGGCGGCGCCCCTGGGTGGTGGGGGAGGGCGCGCCCGTGGGGAGTCGCGCCCGGACACGATGATCGCGCCGCCACCACCAGTGTTGACGGTGGTGGCGGCGCGAGCACAGGGCGCACGATGCGCAGCACTGTGCGCCCCGTGCCCCCGCGCGCTGGCCGACCGACCCGGCTCCGCCGGGTCCCCGCCGGCCCCGTTCGGCCTTGCTTGGCTATGCCCTGCTCGGCCCTGCTCGGCCTTGCAGGGCCCTGTGAGGCCCTGTCCGGGCCCCGCCGACCTCAGTGCGCGGCTGCGGGCTGCGGCGCCTTCTCCACGGCCTCGTCGCCGGCGTCGGCCGTGTAGTCGACGGCGCGGGTCTCGTCCTCGCCCTCGGGAGCCTTCGCGGCCTTGAGTACGAGCGTGAGCACCACCGCGACCAGCAGGTTCAGCACGAAGGCGGTGAGGCCGATGTAGCCGATCTCGCCGATGACCGGGATCTCCGCGGAGTTCCCACCGAAGTGCTTGGTCGCCTTGGAGGAGATCCCGTACGCCGTCCAGGTGCCGTAGGCCATGCCTGCGGCCCAGCCGGCCAGCAGCGCCCAGCGGTGGAACCACCGGGTGAACAGGCCGCCGACGATGGTGACGAAGGTCTGCAGGATCCACAGGCCGCCGAGCAGCTGCAGGTTGATCGCGAACTGCTTGTCCATCGCCAGGACGAAGACCAGCGCGCCGACCTTCACCAGCAGCGAGGCGATCTTGGCGACCCGGGTCTCGTCCGCCGGGGTGGCCTCCGGCTTCAGGAACTCCTTGTAGATGTTGCGGGTGAACAGGTTGGCCGCGGCGATCGACATGATGGCCGCGGGCACCAGCGCTCCGATGCCGATCGCGGCGAAGGCCACGCCGGTGAACCAGTCCGGGAACATGTTCTCGAACAGCTGCGGCACCGAGAGCTGGGCGTTGAAGCCCTGCACGCCCTTGCCCACGCCGGCCGCGATCGCCATGAAGCCGAGCAGCGCCAGCAGGCCGAGCATCAGCGAGTACGCGGGCATGATCGCCATGTTGCGGCGCACCGTGTTCCGCGACTTGGAGGCCAGTACGCCGGTCACCGAGTGCGGGTACATGAACAGGGCCAGCGCCGAACCGAGGGCCAGCGTGGCGTACGTCCAGTGCGAACTCGGGCCGAGCACCAGCGAGCCGGAGGGCTTGCCGGTGGCCGGGTTGACGGTCGAGAACTTCTGGGCGGCCGCGTCGAAGATGTGGCCGTAGCCGCCGAGCCGCATCGGGATGTAGATCACCGCGACGATGATCACGATGTAGACCAGGGTGTCCTTGACGAAGGCGATCAGCGCCGGGGCCCGCAGGCCGGAGGAGTAGGTGTAGGCCGCGAGCACCGCGAAGGCGAGGAACAGCGGCAGGTCCTTCATGAACCAGTTGCCGGAGCCGCCGACGCCGAGCACGTCCAGCACCGCCTGGATGCCGACCAGCTGCAGCGCGATGTACGGCATGGTCGCGAGGATGCCGGTGAGCGCCACCACCAGGGAGAGCGCCTTGGAGCCGTACCGGCCGCGCACGAAGTCGGCCGGGGTCACGTACCCGTGCACCCGGGAGACCGACCACAGCCGCGGCAGGAACAGGAACACCAGCGGGTAGGCGATGATCGTGTACGGCACGGCGAAGAAGCCCGCCGCGCCGGTGCCGTAGATCGCCGCCGGGACGGCCACGAAGGTGTACGCGGTGTAGAGGTCGCCGCCCAGCAGGAACCAGGTCACCCAGGTGCCGAAGCTGCGGCCGCCGAGGCCCCACTCGTGCAGGTGCAGGGCGTCGTCGGCGCGCCGCCACCGGGCGGCCAGGAAGCCCATCACGGTGACCAGCGCGAAGAACAGCAGGAAGACCGTCAGTGCGGTCACGTTGATGCCGGTGTGCATCACGCGTCACCGCCCCGGGCGGCCTTGCGGGCCTTCTCGTCGCGCTTGATCAGCAGGTAGGCGCCGACCGTGAAGAGCGCCGAGACCGGCACCCACAGCAGTTGGTACCAGTAGAAGAACGGCATCCCGCCGACCTCGGGGTCGGCCTTGGTGTACGAGGACACCCAGAGGGTCGCCACGACCGGTACGGCCAGGCAGATCGCGGCCAGCACGCGGGCCGGGGTGACGGCGGGAAGGGGGCCGGCGGCCCCGTCCGCGGTGGGGGGTTGCACTTCTGACGACATGTTGCGGCTCCGGCTGAAGAGGGCTCACCTCGTCGGCGCCGCAGCGCGCGGAGCTGCCTCCGCCCGCCCGCCGAGCAGCACCTTTGGTGATCGGCAGTCAGTACGGGAGCGAAATGTAGGGCACGGACGTGACCTGTGTCACCGGTTCGCGCAGAAACGTCCTGATCCGGTCGGCGGAGGCCGACCGGATCAGGGGGTGGTGCGTGCGGAGGCGGCTCAGGCCGGAGGCTGCTCCGGCCGCTGCAGGCGGGTGATGAACTTGTACCGGTCGCCGCGGTAGATCGAGCGCACCCACTCCACCGGGGCACCCTCCGCGTCGAAGGAGTGCCGGGAGAGCTGGAGCATCGGCAGACCCAGGTCGGAGCCGAGCAGGCCCGCCTCGCGCGGGTTGGCGAGCGTGGTCTCGATGGTCTCCTCGGCCTCCGCCACCGTCACCCCGTACACCTCGCGCAGCGCGGTGTAGAGCGAGTTGTGCTTGACCAGGTTGCGGCGCAGCGCCGGGAAGCGCTTGGCCGACAGGTGCGCGACCTCGATCGCCATCGGGTCGCCGTTGGCCAGCCGCAGGCGCTCGATCCGCAGCACCCGGCTGCCGGGCTTGATGTCTAGCAGCGGGGCGAGCCGCTCGTCGGCGCTGATGTAGCCGACCTCGATCAGCCGGGAGGTCGGCTCCAGGCCCTGGGCGCGCATGTCCTCGGTGTAGGAGGTGAGCTGCAGCGCCTGGGCGACCTTGGGCTTGGCGACGAAGGTGCCCTTGCCCTGGATGCGCTCCAGCCGGCCCTCGACGACCAGCTCCTGCAGCGCCTGCCGGACGGTGGTGCGCGAGGTGTCGAACTGGGCCGCCAGCGCCCGCTCCGGCGGCACCGGGGTGCCGGCCGGCTGGGTCTCGGTCAGCTGCAGCAGGTGGCGCTTGAGCCCGTAGTACTTGGGCACCCGCGCGGCCGTACCGGTGGCCGCCGTGGACTGCGCCGGCACCGTGGTGCCCTCCGGGAGGGCCGCCGTGCCTCTCTCGCCGCTCATGGCCGCTCTCACTCCTCGCCCTGCAGCCGTCACCGGCTCCTCCGTCGTTGTATCAGCACATGGTCGCACGCGGGGGCCGCCGAGTGTGAGCTCCTGCGGTCCCGGGTTCGGCCGGACGGTCCCGGCCTGCCGGAGCCGGATGCGACTCCGGTCCGTCCCCCCTTGCCCCCCCACCCCGGGCCCCGTGCACCCTCCGGTCGGACGCCGCACCGGTGGGGCTCCCCACCCGGTCGAGCACTCCACCCCGGTGAAGGGCCCCGCCCCGGTGAAGGGCCCCACCCGCGGGGAGGGCCCGCCCCGTCAGGCGGAGGCCGCGCCCAGCACCAGCCCGGCCAGCGCCTCGGCCGCGGCCACGCCGCAGACCCGGGCGCCGCCGTGGGTGGCGAGCACGGTGGTGCCGCGGCTGCCGAAGGTGTCGGCCAGGGCGTGCGCCGTGCCGATCTCCACCACCACCGCGTCGGGACGGGCGGCGGTCATGGCGAGCGCGGCCCGCAGCATCCACGGGTGCCGGTGCACGTCGCGGACGACGATCACCAGCGGGCGGTTGACCGCGGCGCCGAGCAGCGGCCGGACGTCGACGTCCGAGCCCTCGGCGGCGACCGCCACGTGCAGCAGGCCGGAGCCCTCGATCCGGGTGGCGGGGGCGCCGACCCGGGTGTGGGTGGTGCCGGGGACGAGCTCGGTGAGCGGGCCGGAGACGCCCCACGGGGTCTGGTCGCCGACCGCGATGTTGGCACCGGGGGAGAACTCCACCACGTGCGGCACACCCTCCAGCGGGCGCAGGTCGCCGTGGATGCGCAGCGCCCGGCGGGCGGCGGCCAGTCCGATGCCGACCTCGCCGTGCGAGCCGGCCTGGACGGCCCGTTCGGCGGCGGACCAGCGGGCGACGGCCCGGTTCCGCTCGGCGGCCTCGTGCAGCCGCTCGGCGGAGAGCCGGCCCTCGCGGACGGCCCAGACCAGGGCGTCGCGGAGGTAGAGGAAGGCCTCCTCGTCCTGCAGGCCGCCGCCGACGCAGATGGTGTCGGCCCCGGCCGCGACGGCCCGGACCGAGCCGGCGGCGACGCCGTGGGTGCCGGAGATGGCGCCCATCTCGATGCCGTCGGTGACGATCAGCCCGGTGTAGCCGAGTTCGCCGCGGAGCAGGCCGGTGAGGATCTCCCGGGACATGGTGGCGGGCAGGTCCGCGTCGTAGGCCGGGAAGAGGATGTGCGCCGTCATGATCGACTTCACGCCGGCCGCGATGGCGGCGCGGAACGGCTTGAGGTGCTCCTGCACCTGCTCCGAGCTGAGGTCGATCCGCGGCAGTCCGAGGTGGGAGTCGCCGGAGGTGTCGCCGTGGCCGGGGAAGTGCTTGGCGCAGGCCGCCACCCCGGCGGACTGCAGGCCGCGGACCCAGGCGGCGGTGTGCCGGGCGGCGAGGTCGCCGTCGGAGCCGAAGGAGCGGACGCCGATCACCGGATTGTCGGGGTTGGAGTTGACGTCCGCGTCGGGCGCGTAGTCGAGGTTGATGCCGACCGACGAGAGGTCGAGGCCGATGGAGCGGGCGACCCGCTCGGTGAGGTCGGTGTCGTCGACCTCGCCGAGCGCCAGGTTGCCGGGGTAGGAGGAGCCGCTGGAGACCTCCAGCCGGGTGACGTCGCCGCCCTCCTCGTCCGTGGCGATCAGCAGCTCCGGGTTGAGCGCGTACATCTCGGCGGTCAACGCGGCGACCTGCTGCGGGGTACGGATGTTGCGGCCGAACAGCGCGACGCCGCCCAGCTCGCCCGAGCCCAGTCTGCGGCGCAGCCACTCGGGGGCGGTGAGCCCGGCGAAGCCCGGCTGGAGCACCGCGCCGGCGTCCGTGAGCAGTTCGACGCTTTCCGTACCGGGAATCGCCATGGTTCCTTCCCTGGGTGGGGTGCGGGAGGTGAGGGTGGTGCGGGGGGCGGGCCGCGCCTGTGACTGTCAGCCCTTGACCGCACCGGCGGTCAGGCCCGCCGACACCTTCTTCTGGAAGATCACGAAGAGCACGATCACGGGCAGCGAGACCATCAGGGCGCCGGCCATCTGCGAGCCGTAGTCGGCGCCGCGGGTGGGGGTGGTGGCGTAGAAGGTCAGCCAGATCATCGAGGTCTTCTGGCCGCCGGTGGAGAGCAGCACGTTGGCGACGATGAACTCGTTCCACGCCTGGATCCAGCTGTACACGCCGGTGGTGATCAGGCCGGGCAGGGTGAGCGGCAGGATGACGCGGAAGAACGCGCCCCACTGGGTGCAGCCGTCGACCATGGCGGCCTCGTCGAGCTCGGCCGGGATGTTGACGATGAACGAGCGCAGCGTCCACACCACGTAGGGCACGGTGAAGACCAGGTAGGCCAGCATGACGCCGAAGAGCGAGCCGGTCATGCCGGCCTTGTTCATCACCACGAACAGCGGGACGATGATCGCCAGCAGCGGAACCATCTGGACGACCAGCATGGTGACGATGAAGAAGTTGCGGCCGCGGAAGCCGAACCGGGCGACGGCGACGGCGGCCAGGAAGCCGACGACGAGGCCGAGCACCACCGCGCCGAGCGTGATGACGACGGTGTTCTGGAGGCCCGGCAGGAACTCCTTGTCCTCGAAGATCGTCTTGTAGCTGTCGAAGGAGAACGCCTGCGGCCAGAAGGTCGGGTCCTTGGCGATCAGGTCCTTGTTGGACTTGAAGGTGGTGATGATCATCCAGTAGATCGGGAAGCCCATCACCACCGCGAAGCCGAGGCCGAGGGTGTTCCAGACCCAGGTCATCACCGGGCTCTGGCCGGTCGCGCGGACCTTGGCCCGGACCTTCGGCGCGGCGGCCGCGGCGGCCGTGGTGTCGACGGTGGTCATCGGTCCTGGGCTCCGATCTTGAGCATCTGGCGGATGTAGAAGACGAGCACCGCCAGCATGAGGAGGATCATGGCGATCGAGATCACCGAGGAGTCGCTGTACTTCGAGGCGACGATGCCCTTCTGGAAGAGGTAGGTGCCGATCGTCCAGTAGCCGGGCTCGGGCGAGGTGTTGCGCAGCGAGAAGATCTGCGCGAAGACCTGGAAGTCCCAGATGAAGCTCAGCGCGGTGCTGATCATCAGGAACGGCTTGATGACCGGGATCACCACGTGCCGGAAGGCCTGCAGGCCGGTGGCGCCGTCCAGCTTGGCGGCCTCCATCAGCTCCTTGGGCACCTGGGTGAGCGCGGCGTTGAGGCCGAGCACCAGGAAGGGCAGCGCGCCCCACACGATGACCGCGGCGCCGACCACGTAGAGGCCGACGGCGGGGTCGGCGAACCAGTCGTAGTGCTTGGTCTTCTCGTCGCCGGTGAACAGGTAGCCGATGTAGTCGACCACGCCGCCGTTGGAGGCGAAGAGCCAGCGGAAGATGGTGCCGGTGACGAGCGCGGGGATGGCCCAGACGAACATCATCACGGTGATGCAGACGACCTTGACCCAGCCGGAGACCCGGTTGAGCAGCAGGGCGAACAGCATGCCCAGCACCATGGAGAGGACGACCAGCTCCAGGGTGAACCAGACCGAGCGGAGCACGACCTCCCAGAACTGGTCGTCGCCGAGGACCTTGCCGTAGCCCTCGAACCCGACGTACTTCGACAGCGCCGGGTTGACCAGGTACGAGTACCGGTTGATGTTCTGGAACGACAGGTCGAACAGCTGGTACAGCGGGTACGCCAGAACGCCCACCAGGGCCGCGACGGCCGGCAGGATCATGGCGTACGGGATGTAGTGGCCGCCCGCCAGGAAGCCGCGGCTGCGCGGCGGCGGGGCGGCGGCCGCGGTCTCCTCGACCGTCACCGGCGTTTCGTTCGTTGTCACGCTCATCTGGGTCCTTCCCGGCCCGCGGAACTGCTCGGTACCTGCGCGGGTGGGCAGTCCGCGCTCGCGCACGGACTGCCCACCCCCTGCACGCTTCGTCAGCCGTTCAGGTCCTTGAGGACGGTCTCCTCGACCTTCTTGAGCTCCGCGGCCGGGTCGCCGCCGGCGGCGATCGCACCGAAGGCGTTCTTCAGCGCGGTCTCGTCGGCACCGGACCACATCGGGGAGTTCGGGATGAACCAGGTCTGGCCCTCGGCGGCGTCACCGGTCGCCTTGTTCTCCGGCGCGGCGGCCTTGTAGGCGGCGACCAGGTTCTTGGCGTTCGGGATCGCGAACTTCGCGAGCTCGGTCTGCTGCTTGGTGTTGGTGAAGATCTGCAGGAAGGTCGCGCCCAGGCCCGGGTTGGCGGACTTGGCCGGGACGGCCAGGTCGGAGCCGCCGAGGAAGGCGGGGGTGGGCTGGCCGGCCGCGTTGCCCGGGAGGGCGATGCTGGCGAGCTTGTCCTTCAGGGTCGGGTCGCCGACCTTCGGGTCGGCGACGGAGCCGAGCTCCCAGCCGTTGCCGACGATGGCGGCGATGTTGCCCTTGGCCATCAGGGCGTCCTGGGTGGCCTCGTCGGTGGTGGCGCCGCCGACCGAGAACTGCTTCTGCAGGTCGTTCCAGACCTTGACGCCCTCGATGAACTTGGGGTCGGTCAGGGTGCCGGTCCACTTGTCGCCGTCGCTCTTGGCGACGATGTTCTTCACGCCGAAGGTGCCGGCGCCGAAGGAGGCGGCGGTGTACCAGTTCTGGCCCGGCAGGTACAGGGCGGAGAAGTTCGGCACGGAGGCGTTGGCGGCCTTCACCTTGGTGAGGGCGTCCTTCAGCTCGGCCAGGGTGGTCGGCGGGTTGGTGACGCCGGCCGCGGCGAACAGGTCCTTGCGGTAGATCAGGACGCGGGCGCCGGCGTAGTACGGGACGGCGTAGGTCTTGGAGCCGTCCGGGGTCTGGCCGGAGGCGGCCAGCGAGTCCAGGTACTTGTCCGAGTTCTCGAACTGGGACTTCACGCCGGTCAGGTCGACGAAGGAGCCGGCCTCGATGTACTTGGCGGTCTGGGTGTTGCCGAGCTCGACGACCTCGGGGGCGTTGCCGGAGAGCAGGGCGGTGTCGAGCTTGGTGGTGTAGTTGGTCCAGGTCTGCCACTGGATGTCGACGTCGGCGCCGGTCTCCTCCTTGAACTGCTTCTTGGCAGCCTCGACGACCGACGGCCAGCCCTTCTGGGCGTCGTCCATCAGCCAGACCGTGATCTTCTTGCCCTTGCCGTCCTTGCTGAGGGTGGCCTGCTTGGCGTCGCCGGAGGAGCCGGACGAGGAGCAGGCGGACGCGACGAGAACGGTGGCAATGGCGGCCACGGCGGCGAGCTTGCGGTTCAAACCATCCTCCAGAGGGATGAGCAAGGTGTGGCACCGGGCTGTGGGGGCGTGGCCCTGAAGCGTCGTGCCGGGGGGAATGTCACCGGTGATTGCGAAGGGGGAACAGCAGGGTGGAGCGGCAACCGGCCTGGTGGAGTAGACCATTGGTGTAGACCAACTGCCCTGGAGATTGGCACGTACCAAAGAAGGCCGTCAAGGGTTCGCGAGTGCTCGGGGCACACCGTTATCAACGCTTGACACGGCCGTGCGCATCTGGTGGTCGACGGGGCTTGGACTGGACCATCCCGGCCGGAAAATCGGGCGAATGCCCCATGAACAGCCATAGATGGCGAACGATCCGTCCTCGGGCCTAACCCTCCCTCAAGTGGACCTTAAGGCGGCCCTAATGGAGCGTGCGGTGAGTGCGTGCTCACCGTGCGTGCCTGCATGACAACGGCTCTGCAACGACTGGTGCGCAGGCCCCTGTGCGCCGTTGACGCGACCAGTGGTCTGGTCCAGTCTCGGCGAACTGGTCTGTACCAATGCGCAGACCTTCCCCGACCCTCCGGAGGAAGCGTGAAGCGGCAGTTGACGGCGGCGATCGGCATGGCGGCCCTGCTGGCCACCGCGGTGGGATGCGGCAGCAGCGGCTCCCCGGGCGGGGACGGGGCGGCCTCGGCCGCCGCGGAGACGGGGACCGTGACCGTCTGGCTGATGGGCGAGGCCCAGACCAGCTGGCCCGAGCTGGTCCAGCAGGTGAACGACGAGTTCGCCGCCAAGTACCCGAAGGTCGAGCTCCGGCTCCGGTACCAGACCTGGAAGGACAAGATCGCCAACCTGGACGAGGCCCTGAAGGGCGAGCGGGTGCCCGACGTCGTCGAGCTCGGCAACACCGAGACGATGAAGTACATCCTCAACGGCTCGCTCGCGCCGGTGGACCGCACGGCCTTCGACAACAACCAGACCTGGATCCGCGGCCTGGTCAACACCTGCACCTACCAGGACAAGCTCTTCTGCGTGCCGTACTACGCCGGTGCCCGGGTCGCCATCTACAACTCGGCGATGTTCCAGGAGGCCACCGGCAGCTCCTCCGTCCCGGCCACCGAGGACGAGCTGATGGCCGCCCTCGACAAGATCCAGGCGAAGAACCGCAGCGGGAAGGCCTTCTCGCCGCTCTACCTGCCGGGCCCCTACTGGTACGCCGCGATGTCCTACGTCGCCGCGTACGGCGGCGCCATCGCCCGCTTCGACAACGGCGGCCGCTGGCACGGCACCCTCAGCGACGAGAAGTCGCAGCAGGGCATCCAGCACTTCGTCGACCTGGTCAAGCGGTACAACCACGGCGACCTGACGGTGAACGAGCTCGACCAGGCGGCGGTGCTCGGCAAGCACCGCACCGCGATGCTCTACGGCAACGGCTGGGAGGCCGCCGCCGCACTGGAGCCGCTCTCCGGCGACCCCAAGCTCAAGGACGTCGTGAAGGTCGCCGGCATGCCCGGTCCGAACGGCAAGCCGCTGCCCTCCTTCATCGGCGGCTCGGACCTCGCGGTCACCGCCAAGTCGCAGGTCCAGGACCTCGCCAAGGACTGGATCCGGATGTTCACCAGCGCCAAGTCGCAGCAGGTGCTGGCGGACAAGGACACCCTGCCGAACAACCTCACCCAGCTCGCCCCGCTGAGGAACAAGCCGGCCACCGCGGCCGCCGCCAACGCCGTCCCGGACGCCTGGTTCACCCCGGTCGCCCCGGGCTGGGCGGCGATCGAGAAGCAGAACGTCCTCGTCGACATGCTGAACGACGTCTTCGCCGGCACCTCGGTGGAGGCCGCGGCCAAGGCCGCCGACGCCAAGATCGACGCGCTGATCAACAACCCGTCCTGAGCCGCCCGGCCGGGCTCCGGAGTTCGTTCCGGGGCCCGGACACCGTAGGATCGAGCGGCAACACCTTTGCAGCGAGTGTGCGGACTCGCCGCCGTGAGGGACCCGCCGGGCCAGCAGCCCGCAGCGGGCCGAACCATCTCAACGGAGGCACACCGATGTCCGACCCGCAGACCGTCCCCGGCAGGATCATGGCGGCGGAGATGGCCGAGCAGCCGGCCGTCCTGCAGCGCATCCTCGACGAGGGCGCCCCCAAGATCCGCGAGATCGCCGCCGAGATCGCCGCCCGCAACCCGCGCTTCGTGCTGCTGACCGCCCGCGGCACCTCCGACAACGCGGCCCTGTACGCGAAGTACCTGATCGAGGTCCTGCTCGGCAAGCCCGCCGGCCTCACCTCGATGTCCACCACCACCGCGTACGGCGCCAAGCCCGACCTCCGGGACTGCCTGGTCGTCACGGTCAGCCAGTCCGGCGGCTCGCCCGACCTGGTGGCCTCCACCAAGGCCGCCCGCGAGGCCGGCGCCATCACCCTCGCGGTGACCAACAACGCCGGCTCCCCGCTGGCCGAGGTCTCCGAGTTCCACATCGACGTGCTGGCCGGCCCGGAGAAGGCGCTGCCCGCGACCAAGACGTACACCGCCGAACTCCTGGCGCTGTACCTCTTCGTCGAGGGCCTGCGCGGCGGCGACGGCTCGGCCGCCAAGGCCCTGCCCGGCCTCGCCGCCGGCGTCCTGGAGCGCCAGGCCGAGGTCAAGTCCCTCGCCGAGCGCTACCGCTTCGCCCAGCGCCTGGTCATCACCTCGCGCGGCTACGGCTACCCGACCGCCCGCGAGGCGGCGCTGAAGCTGATGGAGACCACCTACATCCCGGCGTCGCCGTTCTCCGGCGCCGACCTGCTGCACGGCCCGCTCGCCATGGTGGACAACGTCTCCCCGGTGATCGCCATCGTGCCGGACGGCAAGGGCGGCGAGGCCCTGCAGCCGGTCCTCGACCGGCTCCGCGGCCGTGGCGCGGACCTCGTCGTGATCGGTCAGGAGGCCCAGGTCGAGGCGGCCTCGGCGGGCTTCGCGCTGCCGGCCGGCGTGCCCGAGGAGGTGCAGCCGATCCTGGAGATCCTGCCGCTGCAGCTGCTCGCCTACGAGGTGACGATCGCCCGCGGCCAGGACCCGGACGCGCCGCGCGCCCTCGCCAAGGTCACCGAGACCCACTGACGCCCGGCGCATCGGGCACACGGAAGGGGCGCGCGGGGTGGGAAACCCCGCGCGCCCCTCTCGTGCGTCCTCGTACGTCCGCGGCCGCCCGTCCGGCGGCCGTCCGTCCGGGTCCGCCGTGTCGGCGGGCGCCCGGAAAGCACTACGGGCCACGGCGCCGACACAGGACCCTCAACCCGTGCGGCACCGCAGCCCGGAGCTGTCGTCGGCGGCCGGTGCGGCCGGGAGTTGTGCGGGACTCCCGGGCCACCGGTGCGCCGACCGAGAAGGGGACTCGCGCGGTCAGGGCAGTGTGCGCGGGGGCCTCTCCTTGGTGCGTTTCCCATTGTGGACTAGACCAATTGTGGTTGTCCAGGGGTGCGCCGACATTGGTCTGGACAACGTCACGGAAGGTCCCGCGGGGCCGTTTTCGTTAGGCTCGCCCTGTGCCCTCGCTGAACGAACTCGTCCGCCGCCACACCACCCTCACCGGTGCCGACGTGGAGTGGCTGCACCTGCTGGTCTCGGAGTGGCAGCTGCTCTCCGACCTCTCCTTCGCCGACCTGGTGCTCTGGATCCCCACCTGGGACGGGATCCGGTACGTCTCGGTCGCCCAGATGCGGCCGAACACCGGTCCGACCTCGTACCAGGACGACATGGTCGGCCACCTGGTGCCGCGCGGCCGCCGCCCGCTGCTGGACGCGGCCTACGACGAGGGCCGGATCGTGCGCGAGGGCGACCCGGAGTGGCGCGAGGAGGTGCCCGTCCGGGTCGAGTCCATCCCCGTCCGGCGCGAGGGCCGGGTGCTGGGCGTGATCGCCCGCAACACCAACCTGCTGACCGTCCGCACCCCCAGCCGGCTGGAGCTCACCTACCTGCAGAGCGCATCCGACCTGGCCCAGATGATCGCTGCCGGAACGTTTCCCTACCCGGCCGAGCAGACCGACATGGACGCGGCGCCCCGCGTCGGCGACGGCCTGATCCGGCTCGACGCGGACGGCATCGTCACCTACGCCAGCCCCAACGCGCTCTCCGCCTACCACCGGATCGGCCTCAACACCGACCTGGTGGGAAGTCATCTCGGCCGCACCACCGCCGAGTTGGCTCCGCCGTCGCGCTCCGCGGTGCACGAGTCCCTGGTGAAGATGGCCAGCGGCTGGGCGCCCCGGCAGACCGAGGTCGAGGCGCAGGGCGGGGTGGTGATCATCCGCTCCATCCCGCTCAAGCCCAAGGGCACCCCCACCGGGTCCCTGGTGCTCTGCCGCGACGTCACCGAACTGCGGCGGCGCGACCGCGAGCTGATGACCAAGGACGCGACCATCCGGGAGATCCACCACCGGGTGAAGAACAACCTGCAGACCGTCGCCGCGCTGCTGCGGCTGCAGTCCCGCCGGATGGACTCGGACGCGGGCCGGGCCGCGCTGGACGAGGCGGTCCGGCGGGTCGGCTCGATCGCCATCGTGCACGAGACCCTCTCGCAGACCCTCGACGAGCAGGTCGCCTTCGACGAGATCGCCGACCGGGTGCTCGCCATGGTGATGGAGCTCTCCCAGGACGGTCTGGTCGGCACCAAGCGCACCGGCAGCTTCGGCATCCTCACCGCCGAGGTCGCCACCCCGCTCGCGATGATCCTCACCGAGCTGCTGCAGAATGCCCTCGAACACGCGTTCGGCCCGAAGGCGGCGGGCAACCTGGAGGTCAGCGCCCTGCGCGGGCGGGCCCCGGCGACCGGCATGGGCTGGTCCGACAGCTGGAACGGCGGCGTCAAGCCGGAGGAGTACCTGCTGATCACCGTGCAGGACGACGGCCGCGGCATGCCCGAGGGCTTCGATCCGCAGAAGGCCGGCAACCTCGGCCTGCAGATCGTCCGGACCCTGGTCACCGGCGAGCTCGGCGGCACCTTCGACATGGTCGCCGCCCCGGACGGCGGCACCAAGGTCGTCCTGGAGATCCCGGTGAAGTAGCGGCGGCGCGGCCCGGGAACGCCACGAGGCCCTGCCGACCGGGGGGGTGGGTCGGCAGGGCCTCTCAACCCGTTCCGGCCGTCGGGGGGAGTCGGCCGGAACGGGGGCTCTGTGGGTGCGACGCGCTGCACTCGTGTGTTGCACACGGTGAACGGCCCAGGTCCACAATATTGCTCTCAGTGAGCAGTATCAAGGCCCCTGGCGGCTCGGCGTCGTCCGGGTCGCGCCGTGCGGCGCGACCCTTCGTGCGGAAGGCCCTGGGAACACTCGGAGACAGGGCCTTTGATCATGGATTGATCAGGTGGTGCTGGCGGCGTGTCAGGCGGTGCGGGCGCGGTTGCGGGCGGCACGGCGCTTCATCGCGCGACGCTCGTCCTCGCTCATACCGCCCCAGACGCCGGCGTCCTGGCCGGTCTCGAGCGCCCACTGCAGGCACTGGTCCATGACGGGACAGCGGCGGCACACGGCCTTGGCTTCCTCGATCTGCAGCAGAGCAGGACCGGTGTTCCCGATCGGGAAGAACAGCTCCGGGTCCTCTTCGCGGCAGACAGCGCGGTGGCGCCAGTCCATGGTCGTCCAACTCCTCCGGTCGGCGGGCGGTGGCCCGGCCGACGCAATCGACGGCTTGTGAATGTGAACGCTTTCACGAATCCCTCAACAGCAAAAGCGACCAAAGGCCCATCGGGCCCGGGTGGTCTGCGCTGAGGTGGGGTTCGGGCGATTCGAGGGAGTTCCGCGTGTCCCGCTGCGGCCCGTCCCGATCGCCATGTAGAGGTTCGCAAACCTGCGGCCCGGATACAACCCCCTTCGGCAAGGAATTTTTGATTCTTCGGTGTCGCATAGCTCACAGCCCGTACTTCTATGGGGTGAAGGGGGCTAGCGCGTTCGAGAAGAAGGGTGGGACCCCCTTCTGGTCACACAATCACACGCAGTGCCCGCCGAACGCCTGTGAAACTGACGCGACTCCTGTCTCCAAGGTGGTCCCCGTCGACCTGAAACGGGGCCGGTTCCTGTGAAACCAAGGTGAAGTGTCTGACGTCGTGATAGGAGACGACGTGTTTCCCGCTCGGTCCGGAGGCCGCCGCGGCGCCGTCCGCAGGGGTGTGCGACCGCAGAATCTGACGGACCGTTCGAGCGGTGCCGAACGCCGTCATTCGAGTGATGCCGAAGATGTCAAGGTGCGTCTCGAAAGACGCGGAGGGCGAGGGGTACACCGGACGGTTCCCGAGGAAGGTCCACGGCGAGGTGTTGCTGACTATCGACAGCACCAGGCCCGGCACCGGCTCCTGCCCGTTGATCTCCAGGGTGATGGGGCCGTTCCGGCGATGCTCACGCTCGGTGACGTAGTGCCGGAGCGCCTGGTTCACGTAGAGGGCGTGCGTGGAACGCCGGCCCGCCCTGCGCTGCTCCTCCACCCGCCCCACCACGCCGGCGTCGAAGCCCAGCCCCGCGGTGAAGGTGAACCAGCGGTCCGGCTCCCCCTCCGAGAGGGCCTTGCCCAGCCCGATGGAGCGCTCCCGCCGGACGGCCAGCGCGTCCAGCAGCGCACCCGTCGCCTCCACCGGGTCGTTCGGCAGCCCCAGCGCGCGGGCGAAGACGTTGGTCGAACCGCCGGGCACCACCGCCAGCCGCGGCACCCGCTCGGACGGGCCGTGCGCGAGCAGCCCGTTCACCACCTCGTTGACCGTGCCGTCGCCGCCCAGGGCGACCACCAGGTCCACCCCGCCGTCCTCGGTCGCGGCACGCGCCAGGTCGCCCGCGTGCCCGCGGTACCGGGTCTGCGCGACCTCCAGCTTCAGGTCGCTGCGCAGGGCGTGGATCAGCACGTCGCGGGTGCGGGCACTGGTGGTGGTCGCCATCGGGTTCACGACCAGGAGAGCGCGCATGAACGCCAGCCTACGGGTCGGTACCGGAGGTGCGGCGGTTACCCTGCTGGAGTGACCGCGAAGACCGCCCGCACCGCACCCGCCCCCGCCGCCGGCCAGGAGGGCGCCACGAGCCCCGCCGGGCCCCGCCCGGCCCCGCTGCTCACGGGTGCCGCGATCACCCTGCTGGAGGGCGCCGCACTCGCCGGATGGGGCCTCTACGACGCCGTCTCCTCCCTCGCCGGCGACCACGCCGCGGCCGGCCGCAGCGCCGCCGGCGCCGCCGTCCTGCTGCTGATGGGCCTCCTCCCGCTGCTGGCCGGCCGGGCGCTGCTGCGGCTGCGCCGCTGGGGCCGCAGCCCCGCGCTGCTCACCAACTCCATCTGCCTGCCGGTGGCCTACTACATGTGGCAGGGCGGCGGCGCCGTCCGGGTCGCCGCGGTGGCCGTCGGCCTGCTGGGCCTGGCCGGCATCGTCTCGCTGCTGAACCCGAAGGTCACCGCCGCCCTCTACGGCGAGCAGGGCTGATCCGGGGTCCGGACACGGACGAAGGCGGAGGGGCGCGGTCCGAACCGCGCCCCTCCGCCTTCTGCGTCACCGCCCCGGGCCGGCCGGGGCCCGCCCTCACTCCTCGACGAGGAGCTTCTCCCGCAGCTGGGCCAGGGTGCGGGCGAGCAGCCGCGAGACGTGCATCTGCGAGATGCCCACCTCGGCGGCGATCTGCGACTGCGTCATGTTGCGGAAGAACCGCAGCACCAGGATCTTCTGCTCGCGCGGCGGCAGCTGGGCGAGCAGCGGCTTCAGCGACTCCCGGTACTCGACGCCCTCCAGCGCCTCGTCGGTCGCGCCGAGGGTGTCCGCCACGGCGGGCGACTCGTCGTCGCTGTCCGGCACGTCCAGCGAGAGCGTCGAGTACGCGTTGGCGGACTCCAGGCCCTCCAGCACGTCCTCCTCGGAGATCCCGAGGTGCTCGGCCAGCTCGTGCACGGTCGGCGAGCGCCCGTGCCGCTGCGAGAGCTCGCTGGTCGCCGTGGTCAGCGACAGCCGCAGCTCCTGCAGCCGGCGCGGCACCCGGACCGCCCAGCCCTTATCCCGGAAGTGCCGCTTGATCTCGCCCACGATGGTCGGCGTCGCGTAGGTGGAGAACTCCACCCCGCGCTCGTGGTCGAAGCGGTCGACCGACTTGATCAGGCCGATGGTGGCGACCTGGGTCAGGTCGTCCAGCGGCTCGCCGCGGTTGCGGAAGCGCCGGGCCAGGTGCTCGACCAGCGGGATGTGCATCCGCACCAGCTGGTTGCGGATCTCCACCCGCTCCGGCGAGCCGTCCGGCAGCTGGGACAGCCGTACGAACAGCGCGCGGGCGGCCTCGCGGTCCGGCGCCGCCGAGCGGTGGCCCTGGGCGGGCACCGCGCCGCGCACCGCGGTCGCGGCGGACGACAGCTCCTCGTCCGCGGGCGCGGCCGCCGCGGCGGGCTGCTCCGGTGTCGGATCGGTGGGCTGGGTCATCCGCTGGGCGTCCTTCGGGTACGCGTCGTCGGTCGGGTTGGCGTCGGCGACGCGGGCAGCGCTCGCCTGGGGCG
The DNA here is from genome assembly GCF_040683455.1 of Kitasatospora sp. NPDC093679. Taxonomy (NCBI): domain Bacteria; kingdom Bacillati; phylum Actinomycetota; class Actinomycetes; order Kitasatosporales; family Streptomycetaceae; genus Kitasatospora; species Kitasatospora sp. NPDC093679. Next base: position 43,859 of record NZ_JBFBDW010000018.1, read on the forward strand.
GTACGGCCACGTCTGCGGTGGCCGCCGGCACCGCGGCGGCCCCTGTGCGGTCCAGATCACTCACGGCGATCACCCGTTCCGTTCCGGGAGCACTTCTCACTGGCTGTACCGCAGCGGACTGCGGTACGGGGGAGCCGCACGCGCCGGGCGCCGGCCCCGCCGGGCGGCACCTGCGCGTACGGCCCGAGGCGCACGGCGCTACGGCTGGGCAGGAGACCCGCCGCGCTTCTTGTGCAGGCTGATGATGACGGTGTTGTCCTCGCCCACGGACGAGTCCACCTCGCCGGCCAGTGCGGAGAGCACCGTCCAGGCGAAGGTGTCCCGCTCGGGGGCACGGCCGTCGGTCGTGGGCGCCGACACGGTCACCTTGAGCGAGTCGCCGACCAGCCGGAACTCGCAGCTCAGGACGGAACCCGGCACCGCCTGCTGGAGCAGGATGGCGCAGGCCTCGTCCACCGCGATGCGGAGGTCCTCGATCTCGTCCAGGGTGAAGTCCAAGCGGGCCGCGAGGCCCGCCGTCGCTGTTCGCAGCACCGAGAGGTAGGCACCCGCCGCGGGCAGCCGGACCTCGACGAAGTCCTTCACGTCGGGCTCACCGTCGATCTGGGACACCCTCACCTCCTGGGTGACGCGCGGTGCTTGCGGCCGGACGGCCGCGGCACTTCCTCTTGCTTCGCTCAACTGCTTCGCCCCAACTCGTCCGAGGGGTGGTGCGGTACGTACCGGTTCATACCCACCCGGGGCAGTCGGAACGCCGCGCATCCGCCCGAGACGTTACCGCTATCGGGGGGCCGATGTCGCGATCTCCGGCCACGATCACGGGAACGGGCGACGGGCGGCCGGTCAACCCCCCACCGTGCCGCCCAGCTCGGCCAACGCGCCGTCGGTCAGCCGGAAGACCGTCCACTCGTCCAGGGGCGCCGCGCCGAGCGACTTGTAGAAGCCGATCGACGGCTCGTTCCAGTCCAGCACCGACCACTCCAGGCGGGCGTAGCCGCGGGCCGTGCAGATCCGCGCCAGCTCGGCCAGCAGCGCCCTGCCGTGGCCGCCGCCGCGCGCCGACGGGCGGACGTACAGGTCCTCCAGGTAGATCCCGTGGGTGCCGCGCCAGGTGGAGAAGTTGCGGAACCACAGGGCGAAGCCGACCGGCTCGCCGGCGTCGTCCTCGGCGATCAGCCCGAACACGGCCGGGTGCTCGCCGAACAGCGCGTCGTGCAGCTGCTCCGGGGTCGCCCGCGCCTCGTCCACGGCGCGCTCGTACTCGGCGAGCTCGCGGATCATGGCGTGGATGACGGGGACGTCGGCGGCCTCGGCGGTGCGGATCATACGGCGAGGGTACTCGGACGGACCCGCCGGGCGGAAAGGTCAATCGTGCGCACCTGCTCCGGCCCGCGGTCCTCCCGGCTCCCGCACCCGTGCCGGCGGCCCCGACCTGGGCCCGGTCGGCGAGCCGGACCTCCGGCGGGCGGACCGCCGGGACGGGTGGTGCCGGGGTGCCGCAGCGGTGCGCATCGCGGCCTCCCTCGCTCGGGGCGGCGGGTCGGCCCGGGGCGGCCCGACCCGTGCCACGAGCCTACGCCGACGGCCGCCGGGCGACCTGCCGGACGCCCCGGGCACGCCGGAGGCCCGGCCGCTGCGCGCGGCCGGGCCCCCGGTTACTGATGCGTGATCAGGCGGCCTTCTTGGTCTCCCAGAAGATGCGGTCGATCTCGGCGATCAGGTCGAGCAGGGCCTGGCCGGTGGCCGGGTCCGTCGAGGCCTTGGCGGCCGAGGCGGCCTTGCCGGCCTTGTTGAACAGGTCGTGCAGCTGCGGGTAGGCCTCGAAGTGCGGGGCCTTGAAGTAGTCGGTGTGCAGCACGGAGAGGTGGTGCTTGACCAGCTCGGCGCGCTCCTCCTTGATGACGATGGCGCGCGCACGGAAGTGCGGGTCCTCGTTGGCCTGGTACTTCTCCTGAGTGGCCTTCACGGACTCGGCCTCGATGCGGGCCTGGGCCGGGTCGTACACGCCGCAGGGCAGGTCGCAGTGGGCGTGCGCGGTGGCTCGCGGAGCAAACAGACGAGAGAACATGGAAGTCCTTCCTTAGATCGTCTTCCCGCGAGCGAGATTACCCCGCCGCAGCGGCCGTTTCGCGGTCGGCCCGGTGGCCTAGGGCAAAAGACGGAGCCACAACCGGTCGATATCGGGCGGGCGCCGGGCGTGCCGCCATGCTGGAGACTGGACGGCGACACGGGCCGACACGGGCAGGGGAGGGGCGGATGGCCGAGGACCGGGAGCCGGACGGCGGCGGGCTGCTGCCGCTCGGGGTGATCGACGTGGCGGGCCCCTCGATGCGGCCCTCCCTGCACGACGGGGACCGGGTGCTCGTCCGGTACGGCGCGCGGATCCGGCCGGGTGCGGTGGTCGTGGTCCGGCATCCGCTGCGGCAGGACCTGCTGGTGGTGAAGCGGGCGGTCGGGCGCCGTCCGGGCGGCTGGTGGCTGCTGTCGGACAACCCGCTGGTGACCTCGGACAGCCGGGAGTACGGGGCGGTGCCCGCCGAGCTGGTGCTCGGCCGGGTGCTGCTGCGGCTGCGGCCCCGGCCGGCCTGGCTGGCGCCGCCGCGGAGCCTGGAACGGCTGCTGAACGGCGCCGTCCTGGGCCGCCTCCCGGGCCTGGCGGCCCGGTTCGGCGTACACGCGCCACTGGACGTGGAGCCGTAGGTCGCCGCCTTCACGGCATGCGGATGCCTCGTAGGGGGCACCCCTGAACCGACCACCCGGCCGTCCTTCGAGGACACGCCCCGGCGGGATCGCCCCGGGTGCCGAACGGCCTCAGTCGCGGGCGGCGAGGGCCGCGCGGGCGGCCTCCTCGCGCTTGCGGGCGCGGTAGGCGGCGACGTTGGCGCGGGTCGCGCAGCGGTCGGAGCAGTAGCGGCGCGAGCGGTTGGTCGAGGTGTCGAGGTAGGCGTTGCGGCAGGGCGCGGCCTGGCAGATGCCGAGCCGGTCGGCGCCGAGCTCGGTGAGGTGGATGGCCAGGCCCATGCAGGCCACGGCGGTGTAGTTGGCGGTGGCGGTGGCCGCGTTGTCGGCCAGGTGCAGGTGCCAGCGCGGGCGGCCGGCCTCGTCGAGGTAGTCGTGGCCGGAGACCAGCGGGCTGACGGGGTACTCGACCATCAGGCTGTTGAGCAGGTCGACGGCGCGGATCTCGTCGCCCTCGGCGGCGGCCTCGAAGACGCCGCGCAGCCGGGTGCGGACGGCCCGCAGCCGGGGCAGGTCGGCCTCGTCGGCGAGCGCGGCGGCGCGGCCGGCCGTCCCGAACAGGCCGCGGACGGCGTCCACCGAGGTGAGGGCGTCCCGGCCGCGTTCCGGCTCCTCGGTGTTCACCAGCCGGACGGCGTAGTCGGCGTACGAGGCGAGCTCCACGGATGGTCCTTCCAGGGCCGGTAACAGGCAAGCTGCCTCAAGGGTATTACCTGAGGGCCGGGGCGCGAAGACGCCCGCCGTCCTCGGGGGCGGCGGGCGTCTGCGGAGCGGAGGTCAGAGGACCTTGGACAGGAACAGCTTGGTCCGCTCGTGCTGCGGGTTGGAGAGCACCTCGCGCGGGTCGCCGGACTCGACGACCACGCCGCCGTCCATGAAGACCAGCGCGTCGCCGACCTCGCGGGCGAAGCCCATCTCGTGGGTGACCACGACCATGGTCATGCCCTCCTCGGCGAGGCCGCGCATGACGTCGAGGACCTCGCCGACCAGCTCGGGGTCGAGCGCCGAGGTGGGCTCGTCGAACAGCATCAGCTTGGGCTGCATGGCGAGCGCACGGGCGATCGCGACGCGCTGCTGCTGGCCGCCGGAGAGCTGGGACGGGTAGTTGCCGGCCTTGTTGGCCAGGCCGACCCGCTCCAGCAGGGCCATGCCGCGCTCCTTGGCGGCGGCCTTGGTCTCGCCCTTGACCTGCACCGGGGCCTCGATGACGTTCTCGAGCGCCGTCATGTGCGGGAAGAGGTTGAAGTGCTGGAAGACCATGCCGATGTCGCGGCGCTGGAGCGCGACCTCGCTGTCCTTCAGCTCGTAGAGCTTCTCGCCCTTCTGCCGGTAGCCCACCAGGTCGCCGTCGACGTAGAGCCGGCCGGCGTTGATCTTCTCCAGGTGGTTGATGCAGCGCAGGAAGGTGGACTTGCCGGAGCCGGACGGCCCGACCAGCACGAACACCTCGCCCTGCTTGACCTCCAGGTCGATGCCCTTGAGCACCTCGACGAGGCCGTAGGACTTGTGGACGCGCTCCGCCCGGACCATCGCGCGGGTCGCGTCGGCGGGGGTCTTCTCAAGGTCGCTCACAGGTGACCGCCTCCTTCCAGACCCGGGACGACGTCGTGCGTGGTCGCCGGCTTGCGGCGGCCGGTGAACATGCCGCGGACGCGCTGCAGCGGGGTGGGCGGCAGGGTGCGGTTGGCGCCGCGGGCGTAGTGCCGCTCGATGTAGTACTGGCCGACCGTGAGGATCGAGGTCAGGACCAGGTACCAGATGCTGACCGCGATCAGGACCGGGATGGTCTGGAACGTGCGGGAGAAGATGTTGTGGCCGGCCTGGTAGAGCTCCTCCAGGGCGATGACGCTCGCCAGGGACGAGGTCTTCAGCATCGAGATGGTCTCGTTGCCGGTCGGCGGGATGATCACCCGCATCGCCTGCGGGAGGACGATCCGCTTCATCGTCTTGAACTGGCTCATGCCGAGGGCGTGCGCGGCCTCGGTCTGGCCCTCGCTCACGGACTGCAGGCCGCCGCGGACGATCTCGGCCATGTAGGCCGCCTCGTTCAGGCCGAGGCCCAGCAGCGCGGCGACGAAGACCGGGATCAGCGCGTTGGTCGAACCCGAGACGAACTCGGGGCCGAACGGGATGCCGATGGAGAGCTTCGGCCAGATCGCGGCGAGGAAGTTCCAGAACACCAGCTGCACCAGCACGGGGGTGCCGCGGAAGATCCAGATGTACACCCAGGCCACTCCGGAGAGCAGCGGGTTGGGCGAGAGCCGCATCACCGCGAGGATGATGCCGCCGACCACGCCCATGACCATCGCCAGGGCGGTCAGTTCGAGGGTGACGAGCAGGCCGTGCATGATCTGGTCGTTGAAGAGGGTGTCGCCGACGACCGACCACTGGAAGGCCGGGTTGGTCACCAGGGCGTGGATCAGCATCGCCGCGAGGACGGCGACGACGACCGCTCCCGCCCAGCGTCCGGGGTGGCGGACCGGGACGGCCTTGATGGTCTCAGGCCGTCCCGTCTTCACCGACCCCTGATCGATAGGGTTCACGTTGAGTAGCCTCGGGGGGTTGGTTGGAGAACGTCAGCTCTTGGCGGCGTTGACCTCGGACGTGGCGATCGCGCCCGCCGAGACACCCCACTTGTCGAGGATCTGCTTGTACGTGCCGTCGGCGATCAGGGCCTGGACGGCGCCCTGGACGGCCTTGGTCAGCTCGGAGTTCTTGGCCACGACGATGCCGTAGGGGGCGCTGTCGTAGGTGTCGCCGATCTTCTCCAGCTGGCCGTTGGTCTGCTTCAGCGCGTAGTCGATGACCGGGGAGTCGGCCATCATGACCTGGTCGCGGCCGGCCACCAGGGCCTGGGTGACGTCCGTCTGCAGCGAGAACTTGTCGCCGTCGCCCGGGATCGGCTGCTTGCCGGCCTTGACGCACTCGGGGTTGCGGACGTCCTTGATCTCGTCGGCCTGGGTGGTGCCGGTCTGGACGGCGACCTTCTTGCCGCAGAGGTCCTTGGGGTCGATCTTGTCCGGGTTGCCCTTCTTCACGGCGATGGCGGAGCCGGCCGTGAAGTAGGTGATCATGTCGACCGTCTGCTCGCGCTCCTTGGTGTCCGTGAAGGAGCTCATGCCGAGCTGGTACTTCTTGGCGGCGATGCCCGGGATGATCGAGGTGAAGTCGGCGTTCTGGACGTCCGCCTGCAGCCCCAGCTTCGCGGCGATGGCCTTGGCCAGGTCGACGTCCATGCCGACGATGGCGCCCTTGTCGTCCTTGAACTCGTTCGGGGCGTAGGAGGCGTCGGTGGCGACGGTGAGCTTCCCGCCCGACTTCACGTCCGCCGGGACGAGGGCGGCCAGCGACGGGTCGGCCGACGCGGCCTTGACGGAGCTCGTCGGGGTCGCGGCACCCGAGCCGGAGCTGCTCGACGACGAGCTGCAGGCGGTGAGGAACAGGGTGCCGGCCGCGAGGGCGGCGCCGGCCGCGACGAGACGGGGGCGCAGGGTGCGAGCGGTCATGAGGGGGATCTCCTCCTGGGGGAGAGACGAGCGGAGCGCTACGCCGGGGGGTGGCGGTCGCCCGGCCTTTGGTCGCACTCCGTCGTGCGGCGCCGGGCCGGCCGTTCACTTGTTCGAAAATTCAAGCCGTGCATGTCGCCACCCTCCGCCGAGGTGAGCGCGCGTCGGACCGCCTCGCAGAGAGGGGCGCCTCGGGGGAGGCGGTGTTCGATCCGAGTTGGGTGGAATCCTGCCACTCACGGACGGTGAACGGGCCCCGATTCAGATCAAAATCGGATAACGGGGGGCCTTCTTGTCCGCTATCCGGACGAATTCCGGCCCCCTGTCACCCTGCGTATAAGTATGCAGACTTGGAGGCGCCCGGCCGGGGAACCCGGCCGGAGCGTCCGGACTCAGAAGCCGCCGTTGACCACGGCGTTCTGCGCCGCACCTGCGGCGACGCCCCACTTCTGGAGGATGTTCTCGTAGGAGCCGTCGCGGATCATCTGGTTGAGCGCCTTGACCAGAACGTCCCGCAGTTCGGTGTTCTTCTTGTTCACGGCGATTCCGTAGGGTGACGGCTGGAGCTGCGCGCCGGCGATGTCGAACTTGGCGCCGTTGGGGCCGCCCTTCGCGGCGACGTACGCGGCCACCGGGTAGTCGTTCAGGTCGGCGTCGGCGCGGCCCGCGGCGAGCTCGGCGAGCGCCTCGGTGTCGTTGTCGAACAGCTTCACCGTCAGCGGCTTGTGCGCCCGGGCGCAGGCGCCGACCTGCCGCTCGACGATCGCGTCCTGGGTGGTGCCGCGCTGCAGCGCCACGGTGTGGCCGCACAGGTCGTCCAGCTTGGCGATCTTCTCCGGGTTGCCCTTGGGGACGAGCATCTGGGTGCCGGCGATGAAGTAGTCCACGAAGTCGACGCCCGGGTTCACCACCTTGCCGGCGTCGTCGGTGCCCTCCCGGCGCTGCCGGTTGTCGGTCATCGCGGACATCGCCAGGTCGAAGTCGCCGGCCTGCAGGCCCGGTATCAGCTTGTCGAACGCGGTGTCGGCGATCTCCACCTTCACGCCGAGCTGCTTGCCGAGCTCGGCCGCGATGTCCGGGTCGATGCCGACCGCCGAGCCGTCCGAGGCCTTGAACTCCACCGGGGCGTAGTTCAGGTCGGAGGCGATCTTGAGGACCCCCTTGGTGCGGATGCTCTCCGGCAGCCGGCCGTGCAGGTCGTCCTCACTGGGCTTGGCCGGGCCGGAGCTGCCGCACGCGGTCAGCAGCAGGGTTCCCGCGACGAGCGCAGCCCCCGCGGCGATGGTGCGGGCGGGGCGGGGCGCGAAGGCGTGCATGCGGTGGTCCTCCTGGGGGAGCGGGGGAGCGGTGGAGCAGGCGAGGGTGGCGCTGCTGGCCGGAAGGTACCGTCCGCGAGCGGAACGGGAGCGTCCGGATGTCGGTGTGGGAAATGTGATCCTGCCATCCCGCCCTGCTGTCCGAGGTCGCGGGTATGTCAGAATCTGGTATCGGGTAACCCCCGACGAACGAAGGCAGACCGCCGATTCCGCTGCTCACAATCGAGCGGGGCGGATTCGGGGTGCGCAGGACCGGAAGTCGACGACGCCGACTCCGTAGCCGAGGCACCAGCTCCCCTCCGTGTCTGCGTTCACTCCTGCGGGTGCGTGTACCGTCCTGCCGCGGGTCGGTCCGGGCTGTCGGATTCCACCGGGATCCGGGCAATGTCAAGGGCCTCCGTGCGGTGAACGGCACACGACGAGGACGAAAAGGCACAGGTGCGGTGCCTTTGTCCCACCTAGGCTCGCCGGTGTGTCACCGTCCGTCCCGATGCGGATGCGCCTGGGCACGACCGGACAGCACGCAGAACCCAAAACCCTCATTTCGAGGGCGTCGCCCGACGGCCGCGCCCCGACCCCGGACACCGGGTACGCCTCGCGTACCCGGCGTCGCCGTCCCCCGTGGCGGCGTCCGCGGTGTCGATCGACCGTCGGCCGGGCGTCCTCGCTGATCATTGACGAAGAGGTCAACGTGGCAGCGGAGATCATCCACCCCAACACCCAGGACACCGACGATCCGGTCGACGCCGTCTTCGCGCTCCACCGCGGCGGCAAGATGGAGGTCCGGGCCACGGTTCCGGTGCGCGACGCGGACGACCTGTCCCTCGCCTACACCCCCGGTGTCGCCCGGGTCTGCACCGCCATCGCCGAGCAGCCCGAGCTGGTCAACGACTACACCTGGAAGTCCAACACCGTCGCGGTGGTCACCGACGGCACCGCCGTGCTCGGCCTCGGCGACATCGGCCCCGAGGCGTCGCTGCCCGTGATGGAGGGCAAGGCGATCCTCTTCAAGCAGTTCGGCGGCGTGGACGCCGTCCCGATCGCGCTGGCCTGCACCGGCGTGGACGAGATCGTCGAGACCGTCGTCCGGCTGGCCCCGTCCTTCGGCGGCGTCAACCTGGAGGACATCTCCGCCCCGCGCTGCTTCGAGATCGAGCGCCGGCTGCAGGACGCCCTGGACGTCCCGGTCTTCCACGACGACCAGCACGGCACCGCGATCGTCACCACCGCCGCGCTGTGGAACGCCGCCAAGGTGACCGGCCGCGAGGTCGGCACCCTGCGCGCCGTCATCTCCGGCGCCGGCGCCGCGGGCATCGCCATCGCCAAGATGCTGCTCGCCGCCGGCATCGGCGACGTCGCCGTCTGCGACCGCCGCGGCGTGGTCCACCAGGGTCGCGAGGACCTCACCGACGTCAAGGCCGAGATCGCCGCCCTGACCAACCGGACCGGCCTCAAGGGCTCGCTGGCCGACGCGCTCGCCGGCGCCGACGTCTTCATCGGCGTCTCCGGCGGAACCGTCCCGGAGGACGTCGTCGCGACCATGGCCGAGGGCTGCTTCGTCTTCGCCATGGCCAACCCGAACCCGGAGATCCACCCCGAGGTCGCGCACCGGTACGCGGCGGTCGTCGCCACCGGCCGCAGCGACTTCCCGAACCAGATCAACAACGTGCTGGCCTTCCCCGGCATCTTCGCCGGCGCCCTGCAGGTCCGCGCCACCCGGATCACCGAGGGCATGAAGCTCGCCGCCGCCCAGGCGCTCGCCGCCGTGGTCGCCGACGAGCTGACCCCGCAGAAGGTCATCCCCTCGCCCTTCGACGAGCGGGTCGCGCCGGCGGTCTCCAAGGCCGTCGCCGAGGCCGCCCGGGCCGAGGGCGTCGCCCGCGCCTGACGGCCCGTCGCCCGGGGCGTACCACCCAGGGGGCGCGCGGAGGCCATGCCTCCACGCGCCCCCGGTGCGTTCCTCCGGTAGCGCAGGTCACACGGTTGCGTGGTACCGGCCGCCCCGCCCGCGCCGATATCGTCCGGACCATGTTCGCTGCCTACGCCGCCCGCATCGATCCGGACGACCCGCTGAGCGCACTGGAGTTGGGCGAACTCCCGGAGCCCGAAGCCCGCGAGGGCTGGAGCGTCGTCAACGTCAGGGCCGCCACCCTCAACCACCACGACCTCTGGTCGCTGCGCGGCGTCGGCCTGCCCGCCGAGCGCCTGCCGATGATCCTCGGCTGCGACGCCGCCGGTGTCGACGAGCACGGCAACGAGGTGGTCATCCACTCCGTCGTCGGCCAGAGCGGCCACGGCGTCGGCCCGGCCGAGCCGCGCTCCATCCTCACCGAGCGCTACCAGGGCACCTTCGCCGGCAAGGTCGCCGTCCCCACCTGGAACCTGCTGCCCAAGCCCGCCGAGCTCAGCTTCGAGCAGGCCGCCTGCCTGCCCACCGCCTGGCTGACGGCCTACCGGATGCTCTTCACCAACGCCGGCGTCAAGCCCGGCGACACCGTCCTCGTCCAGGGCGCCGGCGGCGGTGTCTCCACCGCGCTGGTCGTCCTCGCCAAGGCCGCCGGCCTGCGGGTCTGGGTCACCGGACGGGACGAGGCCAAGCGCGCCCGCGCCGTGGAGCTCGGCGCCGACGCCGCCTTCGAGAGCGGCGCCCGGCTGCCCGAGCGGGTGGACGCCGTGATGGAGACGGTCGGCGCCGCCACCTGGTCGCACTCGGTGAAGTCGCTGCGCCCCGGCGGCACGATCGTGATCTCCGGCGCCACCTCGGGCCCGAGCCCGAAGGCCGCCGAGCTGAACCGGATCTTCTTCCTGGAGCTCAAGGTGGTCGGCTCCACCATGGGCACCAAGGAGGAGCTCGCCGGCCTGCTCGCGCTCTGCGCCAACACCGGCGTGCGGCCGGTGATCGACTCGGTGCTGCCGCTCACCGAGGCGCGCGAGGGCTTCGCCCGTCTCGCCAAGGGCGACGTCTTCGGCAAGATCGTGCTGACGCCCTGACACGGGAGCCCTGACACACGGCGGAGGGGCCCGAGAAACGACGGTCCGTCGGGCCCCTCCGCCGTGACGTGCGCTCAGCCGAACAGCCGCCGGGCCGCGGCGGCCAGCGTGGCCTGCGCGCGGGCGAGCTGATCGGCGCTCACCCCGCCGTCGCGGGCGGTGTCCCGGACGTGGTCGCGGAAGCGGTCGAGCAGCCGCTCCAGCTCGCGGGCCGGGTCGGCGTCCGGGTCGGTGCGCGCCCAGCCGGGCAGCTCCTCGGTGGCGGCGTCGTCCGCACCGTCCTCGTCGAGGTCGACCCGGGTGATCCGGACCTCCTCGGCCGGCGCCGGGTGGCCCCAGCGGGCGGCGTCGGCCAGGCCGCCGAGGCTGCGGGTGAGCTCGGCCAGCCCCTCGGCGAGCCCGGTGGACCACTCGCCGCGGGCGGTGTGCTCGCGGACCTGCTCCTCCACCCGCCGCTTGATCCGCAGGGCCTCCTGCTGAGCGGCGGTGCGGGCGGCCCTGGACTGCTCGCGCAGCCGACGGGCCTCCGCCTCGGCGGCCTTCGCCTTGGCCTTGGCGGCGCGCTCCTGCTCCTTGGCGCGCTTGGCCTGCTCCTTGGCCTGGGACTTGAACCGCTCGTACTCCTCCTTGGCGCGCTGCCAGGCCTCCTTGTCGCCCCAGGGGCCGGCCCATGGGTCGCCGCCGCCGGACGCGGGCTCCGGCCGGGGGGCCTGGCGGGCGGCGCCCCAGAGCTCCTCGCGGAGGTCCTTCGCGGTGTCCCGGACGTCCTCGCGGATCGCGCCGGCGAGATGGGCGACGGAGTCGCGGATCTCCACCTCCAGCTCGGCGAGCTCGTCCTGACGGGCCGCCAGTTCGGCGCGGCCCGCGTCGGTGAGCCGGTAGACCTTGCGGCCGCCCTCGGTGCTGTGGGTGACCAGGCCCTCCTTCTCCAGCTTCGCGAGCCGGGGGTAGACCGTGCCGGCGGAGGGCGCGTACAGCCCCTGGAAGCGCTCCTCCAGCAGGCGGATCACCTCGTAGCCGTGCCGGGGGGACTCGTCCAGCAGCTTGAGGAGGTAGAGGCGGAGCCGGCCGTGGCCGAAGACGGGGGACATCGCTCAGGCCTCCTCGGTCAGGTCGGGCTTGGTCAGGTCGGGGCCGTCCGGGCCGGCGGTGAGCTCCTTGGCGGGGGGCGCGTCCTCGTCCTCCGGCCGGTGCAGCACGGTGATCGCGCCGGAGACGGTGGTCACCTGGAGGCGGCCGGTGCCGCTGCCGAGCTGGCCGGAGAGCCGCTTGGCGCCCCAGCTGCCGGCCACGGTGAGCTCGGCGAAGGTGGAGGTGACGTCCCCGGTGGTGGTGCCGGCCTCGACCTTGGCGTCGGCGACCGAGGGCAGCCGGACGCCGACCGGGCCGCTGACCGTGGTGACGGTGATGTCGGTCGGCGTCTGGACGTCGAGGTCGAGGGTGACCGCGCCGCTGACCGTCTTGGCCTGCACCTTGTCGGCGGTGCCGGCGACCACGGTGAGCTGGCCGGACACGGACTTGACGCGCAGCTCGCCGGAGACCGACTGGGCGTCCACGTCGCCGGAGACGGTGTTGGCCTGGATCCGGCCGGAGAGCCCGACCAGGGTGGTGGCGCCGCTCGCGCCGTGCACGGCGACCGGGCCGGTGACCCCGGAGACGGTGGTGTCCGCGGAGGCGGAGCCGATCTTGACCTCGGTGCCGGCCGGGACGGCCAGCGAGACGACGGCGCGCCGCTTGCGGCGCAGCGAGGAGAGGAAGGCCTTCACCGACTGGACGGACTTCACCGTCTCGCTCAGCTCGTTCCAGTCGAAGTCCTTGTAGGCCACGGTGAGCACGCCGCCGGTCAGGTCGACGTTGAGGGGCTCGCCCTCCAGCTCGGTGACCTCCAGGCGGGCCGGGCCCTCGGCGGCGACGACGTTGACCGCGCCGCTCATGATCCGTACGTGCAGGGCCTCGACGGGCTCGTCGATGGTGATCCTGTCGGGCTGTTCGACCGTCCACTCGCTCATGGTTCCCCGTCCTCCCGTTTCGCGATGTATATCGCGTCGACTGATAGACACGATATATCGCGAGGTTTCGAAGTCAACCCCGACCCGACCCGGACACCGCGACCCCGAGACGCCTGAGGGCCCGGAAGGCGGATGCCTTCCGGGCCCTCGTCGTGCGGCGTCCGCAGCCCTTCGCGGTGCTGCGGATCAGTCCTCGTCCTCGTCGTCGAGCCGGGCCAGCCAGGTGGCCAGCCGCTCGACCGGGATCTCGAAGTCCGGGTTGAGGTCGACGAACTCCCGCAGCCGCTCGGCCAGCCACTCGAAGGTGACCTCCTCGTCGCCGCGACGGCTCTCCAGCTCCTCGATGCCTCGGTCGGTGAAGTACACGCTGTGCTCCGGTCCGGTGGGGTGTGACCCGGTCAGGATAGTCCGCCGCCGATCAGCCGTTGCGGCGGAAGTAGCTGATCGAGACCTTCGCCCGGGAGTCGCTGGTGTTGCCCTGTTCGACGGTCTTCACCACGACGATGCCGCCGTTCTCCCGGTTGCGCAGGCAGAACAGCCCGCCGACCGGCAGCGCCTCGTACTTCACGTCGGCGACCGGCTGCTGCTCGACGCCCGTCGCGCACTCGGCCGGGGTGAGGTGGTTCTCGGTGGTCAGGAAGGCGTCCGAGCCGCTCGACCAGTTGAAGTGGCCGTAACTGGGCTCCAGCACCCAGGCCGGGTTGGTCGAGGAGGACACCACCTTGCCGGTCGTCAGGTCGAAGACGTACGTGTAGTCGGGGCTGGAGAGCACCTGGTCGGTGTAGACCGGGGTGTACCCGCCGGCGGGCTTCCCGGTGGACCCGCCCTTGCCGCCCTGCGCGGCGGTCGGCGCCGCCGAGTCCTGCGACCCGCCGGCCGTCCGGCGGGTGCCGTCGGCCTGTGCGCTCGGCGTGCTGCCGCCCGTACCGCCACCGCCGTTCCCCGAGGACAGGGCCACGCCGACCCCGGTGCCGACCACCGCCGTCGCCGCGGCCACGGCCAGCAGGGTCTTCCAGGAGACGCCGCCCCGGCGGACGGGCCCGCCCGCGGCCGGCGGACCGGAGTGCGGACCGGGCTGCGGGCCGGGCGCCACCGGCACGGTCGGGGCGCCGGCCGGCTGCGGCGGACCGAACGCGCCCACCGGCGGCGGCACCGCACCGGCCGGCGCGGTCGGGTACGGCGACGCCGGGTGGGGAGGCGCCGGGTAGGGGGACTGCGCGGCCGGGTACTGCGGCGCCGGGTACGGCGGGGCGGCGGCCGGCGGGGCGCCGATCGACGGCGCGGTGGCCGCAGCGGTCGGCATCGGCGGCGCGGCGGGCGGCACCGGCAACGGGGTCGGCGGGGTGCGCGGCAGGTCCGAGCGGCGGGTGATCTCGGTGTTCACCCGGTCGGGCAGCCAGTCGTCGGCGAACCGCAGCTGGCCGCCGACCGCCGGATGGCTGCGGGCCGCCTCGATGACCTCGGCCGGAGCGGGGCGCCGCGCCGGGTCCTTGGCCAGGCAGCGCGCCAGCAGCTCCCGCAGGCCGGCCGGGACGGCCGCCAGGTCCGGCTCCTCGTGCACCACGCGGTAGAGCACCGCGGTGTCCGGGCCCTCGCCGAACGGCGGTGCGCCGCCCGCCGCGTACGCCGCGAGCGCGCCGAGCGCGAAGACGTCGGTGGCGGCGGTGACCGGTCTGCCCTGCGCCTGCTCGGGCGACATGAACGCGGGGGAGCCGATCCGGTACCCCGTCCCGGTGAGCGCGGTGGCGTCCGCGGCCCGGGCGATGCCGAAGTCGATGACCCGCGGGCCGTCCGAGGCGACCAGCACGTTGGCCGGCTTGAGGTCCCGGTGCACGACCTGGACCCCGTGGATCGCCTGCAGCGCCTCGGCGATGCCGCCGACCAGCAGCAGCACGGTGCGGGGCGGCAGCGCGCCGTGCTCGCGGATCACCTGCTGCAGCGAGGGCCCGGGCACGTACGCGGTGACCAGCCACGGGGCATCGGCGTCCGGGCCGGCGTCGATCACCTGCGCGGTGTACAGGCCGTGGATCCGCTGCGCGTTGGCGACCTCCTGGGCGAAGCGCCGCCGGAACTCGCCGTCCTCGGCGAACTCCGCGCGCACCACCTTCAGCGCGACCGGCCGGCCGCCCGGGGTGTAGGAGAGGTACACCCGGCCCATGCCGCCGGCGCCGAGCCGGGCGAAGACCCGGTAGCCGCCGACCTCCCTCGGGTCCTCCGGCTGCAGCGGCTGGAACACGGACGGCAGATCGTTGGACATGCGGCGGCTCCCCCGGAGGTGCGGTACGACGGGCCCTACCGTAGCGACCTGACACCCCGGCAGGAGAGCCGGGGCGCCGGGGACGCCGGGGCGTGCGTGGGAAAGGCCGGGGCCCGGCCCCGCCTGGACGGCGGGACCGGGCCCTGTGACGGTGCGTCAGCGACGGCGCGTCAGAGCGAGAACACCTCGTCGACGAGGGCCTGCTGCTCGGCGGCGTGGCGCTTGGCCGAGCCGACCGCGGGGGCCGAGGAGGCCGTCCGGGCGACCCGGCGCAGGCGGGCGCCGTTGGCGTTGCGGCCGACGACGACCTGCAGGTGGTCGACCAGGTTCATCGCGATGAACGGCCAGGCACCCTGGTTGGCCGGCTCCTCCTGCGCCCAGACGAACTGGACGTCGTCGCCGTAGCGGGCCAGCTCCTCCTGGAGCTCGGCCACCGGCAGAGGGTAGAGCCGCTCGACGCGGACGAGGGCGGTGTCGGTGACACCGCGCTCGGCGCGGGCCGCCTCCAGGTCGTAGTAGAACTTGCCGGAGGTGATGACGACCTTGCGCACCTGCGACGGGTCCACCGTGGTGTCCCCGATGACCGGCTTGAACGAGCCCGACAGGAACTCGGCCCGGGCCGACGCCGCGGCCTTCAGACGCAGCATCGACTTCGGGGTGAAGACGACGAGCGGCTTGTGGTGCGGGTTGTGGGCCTGCCAGCGGAGCAGGTGGAAGTAGTTCGACGGCGAGGTCGGCATGGCGACCGTCATGTTGTTCTGCGCGCAGAGCTGGAGGAAGCGCTCCGGGCGGGCGGACGAGTGGTCCGGGCCCTGGCCCTCGTAGCCGTGCGGCAGCAGCAGGACGACGCCGGAGTGCTGGCCCCACTTCTGCTCGGCGGAGGCGATGTACTCGTCGACCATGGTCTGGGCGCCGTTGACGAAGTCGCCGAACTGCGCCTCCCACATGACCAGCGCGTTGGGGCGGGTCAGCGAGTAGCCGTACTCGAAGCCCATCGCCGCGTACTCCGACAGCAGGCTGTCGTAGACGGTGAAGCGGGCCTGGTCCTCGGTCAGGTACAGCAGCGGGGTGTAGTCCTCGCCGGTGTTGCGGTCGATGAGGACGGCGTGGCGCTGGCCGAAGGTGCCGCGGCGGCTGTCCTGGCCGGCGAGGCGGACGGGGTGGCCCTCCATCAGCAGCGAGCCGATGGCGAGGGTCTCGCCCATGGCCCAGTCGATGGTGTTGTCCTCGACCGAGGCGGCGCGGCGCTGCAGCTGCGGCAGCAGACGCGGGTGGACGGTCAGCCACTCCGGCAGGTTGACCTGCGAGGCGGCGATCCGCTTCACCATCTCCTCGGAGATGCCGGTCTGGATGGAGACCGGGAAGTCGGCGACCGGCTTGCCGTTGGTGGCCGGGGCCGGCGCGGTGGCCGCCTCGCGCACCTCGGCGAAGACCTTCTCCAGCTGGCCCTGGAAGTCCTGGAGCGCCTGCTCCGCCTCTTCCATGGTGATGTCGCCGCGGCCGATCAGGCCCTCGGTGTACAGCTTGCGGACCGAGCGCTTCTTGTCGATCAGGTCGTACATCAGCGGCTGGGTGAAGGACGGGTTGTCGGCCTCGTTGTGACCGCGGCGGCGGTAGCAGATGAGGTCGATGACGACGTCCTTGTGGAACTCCTGCCGGAACTCGAAGGCGAGCCGCGCGACGCGGACGACGGCCTCGGGGTCGTCGCCGTTCACGTGGAAGATCGGCGCCTCGATCATGCGCGCCACGTCGGTGCAGTACATCGACGAGCGGGAGGAGGCCGGGGCGGCGGTGAAGCCGACCTGGTTGTTGACCACGAGGTGGATCGTGCCGCCGGTGCGGTAGCCCCGCAGCTGAGACATGTTCAGGGTCTCCGCGACGACGCCCTGGCCGGCGAAGGCCGCGTCGCCGTGGACCTGGATGGGGAGCACCGGGAAGGTGGTGCCGCCCTGGTCCAGGACGTCCTGCTTGGCGCGGACGATGCCCTCGACGACCGGGTCGACGGTCTCCAGGTGCGAGGGGTTCGCCGCGAGCGAGACCTTGATGGTCTCGCCGTCCAGGCCGGTGAAGGTGCCCTCGGCGCCCAGGTGGTACTTCACGTCGCCGGAGCCGTGCATCGACTTCGGGTCGAGGTTGCCCTCGAACTCGCCGAAGATCCGGGCGTACGGCTTGCCGACGATGTTCGCCAGCACGTTCAGGCGGCCGCGGTGGGCCATGCCGATGACGGCCTCGTCCAGGCGGTGCTCGGCGGCGGCGTCGATCGTCGCGTCGAGCAGCGGGATCAGGGACTCGCCGCCCTCCAGCGAGAAGCGCTTCTGCCCGACGTACTTGGTCTGCAGGAACGTTTCGAAGGCCTCGGCGGAGTTGAGGCGGCGCAGGATGCGCAGCTGCTCCTCGCGCTCGGGCTTGGTGTACGGCTTCTCCAGGCGCTCCTGCAGCCACTTGCGCTGCTTCGGGTCCTGGATGTGCATGTACTCGATGCCGACGGTGCGGCAGTAGGTGTTGCGCAGCAGGCCGAGGATGTCGCGGAGCTTCATCATCTTCTGGCCGCCGAAGCCGCCGACCGCGAACTCGCGCTCCAGGTCCCACAGGGTGAGGCCGTGCTGGACGACGTCCAGGTCGGGGTGCTTGCGCTGCTTGTACTCCAGCGGGTCGGTGTCGGCCATCAGGTGGCCGCGCACGCGGTACGCGTGGATGAGCTCCATGACGCGGGCGGTCTTGTTGACCTCGTCGTCGTGGGTGGCGGCCACGTCGGTCGCCCAGCGCACCGGCTCGTAGGGGATGCGCAGCGACTCGAAGACCTCGTCGTAGAAGCCGTGCTCGCCCAGCAGGAGCTGGTGGATCGTGCGCAGGAACTCGCCCGACGCGGCGCCCTGGATGACGCGGTGGTCGTAGGTCGAGGTCAGCGTCATGATCTTGGAGACGCCGAGACGCGCGAGGGTGTCGGGGGAGGAGCCCTGGAACTCGGCCGGGTACTCCATGGCGCCGACGCCGACGATGGTGCCCTGGTTCTGCATCAGGCGGGGCACGGAGTGGACGGTGCCGATGCCGCCGGGGTTGGTCAGCGAGACGGTGACCCCGGTGAAGTCGTCCATGGTCAGCTTGTTGGCGCGGGCGCGGCGGACGATGTCCTCGTAGGCCTGCCAGAAGCCGAAGAAGTCGAGGGTCTCGGCCTTCTTGATCGCCGCGACCACGAGCTGGCGGTCGCCGTTCGGCTTGACCAGGTCGATCGCCAGACCGAGGTTCACGTGCTCCGGCTTGACCAGGTAGGCCTTGCCGTCCTCGACCTTGTAGCTGTGGTTCATGCCCGGCGAGGCCTTGACGGCCTGGACGAGCGCGTAACCGATCAGGTGGGTGAAGGAGACCTTGCCACCGCGGGCGCGCTGCAGGTGGTTGTTGATGACGATGCGGTTGTCGATCAGCAGCTTGGCCGGGACGGCACGCACCGACGTCGCGGTCGGCACCTCCAGCGAGGCGTCCATGTTCGTGGCGACGGCCTTCGCGGGGCCGCGCAGCTGGACGAGCTCGGTTCCCTGCGCGGCCGGCGCGGGCGCAGCCGGGGCGGCGGCCTTCGGCGCGGGCGGCGCGGCAGGGGCTGCTGCCAGCGGCGCGGCGGCCGGCTGGACCGGCGCGGCCGGTGCAGCGGGCGCCGGTGCGGCGGCGGGAGCAGCAGGGGCAGCAGGAGCAGCAACGGGGGTCGGCACGGAGCCGACCTGGGTTGCGGCCTGGGTCACTGGAGTCACCTCGGTACCGGGCTTGTAGTCGGCGAAAAAGTCCCACCAGGCTCGGTCGACCGAGTTCGGGTCCTGGAGGTACTGCTGGTAGATCTCGTCGACGAGCCACTCATTGGGGCCGAAGCCAGTGGAGCTTGCCGAGCTGGGGGTTTCAGGGTGTGGCGACATCGGGGCAACCGCCCTCTTCCGCTTCCTTTTGGGATGGTGGACAGCGGGGATTAAGGCTACGCCTCCGACCAGTGATCGCGCAGTCCCCCCTGGCCAGGCGTCGCCCAGATCACAGTGATAGGCCGGAATTTGGCCGGTTGTGCGCGTTAGAAACCCGCGGGTAGGGGTAGCTGGACACGTTCGGTCTGCACCATTATCCCCACAAAATCAGACAATATGGGCACCCGGAGGCGGGCGGGGGCCGGTCCGATGTCGGACCGGCCCCGTTGTGTCCCAGTTGTGTGACAACGTTCGGGTACGGCGTGTCACCCGGTGGGGAGCCCCGTGGCGAGGGGTGCCTCGCCGGGCAGCGTGACCTCGATCCGGCAGCCCCGGTCCGTCTCGGCGACGCGGATCTCGCCGCCGTGCAGGTCCACCGCCCAGCGGGCGATGGCCAGGCCGAGTCCGGTGCCGCCGTCGCTGCCGGGGCCCTGCGCGGTCGCGCTGCCGCTGCGCCCGAAGCGCTCGAACACCCGCGCGCGGTCCTGTAGCGGGATGCCGGGGCCCTCGTCCTCGACCTGCAGCAGCAGGGCGCCGCCCTGCTCGCCCGGCCGGGCCCGCACGGTCACCGTGCCGCCCGCCGGGGAGTGCTTGCAGGCGTTGTCGACGAGGTTGGCGACCACCTGGTGCAGCCGCTCCTCGTCGGCGACGGCGGTCAGGCCGTCCGGCTGCACGTCCAGGCTCAGCCGCACGTCGCCGCGGCGGCCGTAGGCGCCGCCCGCGGTGGCGCCGTCCACCGTCACCCCGCGGAGCACGCCGTCCAGGAACGGCCGCACCTCGAACGGGCGGGTGTCCAGCGGCACCACGCCGTCGTCGAGCTTGGAGAGGTCCAGCAGGTGGGTGATCAGCCGGCCCAGCCGCTCGGTCTGCTCCAGCGCGGCGCCCAGCGTCTTGGGCTCGGGCCGGACGACGCCGTCCACCACGTTCTCCAGGACGGCCCGCAGCGCCGCGATCGGCGTGCGCAGCTCGTGCGAGACGTTGGCGATCAGCTCCCGGCGGTGCCGGTCGGCGGCCTCCAGATCGGCCGCCATGCGGTTGAAGGAGTCGGCGAGCTCGCCGATCTCGTCCCGGGAGGAGGTGTCCACCCGGGTGCTGTAGTCGCCGCGGGCCATCGCCCGGGCCGCGGCGGTCATCGCGCGCAGCGGCGCGGTCAGTCCGTGCGCGAGGAACTGCATGAACAGCAGCGACGCGATCATCGAGAAGATCATGATGATCCGGATCTGCGTCTCGGACCGGATCGCCACGACCACCATCCCGGTGGCCAGGCAGACGGAGACGATCACCAGCAGGGCGAGCTTGCCCTTGATGGACCGCACCGGGTCGAACGGCCGCATGTCGTCCCACACCCGGCGGGCGGCCCGGCCGGCCAGGCCGGGGCCGGGACGCTCGGCGGCGTCCCCTCTGCGTTGCTGTGGAAAGGTCATCGTGCCCCTGCGGTCGGAGCGGTGCGTCGGCTGAAGGCGTGGGCCCCCCGGCGGCCCAGCCCTCGGTGCACCGGCTCAGGAAAGGGGTGCCTCCAGGGCGTACCCGACGCCGTGCACCGTGCGGATCCAGCTGGCGCCGATCTTCCGGCGCAGCGCCTTGACGTGGCTGTCGACCGTGCGGGTGCCCGAGGCGTCCGTCCAGTCCCAGACCTCCGCGAGCAGCTGCTCGCGGGTGAGCACCGCGCGCGGCTGCGCGGCGAGGCAGGCCAGCAGGTCGAACTCGGTCGGCGTCAGGTGGACGTCGCCCGAGCCGAGCCGCACCCGGCGCTGCACGTGGTCGATCTCCAGCTCGCCGAAGCGCAGCGAGCCGAGCGCCGGCGTCCTCGCCGCCTGCTGGGCGCGCTCGACGCGGCGCAGCAGCACGTTGACGCGGGCCGCCAGCTCGCGCATGGAGAACGGCTTGGTCATGTAGTCGTCCGCACCGACGCCGAGGCCGACCAGCAGGTCCGTCTCGTCGTCCCGCGCGGTCAGCATGAGCACCGGCACCGGGCGCTGCGCCTGGATCCGGCGGCACACCTCCAGGCCGTCGAAGCCCGGCAGCATGATGTCGAGCACCACCAGGTCGGGCTGCCAGGTGTGGAAGCCGTCCACCGCGCCGGGCCCGTCGTGGGCCACGGCGACCTTGAAGCCCTCCGCTCCCAGGCGGGCTGCGATGGACTCGGCGATGGTCGGTTCGTCCTCCACCACCAGTACTCGCCGCTGCGTACCGACCGGGCTGCTGCCGGTCTCTTGCTGAATCTCTGTCACGGTCACGCCACCGCCCCCAGGGCTGCGGGCCGACACCTGTGGGGGTGGCGGCGCCGCGTCGTAGTCGTTTCGGTCCGTATGTGGGCTGTGCCCGGCCTGCCGCGTCGGCTGGGTGCCGTTCCGCCGTCGGCCCCCTGCGCGGCGTGGATGCGCCGTGTGTGGTCCGCACACCCGACCCGCACTCCACGCAGAGTACGGACACCGGGGGCGTTCCGGCAGGTGGCCCGGACACATCCGGGCCACGGATCGATGCCGATCCCCGTCGGGACCGGGCACGGGGCGATACCTTACCGGGCGAAATTCGCAGTTGTAACGATCCGTATGGTTCCGAGTGCGGCTTGTGCCCCTTACTTTTGGGCTGCTTCTCCGTGAACGGAGGGCAGGTACGGACCAAGGCGTGCAGCCGGTGCGTCGAAGCTCAAGCATTCTTCACAGCTCTTCCCCAGCGGGCTCCCAGCCTGGGAACGTATCGTGGTCACGACAAGGGCCACCGGTGTCTCCGCGGGCACCGTCCGTGCGGATCCCCGCACGCCCTCGACACGTTGCACACGGGGGCGGGTGACGGCAGTCCGGCGGACGGAGGGCCCCATGGCGGCGAGCGGTACCGGCCGTGCGGCGGCGCGCCGCGACCTGGTCCGCGACCGCGCGCGCGATCTGCTCCGGGGGCTGCGCGCAGCGCTCCCCACTCCGCGGCGCAACCCCTTCGCGCTCGGCTACCTGGCCCTGCTGCTCGGCACCACCCTCTTCACCCGGTTCGGGGACCCGCAGCTGGTGCACCGGCTGCAGGCGCTCTCCTCCACCGACGTTCACAACCTCGCGCACCACCCCGTGCTCGCCCTCGCGGCCAGCGGCCTCTGGGTGGCCGGCCCGGTGTGGACCCCTTATCTATGGGCCTTCCTGCTGACGGTCGCCCCGCTGGAGCGCCGGGTCGGCGGCCGCCGGGCGGCCGGGGTGTTCGCCGCCGGGCACGTCGGCGCCACCCTGCTCTCCCAGGCCGTGGTGCTGGCGGCGGTCGCCGTCCGCGCGCTGCCCGTCGACGCCCTCGGCGACCTCGACATCGGCGTCAGCTACGGCGTCCTCGCCAGCCTCGGCGCGCTCGCCGGCCTGCTGCCCCCGGCCGGCCGGAACCTCGCCCTCGGCATCGCCGCCGTCCTGGTCGGCGAGCAGTTCCTCGACGGGACCGACCTCGTCACCGGCATCGGCCACCCGGCCGCCCTGCTGATCGGCATCGCCCTCTGGCGCCCGCTGCGCCGCGGCCCCCGGCGCCCGCTCCGGCGCCGCCGGCCCGCCCCGGCCCCGCTGCCCGTCCGCGTCTGACCCGCGCTTCCCCCGCCCGCCCGCCCGCGCCCGGCGGCGCTTCCCTGCGCCTCCGCCCGCCCGACCTGCGCTTCGCCGGTCGCCGTCGGTGATCGCTCACAGCGAACGACGCCCGGGGAACAATCGTGCCCCGCCAATCCTTAGTCAGGTCAGCTCAACTTCACTGACTGGGGAGAGATCATGGCATCGACGTCCGTTCCGCTCACCCTGCCCGTGCTGCCGCTCGACGACGAGGTGGTGCTCCCGGGCATGGTCGTCCCGCTCGACCTGTCCGACGCCGAGGTCCGCGCCGCCGTCGAGGCCGCCCGGGCGGCGGCGACCGGCCCGGGCAAGCCCCAGGTGCTGCTGGTCCCGCGCCTCGACGGCTCGTACGCCGCCGCCGGCACGCTGGCCACCGTCGAACAGGTCGGCCGCCTCGCCGACGGCGACCCGGCCGCGCTGGTGCGCGCCGTGCGCCGGGTGCGCATCGGCGCCGGCACCACCGGCCCCGGCGCCGCCCTGTGGGTCGAGACCACGCCCTTCCGGGAGTCCTCCGCCGGCACCGCCGTGGCCGGCCGGGCCGCCGACCTCGTGAAGGAGTACAAGGCGCTCTCCACCCAGTGGCTGCGCAAGCGCGGCGCCTGGCAGATCGTCGACCGGGTCGCGGCCATCGACGGCGTCGGCGAACTCGCCGACAACATCGGCTACGCGCCCTTCGCCACCGCCGAGCAGAAGCTCAAGGTGCTGCTGGAGGCCGACCAGCTGGCCCGTCTGGAGTACGCGCTCACCCTGCTGCGCGACCACCTCGCCGAGGAGGAGGTCAACGACACCATCCGCAAGGACGTGGAAGAAGGGGTCGCCAAGCAGCAGAAGGAGTTCCTGCTCCGCCGCCAGCTGGAGGCCGTCCGCAAGGAGCTCGCCGAGCTGAACGGCGAGTCCGCCTCGGAGGAGGACGACTACCGGGCCCGCGTCGAGGCCGCCGACCTGCCGGAGAAGGTCCGCGAGGCGGCCCTCAAGGAGGTCGACAAGCTGGAGCGGTCCAGCGACCAGTCGCCCGAGGGCTCGTGGATCCGCACCTGGCTGGACACCGTCCTCGAACTGCCCTGGAACGAGCGGTCCACCGACTCCTACGACATCGCCGGCGCCCGCGCCGTGCTCGACGCCGACCACGCCGGCCTCTCGGACGTGAAGGACCGGATCGTCGAGTACCTGGCCGTCCGCAAGCGCCGCGCCGACCAGGGGCTGGGGCAGATCGGCGGCCGCCGCGGCGGTGCGGTGCTCGCCCTGGTCGGCCCGCCCGGCGTCGGCAAGACCTCGCTGGGCGAGTCCGTCGCCCGGGCCATGGGCCGCTCCTTCGTCCGGGTGGCGCTCGGCGGCGTCCGCGACGAGGCCGAGATCCGCGGCCACCGGCGCACCTACGTCGGCGCGCTGCCCGGCCGCGTCGTCCGGGCGATCAAGGAGGCCGGCTCGATGAACCCGGTCGTCCTGCTCGACGAGATCGACAAGGTCGGCTCCGACTACCGCGGCGACCCGGCCGCCGCCCTGCTCGAAGTCCTCGACCCGGCGCAGAACCACACCTTCCGCGACCACTACCTGGAGGTCGAGCTCGACCTCTCCGACGTGGTCTTCCTCGCCACCGCCAACGTGCTGGAGGCGATCCCCGAGCCGCTGCTCGACCGGATGGAGCTCGTCCGGCTCGACGGCTACACCGAGGACGAGAAGGTCGTCATCGCCCGCGACCACCTGCTGCCCCGGCAGCTCGCCAAGGCCGGGCTGAGGGACGACGAGGTGGCGGTCGACGAGGGCGCGCTGCGCAGGCTCGCCGGCGAGTACACCCGCGAGGCGGGCGTGCGGAACCTGGAGCGCTCGATCGCGCGCATCCTGCGCAAGGTCGCCGCGCAGAGCGAACTCGGCGAGCGGCGGCTGCCCGCCGCGATCGGCGCCGACGACCTGCGCGGGCTGATCGGCCGGCCGCACCACACCCCCGAGTCCGCCCAGGAGCCCGCCGAGCGGCGCACCGCCGTCCCCGGCGTCGCCACCGGGCTGGCCGTCACCGGCGCGGGCGGCGACGTCCTCTACATCGAGGCCTCGCTCGCCGACGCCGAGACCGGTTCCACCGGGCTCACCCTCACCGGTCAGCTCGGCGACGTGATGAAGGAGTCCGCGCACATCGCGCTCTCCTACCTCCGCTCGCGCGGCGCCGAACTCGAACTGCCCGTCACCGGGCTGCGGGACCGCGGCATCCACCTGCACGTCCCGGCGGGCGCCGTCCCCAAGGACGGCCCGAGCGCCGGCATCACCATGACCACCGCGCTCGCCTCGCTGCTGTCCGGGCGCAAGGTGCGCACCGACGTGGCGATGACCGGCGAGGTGTCCCTCACCGGCCGGGTGCTGCCGATCGGCGGCGTCAAGCAGAAGCTGCTCGCCGCCGACCGGGCCGGGGTCAGCACGGTGATCATCCCGCGGCGCAACGAGGCGGACCTGGACGACGTGCCCGCCGAGGTGCTGGAGCGGCTCACCGTGCACGCCGTCGCCGACGTCCGCGAGGTGCTGAAGCTGGCCCTGGAGCCGGCGGAGGTACTGGTCGCCGCCTGAGGCGCGGCGGGCGCAGGGGCGCGGGGTGCCGAGCGGCACCGCGCGCCCCTGCGGCGTGCGCCCCGGGTCGTTACCCCGTGCGGACGTCACGAGTACGCCGTACGGACCCGGGCGTGCGAGACTGCCGAAATGCCGTCCCCTACGCAACGCGCGTTGGCCCGAGTCCCGGAGCGGTACCGGCCGTTCCTGGTGCGGCACCGCAAGCTCGTGAAGTTCCTGCTGGTGGGCGGCACCTGCTTCGTGCTGACCACCGTCATCGACCTCGGGCTGAAGTTCACCGTGCTGCAGCACAAGCCGGTGGTCGCGCTGACCGTCGCCACGGTGATCGCGACGGTGGTCTCCTACGTCCTCAACCGCCAGTGGTCGTTCCGGGCGAACGGCCGGCAGCGCGAGGCGATCCTCTTCTTCGTGGTCAGCGCGCTCGCGGTGGTCGTCAACGACCTGCCGCTGATCTTCTCCCGGTACGTCCTGGACCTCCGCGAGCCGGACGTCACCGCGCTCACGCAGGAGGTCGCCGACTTCCTCAGCGGCATGATCGTCGGCACCTTCCTGGCCATGATCTTCCGCTTCTGGGCGATGAACCGCTGGGTCTTCACCCGCAGCGGGCTCCAGCCGCCCGCCGAGGACCTCGAACCCGAGCGGGTCTGAGCGCCCCCGGCGGACGGCCGGTGCGGCACGCCGCTCAGCGGACGCCGAGCAGGTGCTCCATCGCGAGCTGGTCGAGCTGCTCGAAGGCCATGCCGCGGGCGGCCGCCGCGTCCACGTCGAAGTCCTCGAACGCGCCGCGGTCGGCGACCAGCGCCGCCAGGCCGTCCTCGGCGGTCGGCCGGGCCAGCTCGTCCAGGCGGGACGCCCGCAGGGCCTCCTGCACCGCCGGGTCGGCGCGGAACGCCAGGGCCTTCTCCTTGAGCATCAGGTAGTTGCTCATGCAGGCGGCGGCCGAGGCCCACACGCCCTCGAAGTCCTCGGTGCGCGGCGGCTTGAAGTCGAAGTGCCGCGGGCCGTCGTAGCCCGCCGACTCCAGCAGGTCCACCAGCCAGAAGGCGCTGCGCAGGTCGCCGGCGCCGAAGCGCAGGTCCTGGTCGTACTTGATGCCGGACTGGCCGTTGAGGTCGATGTGGAAGAGCTTGCCGTGCCACAGCGCCTGGGCGATGCCGTGCGCGAAGTTCAGCCCGGCCATCTGCTCGTGGCCGACCTCCGGGTTGAGGCCGACCCGCTCCGGGCGCTCCAGGCTCCCGATGAAGGCCAGCGCGTGGCCGACGGTCGGCAGCAGGATGTCGCCGCGGGGCTCGTTCGGCTTGGGCTCGATGGCGAAGCGCAGGTCGTAGCCCTGCTCCTCGACGTACTCGCCGAGCAGGTCGAAGGCCTCCTTCAGGCGGTCCAGCGCGACCCGGACGTCCTTCGCGGCGCCGTGCTCGGCCCCCTCGCGGCCGCCCCAGGCGACGTAGGTGGTGGCGCCGAGCTCCACCGCGAGATCGATGTTGCGGATCGTCTTGCGCAGCGCGTAGCGGCGGACGTCGCGGTCGTTGGCGGTGAAGGCGCCGTCCTTGAAGACCGGGTGGGTGAAGAGGTTGGTGGTGGCCATCGGGACCTTCAGGCCGGTGGCGTCCAGGGCGGTGCGGAAGCGCTTGACGATCGCGTCGCGCTCCGCGTCCGAGGAGCCGAACGGGATCAGGTCGTCGTCGTGGAAGGTCACGCCGTGGGCGCCCAATTCGGCCAGCCGGTGCACCGTCTCCACCGGGTCGAGGGCCGGGCGGGTGGCGTCGCCGAAGGGGTCGCGGCCCTGCCAGCCGACGGTCCACAGGCCGAAGGTGAACTTGTCCGCGGGGGTGGGGGTGGGCATCTCGGTGCTCCAGGGGGTCTATTCGTCAGGGCAGAAAACAAACTAATATCCCAGCGTACGGAAGGGAAGGCCCCGACGCGGCGGACGGAGAGGAAGTCATGGCAGGGATCGTCATCGGGGTGGACAGCTCCACCCAGTCCACCAAGGCGCTCGCGGTGGACACCGCCACCGGCGAGGTGCTCGGGGAGGGCCGGGCGGCGCACACCGTCACCGGCGGCGGCGGCGCCCGCGAGAGCGACCCGCGGCAGTGGTGGCAGGCACTGCAGGAGGCGATCGCCGGCACCGGCTGCGCCGGGCGGGCCGAGGCCCTCGCGATCGGCGGCCAGCAGCACGGGCTCGTCGCCCTCGACGCCGACGGCGACCCGGTGCACCCCGCGCTGCTCTGGAACGACACCCGCTCGGCCGGACAGGCCGCCGCCCTGGTCGACGAACTCGGCCGGGAGGACTGGGCCCGGCGCACCGGCAGCGTCCCCAACGCCTCGTTCACCGTCACCAAGTGGGCCTGGCTGCGCGACCGCGGCCTCACCGGCCGGGTCGCCGCCGTCAGGCTGCCGCACGAGTACCTCACCGAGCGGCTCACCGGTCGGCCCGCCGCCGAACGCAGCGACGCCTCCGGCACCGGCTGGTGGGGCGAGCACGGCTGGGACACCGGCATCCTCGACCTCGTCGGCCTCGACCCAGGCCTGCTGCCGCCGCTCGCCGCGCCCGGCACCGCGGCCGGCGAGACCACCGGCCCCTTCGGCGGACTGCGGCCCGGCATCCCCGTCGCCCTCGGCGCCGGCGACAACGCGGCCGCCGCCCTCGGACTCGGCCTCGGCGGCGGCACCGGCGCCGTCCACGGACAGCCCGCCCTCTCGCTCGGCACCTCCGGCACCGTCTACGCCGTCACCCGCGGCCGGCCCGCCGACCCGACCGGCACCGTGGCCGGCTTCGCCGCCGCCCACGGCGACTGGCTGCCGCTCGCCTGCACCCTCAACTGCACCCTCGCCGTCGACCGGTTCGCCACCCTGCTCGGCCTCGACCGGCAGGCCGTCGAACCCGGCGGCGAGGCCGTCGTCCTGCCGTTCCTCGACGGCGAGCGCACCCCCGCCCTGCCGCACGCCGCCGGCCTCGTCCACGGCCTGCGCCACGACACCACCCCCGGCCAACTGCTCCAGGCCGCCTACGACGGCGCCGCGTACGCCCTGCTCGCCGCCCTCGACCTGGTGCTCGCCGCCGGCAGCGAGACCGCGGGTGACGCGCCGCTGCTGCTCATCGGCGGCGGAGCCCGCGGACGCGCCTGGCAGGACACCGTGCGGCGGCTCTCCGGCCGGGCCGTCCAGGTGCCCGCCGCCGGCGAACTCGTCGCCCTCGGCGCCGCCGCCCAGGCCGCCGGTCTGCTCACCGGCGAGCACCCCGCCGAGGTCGCCCGCCGCTGGGGCACCGCCGCCGGGCCCGTCCTCGACCCGGTCGAGAAGGACGAGGCCGCGGCCGCCAGGATCGCCGCCGTGCTCGCCGCCGGCGCCCCGCTGCTCGGCGCCTGACCGGCCGCCCGCGAGTCGGCCCGCGACGAGCGCGGTCGCGGGCCCCGGTGCAGGTCGGGGCCCGTGCGGCCGGTACCGTTCGCGCGGCCCCGAGTGCCGCGCGAACGGGACGGGCGCACGTGGATACCCTGCAACCGGTCGACCGGGTGTTCGGCCGTCGAACGAGAGGTGACGAGGAGATGAGGGACACGGACGCCAGACGGGCCCGGCCCGCGAGTCAGCAGGGCATGCGCCGGGCCAACCTGGCCCTCGTCCTCGGCGAGTTCGCGGCCGGACCACGCTCCCGCGCCGAGGTCGCCGCCACCACCGGCCTCACCCGGGCGGCCGTCTCCTCCCTGGTCGACGAACTCACCACGGCCGGCCTCCTCACCGAATGCGGCCCCGCCGTCCCCAGCGGCAAGGTAGGCCGGCCCGGCACCGCCCTCGCCCTCGACCCGCAGGGACCCGCCGGCCTCGGCGGCGAGATCGGCGTCGAACACCTCGCCGCCTGCGTCGTCGACCTCCGCGGCGAAGTCCGCGGCTGGCTGCGCCAGGACGTCACCAACCGCGACCGCCCCGCCGAAGCCGTCCTGCGCGACCTCGCCGTTCTGCTCCGCGAGGTCGCCGACTCCTGCGGCCTCACCCCGGCCGGCCTCGCCGTCGCCGTCCCCGGCCTCGTCGGCGCCGCAGAGGGCGTCGTCGAACGCGCCCCCAACCTCGGCTGGTCCGACCTGCCGCTCTCCGCCGAACTCCGCCGCGCCCTGCGTGAGGCCGACGCCAACCCCCTCGCCGACCTGCCCATCGACGTCGACAACGAGGCCAACCTCGGCGGCCTCGCCGAACTCTGGCTCGGCGAAGGCCCCGACGACTTCCTCCACCTTTCCGCCGAAGCCGGCATCGGTGCCGCCCTCGTGGTGGACGGCCGGCTCCTGCGCGGGGCCCGCGGCTACGCCGGCGAACTCGGCCACGTCCCCGTCCACCCGGACGGGCCCGCCTGCCCCTGCGGCGCCCGCGGCTGCCTGGAGCAGTACGCGGGAGAGGCCGCCGTGCTCCGCGCCGCCGGACTCGCCGACACCGGCGGCGACTGGGTCGCCCTGCTCGCCCGCCGCGCCGCCGACGGGGACCCGGCCGTCCTCGCCGCGCTGGAGGCCGCAGGCTCGGCGCTCGGCGTGGCCGCCGCCGGCGCCGTCAACCTGCTCGACCCGGCGGCGCTGGTGCTCGGCGGCGGCTACGCGGAGCTGGCCGCCTGGCTGCTCCCCGCCATGCGGACCGAACTGGCCGACCGCGTCACCGTCCGGGCCTGGCGCGACGACTGGCTGACGGCCTCACGGCTGGGGCGGCGGGGGCCGCTGCTCGGCGCGGGGATCGGGGTCGTCCGCGCCGTCGTCGCCGATCCGGGCCGCTTCGCCGCCGCCGAAGCCTGAGGGCATGCCGCCGACGGGGCCCATCACTTCGGACGGTTCGTCGTACGGGGGGTGTGCAGTTCCCCACGCCCCTAGGCGGCATCCTCCGCCGGGGTCTCGCCGGTGCGGTCGGCGGTGAGGAGGGTGATGGCGACGCCGGCGACGGCCCAGGCGGCGAGGACGAGGAAGGGCGGGGTGAGGGCGGTGCCGCCGAGGTAGGCGATGGAGCGGGCGGCGTCGGTGCCGGCGCCGTTCGGGATCCAGGAGCCGATCGCCCGCCAGAACGGCGGCAGCAGCGGCGGCGGATAGACCCCGCCCGCGCTCGGGTTGCCGAGCACCACGAAGATCAGCACGGCGATGCCGATCCCGACCACCCCGAAGAGGCACTGCATCGCCATGGTGAAGGCCCCGACCGCGAAGACCACCAGGGTGCCGAGCCCCCAGAGCGGCAGGACCGGGCCGGGCAGGGCGTCCAGGACCGGTCCGGTGATCAGTGCGCCGCCGAGGCCGGCCGCGGCGGAGTAGAGGAGGAGCGTGCCGAGCCGCAGCAGCGCGCGGTCGGTGTCGGCGGGCCGGGAGCCGGCGCTGATGCCGAGGATCGAGGCCACCAGGTAGCCGCCGACGCACCAGCCGACCACCAGGTAGAAGGAGGAGAGGCCCTCGGCGTCGCCGGGGGCGAGCGGGACGACGTCCTCGGTGCCCAGGGTCCGCTGCTGGGCGGACTCCAGCGAGCCGACGATTCGTTCGGCGGCGGTCGCCGCGGCCGGTCCGCGGGCGGTGGCGACCAGCAGGGTGTCCTTGCTGCCGGTGGGGTCGATCAGCCAGGCGGCGTACACCTTCTGGTCCTTGATCAGCTGGACGGCGCTCGCCCGGTCCTCCGCCGTGCTGGGCCGGACGGCCCGGTCCGGGACGTCGTGGAGGGCCGAGGTGCCCTGGAGGACGGCCTGGGCGGGGCCGACCACGGCGACGGAGAGCTGATGGGGGGTCGGGTCGTGGAGCGCGCCGACGTAGCTGGCGGTGAAGGCGAGTTGGAGCAGCAGCACCCCGAGCACGAGCAGGAAGGCGCGCGGGGTGACCGCGTCCTTGACCTCGGCGAGGAATCCGGGGCGCGGGCCGGCCATCGGCCGCCTCCTTGAGGGCGAGGGGCAAAGGGTGTGAAACGGATGCTTCATAACATGAAGCAGTTGTCCGGGGGTGGAGGCGCGGCCTACGGGATACTGGCGCCATGAATGACCAGGAGTCGGCCGACCAGGCGTTCCGCGCGGTCGAGCGGGAGGTGGCGCTGCTCTTCCGCCGCGGGCGGACGCGGGCCGCGGAGATGGCGCGGCGGGTGCATCCGGAGCTGGAGGCCGCGGCGTACGTGATGCTCGCGTACGTGGAGGAGTCGGGTCGGGTGCGGCTGACCGACATCGGGCTGCACTTCGGGATCGGCAAGGCCTCGATCAGCCGGCAGGTGAAGCACCTGGAGGCGCTGGGCCTGCTGCGCCGCGAGGTCGACCCGCTGGACCGCCGTTCCTCGCTGCTCTCGCTCACCGAGGACGGCGCCGCCCGTTACCTGCGCGCCCGGGACGCCCGGATGGAGCGGTTCCGCGAGCTGATGTCGGCCTGGGACGAGGAGGACGTGGAGCGCTTCGCCGAGTTGCTGCGCCGCTTCAACGAGCTGGCCGCGGAGTCCATGCGGGCCGAGGAGTCCGCCCCGGCCTGACAGTCCTCCGGGTGCCGCCCGGCCCTCCGCCGTCGCGGCGGGGCCGGGCTTTGCTTGCGCTTGAAGAAAGTTGCCTAACTCAACCATCCCGCTTACGGTTGCTTTAGGCAACGAAAATTCACGCTGAAGGACCTCCATGACCCCGACGACCCCCATGACGCACCGGCAAGTCCTGGAAGCGCTGTCAGGCCTCCTGCTGGGCCTCTTCGTGGCCGTGCTCTCCTCGACCGTCGTCTCCAACGCCCTGCCCACGATCCTCACCGACCTGCACGGCGGCGAGTCCGCCTACACCTGGGTGATCACCGCCACCCTGCTGTCGCTGACCGCCTCC
The DNA here is from genome assembly GCF_040683455.1 of Kitasatospora sp. NPDC093679. Taxonomy (NCBI): domain Bacteria; kingdom Bacillati; phylum Actinomycetota; class Actinomycetes; order Kitasatosporales; family Streptomycetaceae; genus Kitasatospora; species Kitasatospora sp. NPDC093679. Next base: position 75,524 of record NZ_JBFBDW010000018.1, read on the forward strand.
ACCCCCATCTGGGGCAAGCTCTCCGACCTGGTCAGCAAGAAGCTGCTGGTGCAGATCGCCCTGGTGATCTACATCCTGTCCTCCGCCCTGGCCGGCCTGTCGCAGAACACCGGCGAGCTGATCGCCTGCCGCGTGCTGCAGGGCATCGGCGCCGGCGGCGTCACCGCACTCGCCCAGATCTGCCTCGCCGCGATGGTCACGCCCCGCGAGCGCGGCCGCTACAGCGGCTACTTCGGCGCGGTCTTCGCCCTGGCGACCATCGGCGGCCCGCTCATCGGCGGCGTCATCGTGGACACCGACTGGCTCGGCTGGCGCTGGTGCTTCTACGTCGGCATCCCGTTCTCGCTGCTGGCGATCGCCGTGCTGCAGCGCACCCTGCGGCTGCCGGTCGCCCCGCGGCGCAAGGCCCGGATCGACTACCTCGGCGCGCTGCTCGTCACCGCCGCGGCCAGCCTGCTGATGATCTGGGTCAGCCTGGCCGGCAAGAACTACGACTGGGTGTCCTGGCAGTCCGCCGCGATGCTCGCCGGCACCGCCGTGCTCGCCGTGCTCTTCGTCGCCGCCGAGCGCCGCGCCGCCGAACCGGTCATCCCGCTCCACCTCTTCCGCCACCGCACGGTGACGCTCTCCGCGGTCGCCAGCGTCCTGGTCGGCGTCGGCATGTACGGCGCGACCACCTTCCTCAGCCAGTACTTCCAGCTGGCCAAGGAGAAGTCGCCCACCGCGGCCGGCCTGCTCACCCTGCCGATGATCCTCGGCCTCGCCGTCTCCTCCACCGTCGCCGGCAAGCTGATCACCCGCTACGGCCGCTGGAAGGGCTACCTCGTCGCCGGCACCCTGCTGCTCGCCGTCGGCTTCGGACTGCTCGGCACCGCCCGCGCCGACACCGCGTACGGGCCGCTCGCCCTCTACATGGCGGTGGCCGGCCTCGGCCTCGGCCTGACCATGCAGAACCTCGTGCTCGCCGTGCAGAACACCGTGCCGCGCGAGGAGCTCGGCTCGGCCAGTTCCGTCGTCACCTTCTTCCGCACCATGGGCGGCGCGGTCGGCGTCTCCGCGCTGGGCGCCCTGATGGCCGACCGGGTGGCGCGCTACCTCGCCGAGAACCTCGCCCGGGCGGGCGTCCACCCGACCGGCAGCGCCCTCGGCGGCGGCGAGATCCCCGACCTGCACCGACTGCCCGCCCCGATCGTCCCGCTGGTGACGGACGCCTTCGGCCACGGCGTCGGCATCGTCTTCCTGCTGGCCGCGCCGTTCGCGCTGCTCGCCTTCCTGGTCGTGCTGTTCATCCGGGAGACCCCGCTGCGCACCACCATGGACGCGCCGGCGGCGCGCACCCCGGAGCTCGTCGAGGACTGAGACCCGGCCGGGTCGGTCCGGCCGGCCCGGGCACGCGGAAGGGCCCGCGGGGTGCGTACCCCGCGGGCCCTTCCGTCGTGCGTGCGGCTCAGTGGCCGGCGATCAGGGTGATCCCGTAGAAGACCACCGAGGCGCAGATGCTGAAGCAGAGCGCGGCACCGGCCAGGGCCAGGTTGCCGCTGCCGGCCCCCGGGATCCCGGACCGGACGGCCTCCTGCGCGGCCTCGCGGCGCGACAGCGCCAGGATGCCGAGGGCGAAGGCGGCGACCACCGCGACGGTGATGGCGAAGCTGAGGCCCGCGGTCTGCGCGAGGGCGTCCCACTTGATGTGCACGGCTACCCGTCCTCTCTGACTGGTCGGCCGGTCAGGCCGCGACGGTGGTGGTGGCCGGGGTCGGGGTGGCCTGCGCGGGCACCTCGACCTCCTGGACGTCGTTGACGTTGCCGGCGTGCACCGGCTGGCGGCGGGAGGCGATCCACATCGCACCCGAGCCGGCGACCAGCGCCGCACCGACCAGGGCCACGCCCCAGGCGCCCTGGTCCGCGACGAAGGCCGCGAGACCGGCCACCGCGGCGGCGGCGGGCAGGGTCAGGCCCCAGGTGTAGACCATGCGGCGCACCAGGCTCCAGCGCAGCTCGCGCTTCGGGCCGCCGAGGCCGGCGCCCATGATGCCGCCGGAGCAGACCTGGGTGGTGGACAGGCCGTAGCCCATGTGGGTCGAGGTGAGGATGACCGTGGCGGCGGCCGTCTCGGTGGCGAGGCCCTGGCGGGGGCGGATCTCGGTCAGGCCGTTGCCCATGGAGCGGATGATGCGCCAGCCGCCCATGTAGGTGCCGAGCGCGATCGCCGCACCGGCGCTGACGATGACCCAGGTCGGGGGCAGCGCGCCGGGCTTGAGGGCGCCGACGGAGACCAGGGTCAGGGTGATGATGCCCATGGTCTTCTGCGCGTCGTTGGTGCCGTGCGCCAGCGAGATCAGCGAGGAGGTGAACATCTGGCCGCGCCGGAAGCCCTTCTCGGTGGTCTCCTCGCGGCCGCCGCGGGTGATCAGGTAGGCGAGGCGGGTGGCGCCCCAGGCGGCCAGACCGGCCACCAGCGGGGAGGCGACCGCCGGGATCAGGATCTTGGTGACGACGACGTCGAAGTTCACGCCGTTCATGCCGACGCCGACCACGGTGGCGCCGATGAGGCCGCCGTACAGCGCGTGCGAGGAACTGGAGGGCAGGCCCTTCAGCCAGGTCAGCAGGTTCCAGAGGATCGCTCCGACCAGGGCGGCGAAGATGATCGACGGCTGGAGGCCGGCCTTCTCGTTGACGATGCCGCCGGAGATGGTGGTGGCCACCTTCACGGAGAGGAAGGCTCCGGCGAAGTTGAGGACTGCGGCGATGGTGACCGCGACCTTGGGCTTGAGGGCTCCCGTCGCGATGGAGGTGGCCATCGCGTTGGCGGTGTCGTGGAACCCGTTGGTGAAGTCGAAGGCGAGCGCCGTGATGATCACAACGGCCACCAGGAACGTGATGTGTTCCATAACCAAACAATCGTCGTAGTTGTCGGACTGACGCTGCTGTCAGGCGTGACCGTAGGGAGCCCGGGTGAACGGAAGGTGAACAGGGTTGGGAATCGTGGTTCCGATGGTGGATCGAGGGTTGCACGAACATTGCGAAAGTGTGGAAACCGAGGCTCTGTAGGGCCGTTGTGTCCGCTTGGATCCACCTTCGTGGGGGTTTGGTGAGACTTGCCTCACACCCCCTCGACCGGGCCGGTGAACCCCCCGGGTGAGGACTCGCTGAGAATTCACCGGACGGACCGCAGGCCCCCTGCCGTTACCTGCCGGTCACATGGCAGGATTCTCCGGAGAGATCACCGGGCGCGGGCCCGGGCCGGGCTGGACTGGGGAGGGCGGCCGATGTCGGCTGGGCAGCGTACGGAGAACGGCGTCCGACCTTGGGTGCGGGCCGCCATGCGGTGCGGGGCCGTGCTCGCCGCGGCCGCGCTGTCGCTGCCGCTGGCCACCGCCGCGTACGCCGCGCCGACCCCGGCGCCCACCCTCACCGCGGCCGCCGGCGCCGACCCGCTGGCCGACGCCAAGACCACCCTCGGCCCGATGCTCGACCGGCTGCACCAGCTCTACCAGGAGGCCGAGGCCGCCACCGAGCAGTACAACGCCGCCGTCGCCCGGCAGGCCGCCCAGCAGGCCCAGGTCGCCGACCTCCGCGCCCGGGTCGAGTCCCAGCAGGCCGCGGTCAACGCCGGCGTGGACATCGCCGCCCAGCTCGCCGCCGCCCAGTACCGCAGCGGCCGGGCCTCCGACCTCGCCGACTTCATGCTCGCCGAGAACCCCTACCAGGCCGTCGTCATCGCCCAGCTGCTCGATGCCGCGGGCCGCTCCCAGAAGGCCTTCCTGGACCGCCTCAAGTCGGACCGCGCCACCCTCGTCGAGCTGCAGGCCCAGGCCGAGCAGGCGCTCGTCCAGGCCACCGCGCTCGCCACCCAGCAGGAGGCCGCCAAGGCCGACGTGGCCAAGCGGCTCGCCGCCGTCGAGGACATGGTCGGCTCGCTGACCGGCGCCCAGCGCAGCGAACTGGAGGCACTGGAGCGGCAGCAGGCCGACGAGGCCCAGCTCGCCTTCCTCGCCTCCGGTGCGCTCGGCAAGGGCGAGCGCACCCCCTCCGAGGCCGGCCGCAAGGCGGTCGCCTGGGCGCTCAAGCAGCTCGGCAAGGACTACGTCTGGGGCGGCGCCGGCCCGGACGTCTTCGACTGCTCCGGCCTCACCTCGCAGGCCTGGCTGAACGCCGGCAAGCCGATCCCGCGCACCAGCCAGGAGCAGTGGGCGCAGCTCAAGCACGTCCCGCTGAACCAGATCCGCCCCGGCGACCTCGTGGTCTACTTCGGCGGCGCCACCCACATCGGCATGTACATCGGCGGCGGCCTGATCGTGCAGGCGCCGCACACCGGCGACGTGGTCAAGGTCTCCAAGATCGGTGCCATGCCGATCCTCGGCGCCGTCCGGCCCGACCCGGACTCGGCCGCCGACGACAAGGGCGGCGACTGGAAGGTGCCGCAGGTCACCGTCGGCGCCTCGCGGATCGCCCCGGCCAAGCCGACCACCCTGCCGCCGCGGCCCACCCAGCCCACCCCGACCAAGCCCACCCCGCCGCCCGCCAGCGGCACCCCGACCGGCACCCCGACCGGCTCCGGTACGCCCACCGGCAGCGGCACGCCGTCCGGCTCCGGCACCCCGTCCGGCTCGGGCACCCCGTCGGGCTCCGGCACGCCCACCGGCAGCGGCACCCCGTCCGCCTCGGCCGGTTCCACCGAATCCGCCTCCCGCACCGCCTCGGCCCCGGCCTCCGGCAGCCCGACCGCCCAGTAGGCAAGGGGCCGGCGGCCCACCGTTCACGGACACGACGCAGAGCGGCGCGCGGGGGAGCCCCCCGCGCGCCGCCGTGCGCGGCACTAGCCGACGGGCGCGCCGGTGTCCGGCTCGAAGCGGATCACCACGGCCTTGGAGGTCGGGGTGTTGCTGATCTCCGCCGTGGAGTCCAGCGGCACCAGCACGTTGGTCTCCGGGTAGTAGGCGGCCGCGCCGCCCGGGGCCACCGGGTAGTGCACCACCCGGAAGTGCGGGGCCCGCCGCTCCACGCCGTCCTTCCACTCGCCGACCAGGTCGACGTACAGGCCGTCGGCGAGGCCGAGCCGTTCGGCGTCGGCCGGGTTCACCAGCACCACGCGCCGACCGCCGGTGATGCCGCGGTAACGGTCGTCCAGGCCGTAGATCGTGGTGTTGTACTGGTCGTGCGAGCGCAGCGTCTGCAGCAGCAGCCGGCCCTCGGGCACCTCGGGCGCGGTGAGCGGGTTGACCGTGAAGTTGGCCCTGCCCGTCGCGGTCGGGAAGGTCCGGCTGTCGCGCGGCCCGTGCGGCAGCGCGAAGCCGCCGGGCCGGCGCACCTTCTCGTTGAAGTCCTCGAAGCCGGGCACCACCCGGGAGATCCGGTCGCGGACGGCGTCGTAGGAGACCGCGAACTCCTCCCACGGGGTCGGGTCCTCGGGGCCGAGGGCGGCCCGGGCCAGCCGGCAGACGATCGCCACCTCGGAGAGCAGGCCGTCGGACGGCGGCCGCAGCCCGCCGCGCGAGGAGTGCACCATGCCCATCGAGTCCTCGACCGAGACGAACTGCGCGCCGGCCTCCGTCCAGTCGCGGTCGGTGCGGCCGAGCGTCGGCAGGATCAGTGCGCGGGCTCCGGTCACCACGTGCGAGCGGTTGAGCTTGGTGGAGACGTGCACGGTGAGCCGGCAGCGGCGCATCGCGGCCTCGGTGACCTCGGTGTCCGGGGTCGCGGCGACGAAGTTGCCGCCCATGGCGAAGAACACCTTCACCCGGCCGTCGCGCATCCCCCGGATGGTGTCGACCGAGTCCAGGCCGTGCTCGCGCGGCGGCTCGAAGTCGAACTCCCGGCCCAGCGCGTCCAGGAACGCCGTGCTCGGCCGCTCGAAGATGCCCATCGTCCGGTCGCCCTGCACGTTGCTGTGCCCGCGCACCGGACAGACGCCCGCCCCCGGGCGGCCCACGTTGCCGCGCAGCAGCAGGAAGTTGACGACCTCGCGGATCGTCGGCACGGCGTGCCGGTGCTGGGTCAGGCCCATCGCCCAGCACACGATGATCTTCTTCGAGGCCAGCACCAGGCGGCCCAGCTCCTCGATCTGCTCCCACGGCAGACCGGTCGCGGCCAGCACCTCGGCGCGGTCGGTGGACTTCGCCTCGGCGGCGAACTCCTCGAAGCCGTGGCAGTGTTCGGCGATGAACGCCTCGTCCGTGCCGCCCTCGGCGGCCAGCACCAGCTGGTTGAGCGCCCGGAACAGCGCCAGGTCGCCGCCGAGCCGGATCTGCAGGAAGAGATCGGTCAGCTTGGTGCCGTTGGCGGCCAGGCCGCGGGCGTTCTGCGGGTTCTTGAACCGCTCCAGGCCCGCCTCCGGCAGCGGGTTGACCGAGACGATCGTCGCCCCGGCCCGCTTCGCCCGCTCCAGCGCGGAGAGCATCCGCGGGTGGTTGGTGCCCGGGTTCTGGCCCGCCACGATGATCAGGTCGGCCTGGTAGAGGTCCTTCAGCGAGACGCTGCCCTTGCCCACGCCGAGCGTCTCGGTGAGCGCCGACCCCGACGACTCGTGGCACATGTTGGAGCAGTCCGGCAGGTTGTTGGTGCCGAGCCGGCGGGCGAACAGCTGGTAGGCGAAGGCCGCCTCGTTGCTGGTGCGGCCCGAGGTGTAGAAGGCGGCGCCGTCCGGGGTGTCCAGGGCGCGCAGCTCCTCCGCCACGATCTCGAAGGCCCGCTCCCAGGAGACCGGCACGTACCGGTCGGAGCCCTCGTCGAGCAGCATCGGCTCGGTCAGCCGGCCCTGCTGCCCCAGCCAGTAGCCGGAGCGCTGCGCCAGCTCCGGGACGGGGTGCGCGGCGAAGAAGTCGGCGGTGATCCGGCGCTCGGTGGCCTCCTCGGCGACGGCCTTGGCGCCGTTCTCGCAGAACTCCGCGGTGTGCGTCTTGCCCGGCTCGGGCCAGGCGCAGCCGGGGCAGTCGAAGCCGTCCGGCTGGTTCACCTTGCTCAGCACGGCCAGCGTGCGGCGGGCGCTCATCTGCTCGCCGGCCATCCTCAGGCTGTGCAGCACGGCCGGGACACCGGCCGCCGCGTGCTTCGGCGCGGAAATCTGCGGCGCGTCCTGCACCGGATCGCTCTGCGGGGCCTGCTTGGCCATGACGGGTCCTCCTCCACCCGGGCGGCGGCATCGTCGCCGCGGCCCGCCTCCATCCTCGCACCGGGGCCGTCCGGGGGATCCGGACGGCCCCGGTCGATGGGAGGATGGCGCCCGTCCACCGCCGACGACCCGCAGCGAACGAGGACCGAGGATGCCGCCCATCGAGGAGCCCGCCGACCGGTTCGGCCAGGTGCCCGAGCCGACCGCCCCCGCCGCCCCGCCGCAGGACCCCGGGACCGCCGACGCCGCGTCCGTGGACGGCCTGCCGGCGGACGGCTGGGCGCTGGCCGCGCCTGCAGCACCTGCCGCCGCGGGGTCCGCTGCTGCTGCCGACGTCGCCCCGGCCGCCGAGGAGGCCGCGCAGGACTACGTGCTGCCCGCCCCGGCGGCGCCGTCGGGGATCCGGCTGGCCAAGACCGGTGCCGCGGGAGTGCCGGCCCCGGCCCCCTCGCCGACTCCGGCCCCGGTGCCGGCGTCGGCCGCGCCGCCGGTCGCGACCGTGCTGGAGACCGCCGTACCGCAGGGCTTCGGGCCGTCGGCGGCGGCGGGTGCCCCGCCGGTTCAGCCGCCCGCCGGATTCCCGCCCGCACCGTCCGCGCAGCCGGCGCCCCCGGTGCAGCCCGCGCCGCCCGTGTCCGCGGGCCCGGTCGGCGTTCCGGCCCAGCCCGCCGCTCTGCCGGGCTTCGGGCCCTCGCCGGTGCCGGCCGGCCCGGTCGCCCCCGCCCCGGCCCCGATCCCCACCCCCGCAGCGGCCCCGACCCCGGCCGCTCCGCACGGGGCCGTGCCCGCGAGCCCCGAAGCCCCGTCCGCCGTACGGGAGTTGCTGGTGCGGCTGCGGGACCGGGCGGACGAGGCGCCGACTCCGGACGCGGCCGTCCACCTGCTGGAGTCGGTGGCCCGCGAGATGACCGCGCTGCTCGGCCGCTACGACCGGGACGCCCTCGCGGCCTGGCGGCGGCTCGGCGACCGGCGGTGCGCCGCGGGCGACGCCGCGGGCGCCGTCCACCTGCTCGGCCAGGTCGCCGCCGATGCCGCGCAGGCGCTCGGCCCGGGCGACCCCGACACCCTGGAGGTCCGGCTGGAGCAGGCCCGGGCGCTGGGTGAGGCCGGCGACCCGTTCGGCGCCGTGCACCTGCTGCGCGAGGTGCAGCCGGCGTTGGTGCAGGCGCTCGGCCCGTACGACGCCCGGGCGCTCGCCTCGCAGGCCCGGCTGGCGCACGCCGTCGCGCTGACCGGGGACCTGGTGTCGGCCTTCGGCATGCTGCTGGAGCTGATCCCGGTGGTGCAGCACCACCTCGGCCCGGCCCATCCGCTGGTCGGCGAGGCCCGCTGCTCGCTCGGCCGGCTGGTGCCGCAGTGGCGGCGCGCGGCGGGCGGCGGCGGGCTGCCGCAGGTCGCGGCGGTCGCGATGGTGCACCGGCTGCTGGTCTGGGACTTCGCCTCCGACCAGGAGGCGGACGCCTTCCTCACCGAGCTGGAGCGGGCCACCGGCCACCGCAGCCTGGCGGCCCGACTGGCCGCCGTCCCGGAGGAGATGACGGCGGAGCAGGCGGCGCAGCTGATGCTCGGCCCGGCCTGACCGGCTGACCGGGTGGCCCGCGCCCCGGGGCGCGGGTCACCAGCCGTGCGGAATGCGCTCCAGGACGCCGCCGGCGAAGACGTCGTACAGCGGCAGGCCCTCCAGGTGGACGTAGCCGATGTGGCAGTCGCAGACCGGAAGCGGGCACGGCCGGGGCAGCAACTCGGCACGGTAGGAGCCGTCGTAGAGGTTGCCCAGCGGCGGGCGGACGAAGTGGCAGCGCCGCACCGTGCCGTCGCCGTCCACCGAGACCACCGACTCGCCGGTGCGGCAGGGGCGGCCGCCGCTCGGGTGCGGGTCCCTGCTCCAGCCGAACAGCGGGTCGACCGCCGTCCAGGCGGCGGCCTGTTCGTCGGTGTAGCTCCGGCCGTCCGCCGCGTTCACCCACAGGTAGGTCGAGGCGGGCAGATCTGCCCGCAACTCCCGTGCGGCATCGATGTGTTCCGGCTCGCCGACGATGCCGACGCTGTGCCGCACCCCGAGTGCGGCCAGCTCCCGGAGCTTCGCCAGGAAGCGTCCGCGGTCGACCTGCCCCGGGTGGTAGGTGATCCACAGGGCCAGGGTGTCGAGATCGGCCGCGGCCAGCCAGTCGGTGCGGCAGCTGAGGTTGGTCTGGATCGCCACCCGGCGCACGTGCGGCAGGTGCGAGAGGTCGACGAGGGCCCGCCGGTACCAGGAGCGCACCAGGCCCTCGCCCCACGGGGTGAACAGCAGCGACAGGGTGTCGCCGGTCCGCGCGGCGGCCCAGGCGGTGAACCGCTCCAGCGCGGCACGGTCCGCGCGCAGCCGCTCGGGGCTGTCCCGCCGCTTGGCGAACGGGCAGTACGGGCAGTCGTAGTCGCAGGAGGCCAGCGGGCCGCGGTAGAGCAGGGTGAGGTCCATCGGGATCTCGGCCGGGCGCGGCCCCGGCATCCCCAGGTCGACGGTCACTTCGCCTCGTACGCGTCCATCGCGGCCTGGACCGCGGGCGAGAACAGCATCGGACCGACGGCGTCCGAGTGCGCCAGGCCCTCGGCGGAGAGCGCCAGCCGCCCGGGAGCCTCGGCGAGCCAGCCGCGGGCCTCGAAGACGGCCAGTTCGGCGGCGAAGTCCTCGGCCGGGAGGGAGCCGAACCGCCGCCGGTAGGAGGCGAGTTCGAGCCCGTCGGCCTGCAGCAGCGACTGCAGCAGGTGGCGGCGGCGCGACTCGTCGGCGTCCATCGCCCGGCCGACCTCGGCCCGGGTGAAGTCCTCGGCGGCGACGTAGTCGTCGATGATGCCGCGCACCTCGCGGGCGTCCACCGCGTAGTCGAAGGAGTAGTGCAGGGACGAGGTGTACGAGCGGGCGCCGCAGCCGAGGCCGACCATGCCGTCGGTCTGGCAGGCGTACTCGCCGGCGCTCGCGGTGGCCGCGCCCGTCCGGCGGAACATCCGCATCGACACCTGCTCGTAGCCGGACGCCAGCAGGTGGTCCCGGCCGGCCCGGTAGAGCGCGAGCCGCTGGGTGTCCCACTCCGGGGTGGGGCCGTCGGCGGTGCGTCGGCCGAGACCGGTCAGCGGCCGCACGTACAGCGGGTAGAGGTACAGCTCCTCCGGCTGCCAGGCGAGCGCGGCGTCCAGCGAGGCGAGCCAGCTCTTCTCGGTCTGGCCGTCGATGCCGTAGATCAGGTCGATGTTGAGCACCGGGATGCCCGCCGCCCGGACGCGGCCGAGCGCCGCCTCCACCGCCGCGCGCTTCTGCGGGCGGACGGCCGAGCGGGCCTCCTCGTCGAGGAAGGACTGCACGCCGAGGCTGAGCCGGGTGGTGCCGCGCTCGGCGAGGACGGCGAGCCGGTCGGCCGTCGCGGTGTCGGGGGAGGCCTCCACCGAGAGCGGGACGGCCCGCAGGTCGGCGCCCATCCGCTGCTCGGCGATGTCGCAGAGCCGCTCCAGCTCGGCCGCGGTCAGATAGGTGGGCGTGCCGCCGCCGAAGGCCGCGAGCGCGAACCGGGCGTCCACGTCCAGCGCCTCCCGCACCGCCGACGCCTGCCGCTCCAGCGCGTCCAGGTAGGCGGTGGTCAGCCCCTCGGGGCTGCCGATCCGGGTGAACAGGTTGCAGAAGCCGCAGCGCACCTCGCAGAACGGGACGTGCAGGTAGAGCGAGAGGGCGTGCTGCGGCTCGCCCGCCCAGAGTTCGCGCAGCGCAGGACGCCCCGGCAGCGGCCGGTAGGCGGTCTTGTGCGGGTAGGCGTAGACGTACGCCCGGTACGGGGAGTCGGCCGTGGCCGGTGCGGTGCTCATCGGGCGGACTCCTCGGTGGCGTTCAGCACGAAGTGCGCGTAGGGGACCGTCCAGACGACCGGGTGGCCCAGCCGGTGGCCGGTGTAGCCTTCCTCGCCGTAGCAGGTGCCGTGGTCGGAGCAGACGATCGCGAAGCAGGGACGGCGCCGGCCCATCGCCGCGAACAGCCGGCCGATGTGCGCGTCCACGTACTCCAGCGCGGCGGCGTGGCTCTCCCGGGTGTCGCCGTGCTCGCGGGTCGCGCCGGGCAGGTGGAACCAGTTCGGCTGGTGCAGGGCGGAGACGTTGACGAAGAGGAACAGCGGCTGCCCGTCCGGCTGTTCGGCGCAGACCTGCTCGGCGCGGGCGACCTGCGCCTCGAAGGAGGTGGGGGAGGGCACGCCCATCTCCGGTGCCCAGTGCGACTCCTGGAACAGCCCGGGCAGCACCGACCCGAGCGGGCCCTGCTTGTTGAAGAAGCCGACCCCGCCGATGCAGACCGTCCGGTACCCGGCGGCGGCCAGCGCCGAGGGCAGGTCGGGGGTGTCGAACACCCAGGTGCGCGGCTCGGTCGTCTCCGAGCCGGCGAAGCGGGCCGCGAACAACCGCGGGTGCGGGCCGTCCGGGCTCGCCGGGGTCGGCAGGAACCCGGCCAGGATCGCCTGGTGCGCCGCGTAGGTGAAGCTGCCCGGGGTGTGCCGCTCCTCCCACCGCCCGCCGGGCAGGTGCGCCGCCAGGTGCGGGATGCGGCCGGCCGCGGCCAGCTCCTGCGCGACGTCCAGGCGCAGCGTGTCCAGGGTGACCAGCAGCAGGTCGTGGCTGCCGATCACGTCGTTCATGTCGGGCATCTGATGGTTCATCGGGGTGGTTCCGTCCGGGTGGTGCGACCGGGCGCCCGGTGGGGGCCGGCGTGCAGCAGTGCGGCGATCTGGGCGCCGTAGGTGTCCAGGCCCTCGGCGGGGCCGCCGGGCAGGCCGGTGAGGCCGGGCAGCAGGTCGCCGAAGGCGTTCACCTCGCCGACCACGGCGCTCCGCCAGCCGGCGGTCGGCAGGACGTCCACGCCGACCACGGGGGAGTTCGGGAAGCAGGCCGCGGCCCGCTCCGCCGTCTCCAGCAGCCGGGGCCAGGCCGGGCCGGCGGCCTCCCGGGCGAGCGCCAGGTCGCCGCGGGCGCCGCCCAGGTGCAGGTTGGTCATCGGGCGGGTGCTGGTGCGCACCACCGCGTGGGTGGCCAGGCCGGCGACGACGACCACCCGAAGGTCGGCCGAGCGGCCGCCCTGGGAGGCCTTCGGCACCCACTGCTCGACGTGCAGGCCGTCCGGTGCGAGCGCGTCGACCAGGGCGGCGACCTCCGCCGGGGTGCGGTAGCGGCGGACCCGCAGCGAGTTGTGCAGGCCGTCCGGGGCGAGCTCGGCGGAGGTGGTGGCCTGCACCTGGCCGCGCGGCCCGAACTCCAGGGCCACCACGCCGGAGGCCGAGGAGCCGTGCACCGGCTTCAGGAACACCCGGCGCATCCGGGCCGCGGCCAGCCGGTCCGCCAGCTCCGCCCAGCCCCGCGGCGGCGGCCCGTCGAGCGCGGGCGGCACCGGCACGCCGGCCGCCGCGAGCCGCCGGTGCGCGGACCGCTTGTCGAACATCACCGCGATCTCCGCCGGGTCGCCGAGCAGCCGCACCCCGGGCAGCGCCGCGAGGCCGTGCAGCGCCGCGCACACCCCGGCGTACCAGGCGGCGCCGCCCTCGACCCGGGTAGGCGCGTACCCGGCGCCGAGCACCGGCCCGCGCAGCAGCGCGTCGACCGCCGCGTCCTCGCCGGGGGAGTCGATCCGCAGGACGGTGCCGGGCGGCAGCGCGTACCCGCCGCGCAGCACGTCCAGCCAGGGCAGTACGGCGGGTTCGGGCAGCCCGGCGGCCCGCGCCGCCGCCGCGAACAGTGCGACGCGGCGGTGGCCCGGGTTGCCGAGGACGGTGAGCCGGTCGGTCATGGGCTACTCGGAGACCGCCACGTAGCGGTCCTCCTCGTCCTCCTCGTCCTCCGCCTCGGACAGGTCGACGTCGACACCGGCCAGCGCCTCGGCGACCCGCTGCTGCATCTCCGCGGAGAGGTAGTGATGGTGCAGGTCGAGGGAGGCGAGGTGGGTGAGCGGCTGCCCCTCCAGCAGGGCGGCGGCGCCCTCGTCCGTCAGCACGCCCATCCCGAGGGCCAGGTGCTCCAGCCGGGCCACGACCGGGGCCTGCGCGACGGCGGCGGCGATGTCGTCCTGGTACTCGCTGTTCTGCAGGCCGAGGCTGCGCAGTGCGGGCAGCCGGGTGGCGGTGAGCAGCGGCGCCAGGTCCTCCAGGGTGTGGTCGCCGCCGTACTCGTCGACGCCCAGCCACAGGTCGAGCTCCTCCAGCGCCGGAAACTCGCACGCGCCGAGGGCGCGGACCACCCGGGCCGGCAGGCCGCCGGACTCGAAGGCCAGCGACCGGAGGCGCTCGTGGCGGACGGGCCGCAGCCGCAGGCCGTTGCCGCCGCGCACGGCGAGGTCGGTCAGCCGGGGGAAGGACTCGAACAGCGGGGTGATGTCGCACATCTCCAGCCAGGAGATCTCGCACTCCTCGGAGCGGACGTCGCCGACGAACAGCGCCTCCAGCGCGGGCAGCCGGTCGGCGCCGTCGACGATCCGGGCGAGCGGGCCGGCCAGGCCGTCGTAGTCGCCGGCCCACCAGGCGCCCACGACGAGTGCGCGCACCCGCGTGGTGTCGACCGCGTCCAGGAAGCGCTGCCAGGCCTCCGCGAACTCCGTCTTGCCGTCGTACCGGTAGCCGAGGGCGATCCGCCAGGCTGCCGCCCCGGCGGCGGGCAGCTCCTCGCCCGCGTCCAGGGCGGTCAGCACGTTGCACACGGGAAGCCCGTGGAAGGTCCTGCTCATCGGAGGCTCCTGCCTGTCCGGGTCACTCGGAGACGGCGACGTAGCGCCAGTTGTCGTCCCACTTCTGGGCGTCGGAGAGGTCGATCGCCACGTCCGGCAGGGCCTCGCGCAGCCGCTGCTGCATCTCCGCGGAGAGGTAGTGGTGGTGCAGGTCGAGGGAGGCGAGGTGGGTGAGCGGCTGCCCCTCCAGCAGGGCGGCGGCGCCCTCGTCGGTGAGCGCGCCCATGGAGAGCGCGAGGTGCTCCAGGCGGGCCACCACCGGGGCCTGCGCGGCGCGGGCGCAGACCTCGTCCTGCCGGGTGGTGTTCTGCAGGCCGAGCCTGCGCAGTGCCGGCAGCCGGGTGCCGGCGAGGAAGGGCGCGAGGTCGTCCAGCGTCCAGTCGCCGCCGTACATCTCGACGCCGAGCCAGAGCTCCAGGCTCTCCAGCGCGGGGAAGTCGCAGGCGGCGACGGACCGCAGGACGCTGCCAGGCAGGCCGCCGGCCTCCAGCCGCAGCCGGCGCAGGTGCTCGTGCCGCAGCGGGGCGATCTCCAGCCCGCCGTTGCCCTCCCAGTCCTGGCCGGCGCCGCGCACGACCAGCTCCTCCAGCCGCGGGAAGGACGTGAACAGCGGGGTGATGTCGCACATCTGCAGCCAGGAGATCTCGCACTCCTCGAAGGTGATGTCACCGACGAACAGGGCGCGCAGCGCGGGCAGCCGGCCCGCGGCACCGGTGATCTCGGCGAGCGGGCCGGCGAGCGGCTCCGGCTCCTCCTGCGACCAGTTGCCGATCACGACGGTGGTGACCCGCCGGGTGTCGACGGCGCCGAGGAAGCGCTGCCAGGCCTCGGCGAAGGTCTTCTCGTCGTCGTAGTCCAGGGCGATCCGCCAGGCGGCGGCGTCGGCGGCGGGCAGCTCGCGGCCGTCCTCCAGGGCGGCCAGGACGTCGACGACGGGCAGCCCGCCGAACTCCTCGATGTGCTTGCTGATCGCCATGCGCTGCTCCTGGGGACGTCCGGTCGGCCGGGTTCTGTCTACCAGGCCGCGCCGACACCCCGGCGCGAGGGGCCGCGCGCCGACGCGCTGTCAGAGCCGGGCCCTAGCTTTCCCCTCGTTGCGGCCGGCACCCCGTCGGCCCGGAGCCGGGGAGTGCCACATGTACCGCCAGGGTGACGTGCTGATCGTGCCGGTGGGGGAGGCCGCGGTGCCGCGCGTGGTGGCCGACCTGCCGCCGCTGCCGCGGGACACCCGCGGCCGGCTGGTGCTGGCGCTCGGCGAGGTCACCGGGCACGCCCACGCGGTGGTCGGGCCGGGCACGCTGCGGCGGGAGGCCGGGCCGTTCGGCACCGCCTGGCTGCACCTGCCCGAGGGCGGCCGGGTGGTGCACGAGGAGCACGCCGTGATCCCGCTGCCCAAGGGCTGGTACCGGGTGGTGCGGCAGCGCGAGTACGTGCCCGGCGCCGTGCGCGTCGTGGCGGACTGAGCACCGTCCGGGCACGGACCCGGGCACCGATCGAGCACGGACGGGACGAGGAAGGACGGCACGATGACCGACACCCTGCAGCAGAGCGCCCCCGCCGGGGCGACCGCCCGCTGGCGGGCCGCCGCGGCGGCCACCGGAGCGGCGGACCGCGCCGCGGCCGAACGGGCGGTGCGCGCCGCGTACCGCGCGGCCGGCCTGCCCGAGCCCGCCGAGGTGCGCTGGTACGACTCACCGCTCGCCGCCGTCCGGGCCGCGCTCGCGCTGCGCGCCGAGGGCGCGGCCGGTGTCCGCGAGGAGGTCCGCACCCACCCCTGGGAGCAGGCCCGCGCCCGGGTGCACGCCCGGCTCGGCGCCCCCGGCTGGGCCGAGCTGTGGGCGCTCACCGGCGGCGAACTGTGGACGCAGAACCAGGCCCTGGCCGGCCGGATCCGCGGCGCCGTCCTGGACGGCCTCGCCCCGGAGGCCGGTCCGGACGACGACACCGAGATCCGCAGCCGGGCGCGTGCCGCCCGCGCGGCCGTCCGGGTCGCGCTGCTCGACGCCGTCCTCGGCCAGCACGACGCGCCCTGGCTGGCCGCCTTCGACGCCGCCGGCGAACTCGACGGGCCGGCGCTCGCCCCGCTCGCCGACGCCGCCCGGCAGACCGGCTGGTGGTGGCCGTACGAGCAGGTCGCGCTGATCGCCGAGCGGCCCACCGAACTGCACCGGGACGAGGCCGGCCGGCTCGACCGCGCCGACGGCCCGGCCCTCGCCTGGGCGGACGGCACCGCCCTGCACGCCTGGCGCGGCATGCCGGTGCCGGCGGACTTCCTGGACGGCCTCGGCGGCCTCACCCCGGAGCGGATCCGCGCGGAGGAGAACGCCGAGCTGCGCCGGGTGATGCTGGAGCACTACGGCTACGACCGGTACCTCGCCGAGTCCGGCGCCGAGCCGCTGCACCGCGACGAGACCGGCGTGCTCTGGCGGATCGTCCTGCCGGACGACGAGCCGGTGGTGATGGTCGAGGTGGTCAACTCCACCGCGGAGCCGGACGGTACCTTCCGCACCTACTGGCTGCGCGTGCCGCCGTCGACCCGCACCGCCCGGGCCGGCGTCGCCTGGACCTTCGGAGTACCGGAGGAGGAGTACCGGCCGGAGCGCGAGACCTGACCGGTGGTGCCGGCGGTGGCGGTCGCGCCCTGCGGTGGTCAGCCGGGCGGCGGGTTGTCAACCGTACGGCCAGCCGATTCCGGCCCTCCCGGCCTTGTGTGAATTGATAGGAATTCGCCGAAGGTCACCCACTGGTTCGCAGGTCAGATCCCTTGATATACCTCGGATGCATAGGGCGGCGAGGCGTGTGAGCTCCCGTCGACATGCGACGAACCAGGTGGTGACGGCCAGTGAAGCTCCTCCGAGTCGGCCCCGCGGGCGCCGAGCGTCCCGCGGTCCTCGGCCCCGACGGCACCGCGTACGACCTCTCCGGGCGCACCCGCGACATCGACGGCGCCTTCCTCGCCGGCCTCGACCGGGCGGCCACCGCCGCACTGGCCGCCGAGGCGGCCTCCGGCGCGCTGCCCCGGATCGACCTCGACGGCCTGCGGATCGGCGCCCCCGTCGCCCGCCCCGGCAAGGTGGTCGGCATCGGCCTCAACTACCGCGACCACGCGGCCGAGGCCGGCGCCGCGATCCCCGCCGAACCGGTCGTCTTCCTCAAACCCAGCAACACCGTGGTCGGGCCCAACGACACCGTGCTCATCCCGCGCGGCGCCGAGAAGACCGACTACGAGGCCGAACTCGCCGTGGTGATCGGCCGCACCGCCCGCTACCTGGAGAGCGACGCCGAGGCGGCGGCCGCCATCGCGGGCTACACCACCGCCAACGACGTCACCGAACGCGCCTTCCAGCACGAGCGCGGCGGCCAGTGGGACAAGGGCAAGTCCGCCGAGACCTTCACCCCGCTCGGACCCTGGCTGGTCACCGCCGACGAGGTCGGCGACCCGCAGCGGCTCCCGCTCAGGCTCTGGGTCAACGGGGCGCTGCGGCAGGACGGCAGCACCGCCGACATGATCTTCCCGGTGCTGGAGACCGTCCGCTACCTCAGCCGCTTCATGGTGCTGGAACCCGGCGACGTCGTCGTCACCGGCACCCCGGCCGGCGTCACCCTCGGCCACCCCGGCGCGTCCTTCCTGCGCCCCGGCGACGTCGTCGAACTCGAAGTCGGCGACCTCGGCCGCCAGTGCCAACTCCTGGGCAGCGCGTAGGGGCCGGCTTCAAAGGGCGCTCGGGAGGCCGATTCGCAGGCGCGTGGGGGCACCTCCCGGGCCGGCCATCCGCACGCCGTTCAAGAGACGCCCTCAGGCCCTGCCCCGGTCCGGTGCGCCCGGCTGTGCCGGCAGGAGCGCCCGCAGCCGCGCCACCAGCGCGGCCGCGGGCCCGTCCGGAGGCTCCATCGCCAGCACCCCGGCCAGCATCCGGGCCGCCTGCCGGTCGTGCACCGCCGTCGCGGCGCTCATCGCGACGAACTCGTCCACCAGCCAGTCCCGCAGCGACTCCTTCGGGATCTGCCGGCCCTCGTCCAGCCAGCTGAGCGCCGACGCCTCCACCACGGAGATCCACGACCGCACCAGCAGGGTCATCCGCGGCCCCGGCGAGCGCACCCCCAGGTGCCGCAGCGTGCGCCTCAGCGCCGCCCGCCGCACCTCGTCGACGATCGCCGAGGTCCGTGCCGTCTCCACCACCGAACCGCCGCGCAGCAGCGCGCCGTAGCCCGCCGCGTGCTCGGCCACGAAGTCGAAGTACGCGTCCAGCACACTCGACAACTGCTCGGTCGGCGAACCCCCGCCGTGCACCGTGAACCGGCGGCTCAGCTCCTCGGCCGCGCTGCGCAGCGCCGCCTCGTACAACTGCTGCTTGCCGCCGGCGAAGTAGCGGTAGACCAGCGGGCGCGAGGCGCCGGCGGCCTGCGCCACGTCGTCCAGGCCGACCTCCTCGGGCGGCCGCGAGCTGAACAGCTCCAACGCCACCGCGATCAGCTGCTCCCGGCGCTGCTCGACCGACAGCCGGCGGTACGCGGCGCGGCGCGGCCGCTCCTCCGTAGAAGCGTCGTCGTCGGGAGCGGCGGGAGCGGCGGGAGAACTCGCTGGTCTGGCTGCCATGGCCGCCAGCCTAGGGCTTCGGCCCGCCGCGGGGGAGCGCCCGCACCGCCCGTTTCCGCACCTCGCTGCACCGGGGCTGCACCGGGGCCGCACCGGGGCCGCACCGGGGCCGCACCGGGGCCGCGGTCGTGTCCCGGCACCCTCGGCGCAGGCCCGCGCACACCCGGTGACCCGTTGCGCCGCGGCGTCCACCCCGGGCGGGCCGGACCCTCCGTCAATCGTGCGAGCCCGTACCGAAAGGGTCTTGAAATCGCCGAATGCTGCGACAGGATGGCCGAATGGTCCAAGAACCGATCACCCCCGCTGTCGACGGCCCCACCCCGCGCCGTATCGCCGACGCCTACGTCCACGCCCTCGCCGACCTCGACCCGCTGACCGCGGTGTACCTCGGCCTCAACCCGGACGACGACCGCATCACCGACCTCTCACCGGCCGGCCGCGCGGCGCTCGCCGACCTCGCCCGCTCCACCCTCGCCGAACTCGACGCCGCCGAGGCCGCCGGAACCGCCGACGACGAGGCGGAGCGGCGCTGCGCCCGTCTGCTCCGCGAGCGCCTCACCGCCGAACTCGCCCTGCACGAAGCGGGCGAGGAGTACCGCGCGGTGCGCAACCTCGGCTCGCCGGTGCACGACGTGCGCGAGGTGTTCACCCTCATGCCGACCGGCACCGAGCAGGAGTGGGAGCTGATCGGCCGTCGTCTCGCCCGGGTGCCGGCCGCTCTCGACCAGTACCGCGCCACCCTCGCCGAGGGCGTCGAGCGCGGCCTGCTGTCCGGCCCCCGCCAGGTCGCCACGGTGGTCGGCCAGATCGGCGAGTGGCTGGAGGGCGAGGCCCCCGGCGGCTGGTTCGGCGCGTTCGTGCAGGACGCCCCCGAGTCGCTGCGCGAGGGCCTGACCGCCACCGCCGTCGCCGCCTCGGACGCGCTCGCCGCCCTGCGCGACTGGCTGCGCGACGTGTACGGCCCGGCCGCCGCCGACGTCCCGGACACCGTCGGCCGCGAGCGCTACACCCGCTGGGTGCGCTACTGGACGGGCGCCGCCCTCGACCTCGACGAGGCGTACGCCTGGGCCTGGGAGCAGTTCCACGACCTGGACGCGCAGATGCGCGCCGAGGCCGAGAAGGTGTTGCCCGGCGCCACCCCGATGGAGGCGATGCACTGGCTGGAGACCGACGGCCCGGCGATCAAGGGCGAGGAGAACGCCCGCGACTACCTGCAGGGCCTGATGGACGGCGCCATCGCCGACCTCCAGGGCACCCACTTCGACCTCGCCGAGCCGCTGCTGAAGGTCGAGTCACGGCTCGCCCCGGTCGGCAGTGCCGCAGCGCCCTACTACACCCAGCCCTCGCTCGACTTCTCCCGTCCCGGCCGCACCTGGCTGCCCACCCTCGGCCGCGAGTCCTTCCCGGTCTGGGACCTCGTCTCGACCTGGTACCACGAGGGCGTCCCCGGCCACCATCTGCAGCTCGCGCAGTGGACGTACCTCGCCGACCGGCTCTCGACCTACCAGGTCACCCTCGGCAGCGTCAGCGCCAACCTGGAGGGCTGGGCGCTGTACGCGGAGCGCCTGATGGACGAGCTCGGCTACCTCACCGACCCCGGCCACCGGCTCGGCTACCTCAACGCGCAGATGATGCGGGTGCTGCGGGTCATCGTCGACATCGGCATGCACGCCGGCCTGGACTTCCCGGCGGACTCCCCGTTCAAGCCGGGCGAGGCGGTGCTGCCCGACGACGCCCGGGAGTTCTTCGGCCGGTACTGCGGCCTGTCCGCCGACTTCCTGGACAGCGAGCTGGTCCGCTACCTCGGCATGCCCGGCCAGGCCATCGGTTACAAGCTGGGCGAGCGCGCCTGGCTGACCGGCCGCGCCGCCGCCCGGGCCGCGGCCGAGGCCCGCGGCGAGGAGTTCGACCTCAAGGCCTGGCACATGGCCGCGCTGTCGCAGGGCTCGCTCGGCCTCGACGACCTGGTGGCGGAGCTGTCCGCGCTCTGACCGCAGCCGTCGGATCCCCGCGCCCGGGGGGTCGCACCGGCCCGCCGCCGCGGCGGGCCGGTGCGACCCGTGACCGGGCCGGAGACCGGCCGGGGTCGGCCGGAAGACGGTGAGATGTTTAGGACTTTAGTCCTAATTCAGACATTTACTGACAAAAAACCTTGCCCCTCGCCATCCCGAGAGATTCCCTGGGAGGAGCGCTGCGTGCGCCCTTCCCACCATCCCCTCCGGAAGGCGGCCCACGGTGTCCCTCCAGCACGCACAGGACGAGCAGGCGGTCGACCCCCGTCGCTGGTGGGCCCTGGCAGTCATCGCCATCGCCCAGCTGATGATCGTCCTCGACGCGACGATCGTGAACATCGCCCTGCCCTCCGCCCAGAAGGACCTGGGCATATCCGACGGCAACCGGCAGTGGGTCATCACGGCCTACACCCTGGCCTTCGGCGGCCTGCTGCTCCTCGGCGGCCGGATCGGCGACCTCTTCGGCCGCAAACGCACCTTCCTGATCGGCCTGCTGGGCTTCGCGCTGGCCTCCGCGATCGGCGGATTCGCCACCGAACCCTGGATGCTGTTCAGTGCACGCGCCCTGCAGGGCGCCTTCGGCGCACTCCTCGCACCCTCCGCGCTGTCGCTGCTCTCCACGACCTTCACCGACGCGAAGGAACGTGCCACCGCCTTCGGCATCTTCGGCGCCCTCGCCGGCGGTGGCGCCGCGATCGGCCTGATCATGGGCGGCCTGCTCACCGAGTACCTGAACTGGCGCTGGTGCCTGTTCGTCAACATCCCGATCGCCATCGGCGCCGCCCTCGCCGCGTACGCCCTGCTGAAGCGCGACCACGTCGCCAAGGGCCACCGCGTCAAGCTGGACCTGCCCGGCGCCGTCCTCGGCTGCGGCGGACTGCTGCTGATCGTGTTCGGCACCTCCGAGGCCGTCTCCCGCGGCTGGGGCGACTGGCTGGTGCTGACCTCGCTGTGCGTCGGTGTCGCGCTGCTCTTCGTCTTCGTCCTCTTCGAGCGCCGCACCGACCACCCGCTGCTGCCGCTGCACATCGTCTCCGACCGCAACCGCGGCGGCGGCGCCATCGCCGTCGGCCTGGCCGTGATCGGCATGTTCGGCCTGTTCCTCTTCCTCACCTACTACATGCAGGTGGTCAAGGGCTTCTCGCCGGTCATGGCGGGCGTCTCCTTCCTGCCGATGACCGCGGCCATCATCATCAGCGCCACCGGCATCGCGGCCAACCTGATGACCCGGGTGCCCTCGCGGGCGCTCGTCGTCCCCGGCCTGCTGCTCGGCGCGGGCGGCATGGCCTGGCTGACCCAGATGAAGGTCGACAGCCCCTACGCGACCATGGTGCTGCCCGCCGAACTGCTGCTCGGCTTCGGCATGGGCCTGGTCTTCATGCCCTCGCTGAGCCTGGCCACCCTCGGCGTCGCGCCGAACGAGACCGGCGCGGCCTCGGCCATCATCAACAGCGCCCAGCAGGTCGGCGGTTCGATCGGCGTCGCGCTGCTCAACACCATCGCGGCCAGCGCCACCGCGACCTGGCTGGCCACCCGCAACGCGGCCGATCCGCTCGTCCTCAAACAGGGCCAGGTGCACGGCTACGCGATCGCCACCACCGTCGCCATGGGCATCCTGCTGGTCGCCGCGGTCATCGCCTTCCTGATGATCGACCACAGGCCGGCGCCCGGTGAGGCCGGGAGCACCGCGGCCGAACCGGCCCAGGCCACCGCCCGCCCCGCCGCCGAACCGCGCTGAACCGCACCTCCCCGGCCCGGCGACACGCCGCCCCGGCCCTGGACTCCTCCGGGGCCGGGGCGGGATCGTGTACGGATCTCTCACCGCTTTCCCACCTTCGGATCACCCGCTTCACAGCCCGGCGGCCCAGAGTGGAGCCGACACCCCCGGTCAGGAGGAGTTCGCCGATGAGCAGCCCCCGCACGTCCCGCCCCCGGCTCCGGTCGCTGCTCGCCACGCCGGCGGCCCTCGCCACGGCGGGACTGCTCGCCGCCGCCCACGTCCTCGGCAGCTCGCCCGCCACCGCCTCGCCCGCCGCCACCGCCGTCCTCGACGCCGCCCCCGTCCTCGGCACCACCGCCACCGCCCCCGCCGACCCGTCGGCCGCCCGGGTCGGCGCCCTGTTCAGCGGCACCGTCGGGCCGGGCCACCACTTCTGTTCCGCCAGCGTGCTGCAGAGCCCGACCCGCGACCTCGTCCTCACCGCGGCCCACTGCGTCGGCAGCACCGACGGCCTGAGCTTCGTCCCCGCGTACCGCGACGGCAGCGCCCCGTACGGCAGCTGGAAGGTCACCGCGATCTACGCCCCCGACGACTGGACGCAGGACCGCGACGAGGACGCCGACTACGCGATCCTCCGGGTCGCCCCGGCCTCCGACGGCCACCGGATCGAGGACGTCGTCGGCGGCAACGCCCTCGGGCTGGACGACACCTTCACCTCGCAGGTCCGCCTCTACGGCTACCCGGCCCGCACCGAGGCCCCGCTGCTGTGCACCGACACCGTCACCCGGCGGTCCACCACCCAGCGCCGCATCGACTGCCCCGGCTACCCCGGCGGCACCAGCGGCGGCCCCTGGATCAGCACCCGCACCGGCGAGGTCGTCGGCGTCATCGGCGGCTACCAGGAGGGCGGCGACACCGACGACACCTCCTACAGCTCGTACTTCGACCACACCATGACCACCCTCTACCGCCAGGCCGTCACCGCGGCACCCTGACGCGGCGGCCGCGGCGTGCCGCACAGCCGGCAGCGCCGCGCCGGGACGGACGGCGGCTCCGCCTCCGGTGCAGGGACGTCACCCGCGGGACCGACGGGGCCGGCGGGGTCGGCGGGCCGCTCCGGCGGGCCCTCGCCCCGAGCGGGTGCCAGTTCGGCCCAGACGGTGCGCCGCCCGTCGGCCGCCTCGCCGACCGACCCCCAGCGCGCCGCCAGCGCGTCGACGATCCGCAGCCCCCGGCCGAAGTCGCCCGCGTCGACCGGCGGCCGGTGCGGGAGCGGGGGCGGCGGGCCGTGCGGCGCCGGGCCGGCCGCCGTGCCGCCGTCGGTGACCGAGACCCGGACCGTCCCGTGCCGGCGCCGGACCTCCACCCACAGCACGCCGCCCGCGCCGGACCGGCTGTGCACGACCGCGTTGGTCACCAGCTCGGACACGACCAGCGCCGCGTCCTCGGCCCCGGGCGAGGGGCCGAGCGCCTCGCGGACCATCCGCCGCGCCGCGCGCACGGACTCGGGCACACCGGGGAACCGGGCGATCCACATCATGCTGCTGCACCCCTCCGACGAACACTCCGCAGCCGGCCGACCACGTATCGTCAGCCTCGAATGCGAGCTTGAAAGCTCGCGTACGGCGTTGTCAAGCTGATCCGAGGATCCGTGAGACGGGGGTTGACGTGGGCGAGTTGGGGCGACCGGCCTATCTGCGACTGGCCGACCTGCTGCGCTCGCGGATCCTCTCCGGCGAGCACCAGCCGGGCGCGCGGATGCCCAGCATCGCCGACCTCTGCCGCCAGCACGGACTCTCCGAACAGCCCGTCCGGCAGGCGCTCCGGGTGCTCAACGCCGAGGGCCTGACCGAGGGCCGTCCGGGCTCCGGTACCTACGTCCGCCGTCGTCCGGCGCCCGCCCGGATCCCCCGCGGACGCTACGACGCGGCCGGCAGCCCCTTCGCCGGGGCGTCCCGCGACCCCGGACCCGGCGGCGTCCCGCACTGGACGCACGACTCCCAGAAGACCTGGGCCACCGGTGCACTCGCCCTGCGGCTGCGGATCGCCGAGGGCGACCCGATCATGCAGACCCAGTACGTCTTCCTCGCCGCCGACCGGCCCGCGCAGCTCTCCACCAGCTGGGAGCCGCTCGCACTGACCGGCGGCACCGCGGCCGCCCGGCCCGAGTACGGACCGCTGGCCGGGCTCGGCGTGGTCGAGCGGATGGCCCGGATCGGACTGACCGTCACCCGGGTCACCGAGGACGTCACCGCCCGCCCGGTGCTGGAGGCCGAGTCCGGCCCGCTGGACGTGGCGCTGGGCTCCACCGTGCTTTCGATCGAGCGCACCCACTGGGCCGGAAGCCTGCCCGTGGAGACCGCCGACATCGTCCTCGCGGCCGAGCGCAGCCGGCTGGTCTACGAGATCGGCGTGCCCGCCGAGATCACCCCGGAGAGTGACGTCCTCCGCTGACCCGGGGCATTCGCGCCTGCCTCGCGCGCGCCGGGGGCGCGTTCCGGCTCGCGTGCGCCGGTTGCCCCGTACACTCCCGGCACCGGGACAACGGGAGGTGCCGCACACCGTGACCGCCGCCGACAGCGCGCCGGCCGCAGCCGAGCCCGAGGAACGCCGGGCGGACTGGTTCGAGCTCTTCTTCGACCTGGTCTTCGTGGTGACCGTGGCCATCCTGGCCCGCGGCCTGCACGGCGACCCGGGCGGCGCCGAGTTCGGCAGGTTCCTGGTGCTCTTCTTCCCGGCCTGGTGGGCCTGGGTCAACCTGATGGCCACCGTCAACGTCTCCGGCCGGGACATCGACCGCGCGCTCAGCCAGCCCATGCTGATCGCCGCCATGCCCGGCCTCGGCGTCATGGCCGCCGCCGCCCCCGAGGGCCTCGGCGGACACGCCTGGCTCTACGCCCTCGGCGCCGCCTGGGTGCGGGTGGTCTGCTTCCTGGTCTGGCTGCGTCCCGCCCTGCGCCGGGAGACCGCACTGCCGCTCTGGCGCCCGGTGACCTACTGCCTCGTCCCGGCCGCGCTGTGGACGGTCTCCGCCTTCCTCCCGGACGGCTGGCGGTTCGCCCTCTGGGGGATCGCCATCGCCCTGGAGATCGCCCTGCTCGCGATCCGCAGCGAGTACGGCACCGCGCTGTACGCCCAACTGTCGATCGAGCACCTGGTCGAGCGGATCACCCTGTTCGTGGTGATCGTCCTCGGCGAGAGCGTCTTCACCGTCGTCGCGACCTTCGCCGACCACCTCACCGCCGCCTCCGGCGCCGCCGCCCTCGCCGCCTTCCTGCTGGTCGCCGAGCTCGCGGCGGTCTTCTTCGTCTGGGGCACGACCGTCGCCGCCCGCGGCCTCGGCCGCGCCCAGGCCGACCGGGCGCACCGGATCATCCGCGACACCGTGATGTACCTGCCGTACTTCCTGGTCGCCGCGGTCACCCTGCTCGCCGCCGCCCTCGGCACCGCCGTCGCGGAACCCACCCACCACCTGCCGTCCGGCGCCGACTGGGCGCTCTGCGGCGGCGTGCTCGGCTTCTACACCACCAACGCGGCGATCGCCCTGCGCTACGGCGAGCCGACCCGGTCCGTCCTCGGCTGGTACGTCCCCTGCCTCGTCCTCACGGCCGTCCTGCTCGTCCCCGGCGTCCTGCTGCTCCCCGCCTGGGCCGCCGTCCTCTGCGGCGCCGCCGAGGTCCTCGCCCTCACCCTCCTCGTCAAGCACCGCACCCACCGCACCCGCCCGGCCTGACCGCGCGCCGCGGCCCGCACCCGCAGGTGCCGCGTCAGCCGCCGGGCCGGTAGGCCGCCGGGCCGCGCTCGGCGAGCGCCTTGATCCCGGCGAGGGTGGCCCCGATGCCGGTGCGGAGTTCGTCGAGCCGGCGGGCGACCAGTTCCTCCTCCCGCTCCGGCATGCGCTCGATCCAGGCGCTGACCCCGGAGCGGCCGGGCCCGATCCGCACGGACTGCCGGACGAGGGTGCCGTCCGCCTGCGGCGACAGCTCGAAGCGCCAGGTGGCCATCCGGTCCCGGAGGTCGTCCGCCGGCTCGCCGAACCGGCCGTCCGCGTCCAGGACGGCCCAGCCGAAGACCCGCTCGGCGTCGAACTCGACGATCTGCGAGACCGTCCGCCAGTCGCCCGCCACGGGGTGCCGGTTGAAGCCCGCGAAGCGCGCACCCACCGCGGGTGCGACGGCCCCGCCGAGCCATTCGACCCGGTGCAGTTCGGGGCTGAGCCGGGAGGGCAGCCCGATGTCGGTCACCAGCTCCCAGACCCGCGAGGGCGCCGCCCCGACCCGGATCCCGCCCTGCGCCGTGGGCCCGTCCGCGTACCTCATGCCGTCTCCTCCGTCGCACGAACCAGAGCGTGCGGCCCAGTGTCCCCGAGCGGCTGACGGACGCTCAGCCCGGGGTCCGCCGTCCGGCGCGAAGCCCGCGGACACGACGAAGGCCCGGGTCCAGTGGACCCGGGCCTTCGTGACACTTGCGGTGAAGTGCCCCCGGTAGGATTCGAACCTACGCACCCGCCTCCGGAGGGCGGTGCTCTATCCCCTGAGCTACGGGGGCCTTTCGGCCGTCGCTTGCTGCGACGTGGAGAACACTACCAGGCCCGACGGGTGATCCGTGCACGGGTTTCGCGGGGCGGCGCGGCCGCGGCCCGGAGGGCGGAAGTGGGGAAAGGCCGGACGCGGGGGTGGGCGCGCGGCTACCCTCGGTGATGTGCCGGGAACGTCCGGGCGGGTCCTCGTGGTGGACGACAGCGAGGTGATCCGCCAGCTGATCAGAGTGAACCTCGAGCTCGAGGGCTTCGAGGTGGTCACCGCTGCCGACGGCGCCGAGTGCCTGGAGGTCGTCCGCCGGGTGCGCCCCGACGTGGTGACGCTGGACGTGGTGATGCCGCGGCTCGACGGCCTGAAGACCGCCGCCCGGCTGCGCGCCTCCGCCGAGACCCGGGCGCTGCCCATCGCCATCGTCAGCGCCTGCACGCCGGCCGACCTCGACCGCGGGGAGTCGGTGGGCGTGGACGGCTACCTCGCGAAGCCCTTCGACCCGGCGGACCTGGTCGCGCTGGTGCGCCGGCTGGTGCGGCAGGGCCCGGCGGCGGGGGCCGGCGGGGACGGCCCGTCCGGCTACGCCTTCGGCGGCGGCGAGCGCCCCGAGCCCTCCGCCGCATTCCGCTCTCGGCGAACAGATCGCCCTTGACGGTCCCGCTCCCTGGTGCAACGCGTCTCAACGGGTAAACCGGGTGGCGGACGGACACCCCGTCTCGCCTACGCTTGGCGTCGTGACACCCGCAGAGCTTTCCCAGGCAGTCCAGGCCGCAGTGAGCGCCGCCGTCGAGGCGGGCGAGCTGGCCGTCGCCGTGCCCGAGCACGTGACGGTCGAGCGGCCCAAGAACAGGGACCACGGTGACTACGCCACCAACGTGGCCCTCCAGCTCGCGAAGCCGGCAGGCATGCCGCCGCGAGCCGTCGCGGACCTGCTGGCCGCCCGCCTGCGAGAGACCACCGGCGTCGCGAAGGTCGACATCGCCGGTCCGGGCTTCCTGAACATCACCCTCGACGCCGCCACCCAGGGCCTGCTGGCCCGCACGGTGGTCGAGGCCGGCCAGGCGTACGGCCGGAACGAGGCCCTCAAGGGCCTGACGATCAACCTGGAGTTCGTGTCGGCCAACCCGACCGGCCCGATCCACATCGGCGGCGTCCGCTGGGCGGCCGTCGGCGACTCGCTGGCCCGCGTGCTGCGCGCCACCGGTGCCGACGTCACCACCGAGTACTACCTCAACGACGCCGGCGTGCAGATCACCAAGTTCGCGCGGTCGCTGCAGGCCGTCGCCAACGGCAAGCCCGTCCCCGAGGACGGCTACGTCGGCGAGTACATCGCCGACATCGCCAAGGCGATCACCGACGGCGTGCCGGGCGTGCTCGACCTGCCCGAGGACGAGCAGCTCCGGGTCTTCCGGGCCGAGGGCCTCACGCTGATGGTCGCCGAGATCAAGCGGTCGATGGAAGAGTTCGGGGTGCACTTCGACACCTGGTTCTCGGAGAAGTCGCTGCACGACTCGGGCGCCGTCGAGCAGGCCATCGACCGGCTGCGCGAGCAGGGCCACGTCTTCGACCGGGACGGCGCCATCTGGCTGCGCACCACGGACTTCGGCGACGACAAGGACCGTGTCCTGATCAAGGCCGACGGCGAGACCACCTACTTCGCCGCCGACGCCGCCTACTACCTGAGCAAGCGGGACCGCGGTTCCGAGGTCTCCGTCTACATGCTCGGCGCCGACCACCACGGCTACGTCAACCGGCTCAAGGCCATCGCGGCCTGCGCCGGCGACGACATGGACCGCAACATCGAGGTCCGCATCGGCCAGTTCGTGAAGATGCTGCGCGACGGCCAGGAGGTCCGCCTCTCCAAGCGCGCCGGCAACATCATCACCATCGACGACGTCGTCGACTGGATCGGCGTGGACGCGGCGCGGTACATGCTGGCGCGTTCCTCCACCGACTCCACCATCACCATCGACATCGACCTGGTCACCAGCCAGTCGAACGAGAACCCGGTCTTCTACGTGCAGTACGCGCACACCCGGATGTGCGGCGTCGCGCGCAAGGCCGCCGAGCTCGGCGTCGACAAGGGTGCGGCCGAGGACTTCAAGCCGGAACTGCTCGCCACCCAGTGGGAGAACGACATGCTCGGCGCGCTGGGCGAGTTCCCGCGCGTCATCGCCACGGCCGGCGAGCTGCGCGAGCCCCACCGGGTCGCGCGCTACCTGGAGGACCTCGCGGGCAAGTACCACCGCCTGTACGAGAACTGCATGTTCCTGCCGAAGGGCGACGAGGAGCTCACGGACACGCACCGTGCGCGCCTCTGGCTGGTCGAGGCGACGCGAACGGTGCTCGCCAACGGCCTGACGCTGCTCGGCGTCTCCGCCCCCGAGCGGATGTAAGCACGACCCCCATGCGCACGACGGGGGCGGCGGACGGTCGAAGGAGACCGTGCGCCGCCCCTCGCCATAAGCCAAGGAAGTAGCCACAGATGAGCCGCTCCGCCCACCCCGCAGGCCCCCGCCACGGCGACGTGCTGCCCGAGGGGCACTACCTCGCACCGCCGAGCGACCTGAACGCGCTCGACCCGAAGGTGTGGTCGAAGACCGTCACCCGCGACGGGAACGGCGTGGTGACCGTCGGCGGCCTCGACGTGAGGGCGCTGGCGGCCGAGTTCGGCACCCCCGCCTACCTGATGGACGAGGCGGACTTCCGGGCCCGGGCCCGCGCCTGGCGGGACGCGTTCGGCACGGACGCGGACGTCTACTACGCCGGCAAGGCGTTCCTCTCCAAGGCGGTCGTCCGCTGGCTGCACGAGGAGGGCCTCAACCTCGACGTGTGCAGCGGCGGCGAACTGGCCGTGGCGCTGGCCGCCGGCATGCCGGGGGAGCGCCTGGCGCTGCACGGCAACAACAAGTCGGTGCAGGAGCTGGAGCAGGCGGTGAAGGCCGGGGTCGGCCACGTCGTCGTCGACTCCTACGAGGAGATCGAGCGGCTGGCGGCGGTCGCCGAGCGCCAGGGCGTCCGCCAGAAGGTGCTGATCCGGATCACGGTCGGCGTCGAGGCGCACACCCACGAGTTCATCGCCACCGCGCACGAGGACCAGAAGTTCGGGCTGTCGCTGAACGGCGGCGCCGCCGCCGAGGCCGTCCGCCGGGTGCTCGCCCACCCGGCGGCCCTGGAGCTGCGCGGCATCCACTCGCACATCGGCTCGCAGATCTTCGACACCGCGGGCTTCGAGGTGGCGGCCCGCCGGGTGGTCGGCCTGCTGGCGCAGATCCGCGACGAGCACGGCATCGAGCTGCCCGAGATCGACCTCGGCGGCGGCCTCGGCATCGCGTACACCAGCGAGGACGACCCGCGGGAGCCCGCCGAGATCGCCGCCTCGCTGGCGGAGATCGTCCGCCGCGAGTGCTCCGCCGCCGACCTGGCCGCACCGCGGCTCTCGGTGGAGCCGGGCCGTGCGATCGTCGGCCCGACCGCCTTCACCCTCTACGAGGTCGGCACGGTGAAGCCGCTGGACGGCCTGCGCACCTACGTCAGCGTGGACGGCGGCATGTCGGACAACATCCGCACCGCGCTGTACGACGCCGAGTACTCCGTCGCCCTGGTCTCCCGCACCAGCGACGCCGAGCCGATGCTGGTCCGCGTGGTGGGCAAGCACTGCGAGTCCGGCGACATCGTGGTCCGCGACGCCTTCCTGCCGGCCGACCTGGCCGCCGGGGACCTGATCGCGGTGCCGGCCACCGGCGCGTACTGCCGGTCGATGGCCAGCAACTACAACCACGCCCTCAAGCCTCCCGTGGTCGCCGTCCAGGACGGTGCGGCCCGGGTGATCGTCAGGCGCGAGACGGAGGAGGATCTCCTGCGTCTGGATATCGGCTGACGAAATCCTTGTCTCAGATCATGGACCGGCCGTAGATCCGTGCGGAAAGTCCCGGAGACTGGTAGAGACCGAATACCGTCGGGCACGGGGAATTGCCCGGCGGAGACCGAGAATGCAGAGCGGAGTCGGATGATGCGTACGCGCCCGCTGAAGGTGGCGTTGCTGGGCTGTGGTGTGGTGGGCTCCGAGGTGGCGCGCATCATGACGACGACGGCCGACGACCTCGCCGCGCGGATCGGCGCTCCGGTCGAACTCGCCGGGATCGCCGTGCGCCGGGCCGGCCGCCCGCGCCCCGGGGTGCCCGAGCACCTGATCACCACCGACGCGCAGGCCCTGGTCAACCGCGGCGACATCGACGTGGTGGTCGAGGTGGTCGGCGGCATCGAGCCGTCCAAACAGCACATCCTCTCGGCGTTCGCCAACGGCGCCTCGGTGGTCTCCGCCAACAAGGCGCTGCTCGCCCAGGACGGCGCCGAACTGCACGAGAAGGCCGCCGCGGCCGGTGTCGACCTGTACTACGAGGCCGCGGTGGCCGGCGCGATCCCGCTGATCCGCCCGCTGCGCGAGTCGCTGGCCGGCGACAAGGTCAACCGGGTGCTGGGCATCGTCAACGGCACCACCAACTTCATCCTCGACAAGATGGACACCACCGGCGCCGGGTACTCCGAGGCGCTGGAGGAGGCCACCGCGCTGGGCTACGCGGAGGCCGACCCGACCGCCGACGTCGAGGGCTTCGACGCCGCCGCCAAGGCCGCGATCCTGGCCGGCATCGCCTTCCACACCCGGGTGACCGCCGCCGAGGTCTACCGCGAGGGCATCACCGAGGTGACCGCCGCGGACATCGCCTCGGCGAAGCAGATGGGCTGCGTGGTCAAGCTGCTGGCGATCTGCGAGCGCGCCGCGGACGGCGAGTCGGTGACCGCCCGGGTCCACCCCGCGATGATCCCGCTGACGCACCCGCTGGCCTCCGTCCGCGAGGCGTACAACGCGGTGTTCGTGGAGTCCGAGGCGGCCGGCCGGCTGATGTTCTACGGCCCGGGCGCCGGCGGCTCGCCGACCGCCTCCGCCGTCCTCGGCGACCTGGTCGCCGTCTGCCGCAACAAGCTGGCCGGCGCCACCGGCCCGGGCGACTCGGTGTACACCAAGCTGCCGGCCAAGCCGATGGACGAGGTCGTCACCCGCTACCACGTCAGCCTGGACGTCGACGACCGCGCGGGCGTGCTCGCCCAGGTCGCGTCCGTCTTCGCCGAGCACGGGGTCTCCATCGACACCGTGCGCCAGCAGGGCCGCGACGGCGACGCCTCGCTCGTCGTGGTCACCCACCGCGCCACCGACGCCGCGCTGTCGGCGACGGTCGACAAGCTCCGCGCGCTGGACAGCGTGCGCGACGTGGCCAGCATCATGCGGGTCGAAGGGGAGTAATCGACATGAACGCCATCGCCGAGAGCAGAGTGAGCGGCGCCCGCACCCACCAGTGGCGCGGCCTGATCGAGGAGTACCGCGACCGGCTGCCGGTCACCGCGGCCACGCCCGTGGTGACCCTGCTGGAGGGCGGCACGCCCCTCGTCCCCGCCCGGGTGCTCTCCGAGCGCACCGGCTGCGAGGTGTACCTCAAGGTCGAGGGCGCCAACCCCACCGGGTCCTTCAAGGACCGCGGCATGACGATGGCCATCTCCAAGGCAAAGGAGGACGGCGCCCAGGCCGTCATCTGCGCCTCCACCGGCAACACCTCGGCCTCCGCCGCCGCCTACGCGGTGCGGGCCGGGATGGTGCCGGCGGTGCTCGTGCCGCAGGGCAAGATCGCCCTCGGCAAGATGGGCCAGGCCATCATCCACGGCGCCCAGATCCTGCAGGTGGACGGCAACTTCGACGACTGCCTCACGCTCGCCCGCGAGCTGTCCGAGAAGTACCCGGTGGCGCTGGTGAATTCGGTGAACCCGGTGCGCATCGAGGGCCAGAAGACCGCCGCCTTCGAGATCGTCGACATGCTCGGCGACGCCCCGGACATCCACGTCCTGCCGGTCGGCAACGCGGGCAACATCACCGCGTACTGGAAGGGGTACCGGGAGTACGCCGCGGACGGCCTGGCCACCCGCACCCCGCGCATGTGGGGCTTCCAGGCGGCGGGTTCGGCCCCGATCGTCGACGGCGCCCCCGTCCGCTCGCCGCAGACCATCGCTACCGCGATCCGGATCGGCAACCCGGCCTCGTGGGAGTACGCGATCGCCGCGCGCGACGACTCCGGCGGCCTCATCGACAAGGTGACCGACCGTCAGATCCTGTCCGCCTACCGGCTGTTGGCCTCCAAGGAGGGCGTCTTCGTGGAGCCCTCCTCGGCCTCCGGCGTGGCCGGCCTGCTGGCCAAGGCCGAGGCCGGCCTGGTCGACCCCGGCCAGCGGATCGTCTGCACCGTCACCGGCAACGGCCTCAAGGACCCGGACTGGGCGGTGGCCGGCGCCCCGCAGCGCCCGGAGATCGTCCCGGTCGACGCCGAGGCCGCCGCGCTCCGCCTCGGACTGCTCGACTGACGGCGGTTCAGCCGCACCGCGTGCCCCGGGCCGACCCTTTCGGGGGTCGGCCCGCGGCCGTCCCGCGATGACACGTACGTGTTGATTCCGCGCCGATTTCCCGACCCATTCCCGCATCGAATCCGGCCACAAACGGCAACACGGCAGATCGGTGCCGAGCAGGGTGTACCGCTGTGGAACCTGTCTTCGATAGGCTGGTTCCGTCGGGACGCGCATCGGTGCGCACATTCCCGCACCCGCCGGGTGTCCCTGCAATGCGGGTCCCCCGCCGCCGTACCACCGCTGGCCCCACCCCGTCGGGCAGCCCTCACTCCCCAGGAGAGTCCACCGCATGGCCGGTCCTGCGTTCCGTGCCGCCGCCGTCCGGGTCCGGGTCCCCGCGACCAGCGCCAACCTCGGCCCCGGCTTCGACGCCTTCGGACTCGCCCTGGGTCTCTACGACGACCTGGTCGTCCGCGTCGCCGACTCCGGCCTCTCGGTCGACATCGCCGGGGAGGGCAGCGACAGCCTGCCGCGCGACGAGCGCCACCTGGTCGTCCGCGCCATGCGGGCCGCCTTCGACCGCCTCGGCGGCCAGCCCCGCGGCCTGGAGGTGGTCTGCGCCAACCGCATACCGCACGGCCGCGGCCTCGGCTCGTCCTCCGCCGCCATCTGCGCCGGCATCGTCGCCGCCCGCGCCGTCACCATCGGCGGCGCGCACGCGCTCGACGACGACGCCCTGCTCGCCCTCGCCTCCGAGCTGGAGGGCCACCCCGACAACGTGGCCGCCTGCCTGCGCGGCAACTTCACCGTCGCCTGGACGGCCGAGGACGGCGCCCGCACCATCGTGCTCGACCCGTCCGACCAGGTCGTCCCGGTGGTCTTCGTGCCCGCCACCGAGGTGCTCACCGAGACCGCCCGCGGCCTGCTGCCCAAGACCGTTCCGCTGGCCGACGCCGCCGTCAACGCCGGCCGTGCCGCGCTGCTGGTCGAGGCCCTCACCCGCCGTCCCGAGCTGCTGCTCACCGCCACCGAGGACCGCCTCCACCAGGACTACCGCGCCTCGGCGATGCCCGACAGCGCCGCCCTGGTGGCCGCCCTGCGCGCGCACGGCGTCCCGGCCGTGATCTCCGGCGCGGGCCCGACCGTGCTGGCGCTCACCGACGAGGCCTCGGCGGAGAAGGTGCTCGGCCTCGCCGGGCCCGGGTTCGCCGCCCACCGGCTGGAGTTGGACCGTGCCGGTGCGTGCGTCCTGCCGCTCGACGTCTGAGCCGACACCGAACGCGGCCACACCCGCGGGAACGGAAACGATTGACAACAACAGGGCTGGGGAATGTGTCAGGGGGTCGGTAGTGTTAACCTCATTGCTGCACCAGACATCCTCCGGGGTTCGGTGCGCCACGTCCCGATCCCGCCCCTTCAGGTTGGCACCGTCCGCACCTGCAGGGTCCGGAAGGACGGGACCACGATTTTCCGGGAGCCCACCACAGCGCGTACGCAGCCTGCCTGCGCGATTGGGGCGCATCCCGAAGCCGTGACGGCACCTGACTCCCACCCGCGGCCTCCGCACTGAGGCACGGGCGGGCGGAGCCCGAGGTACCGCCACGCGACGGGGGCCCGGGAACCAAACAGGCAGCGAGGCCGGCACGAGAACCGGCCCACCGCGCCACTTCGCACCACAGTGCACCGCACTTTCGCAGCGTCCACCCGATCGGCTGGTCCTTTCGGGGGGACGACCGCCTCGGACCAGCGTGATTCGGCGTTGGTCAGGACAGCACAACCGGTCGCCGAGCCAGACAGGCCGACGTCCGCTCCAGGGAAGGACCCTTAGTGAGCGACACCACCGATCTGATGGGCGCGCGCCCGGACGCAGACGCGTCGGACGCAGCCGCCGCCCCCGCGGCCCCGGCCAGGCGCCGTCGCAGCGCCGCCGCAGGCCTCGACGGCCTGGTCCTCGCCGAGCTGCAGAAGCTCGCCACGGGCCTCGGTATCAGCGGTACCGGACGGATGCGCAAGAGCCAGCTCATCGAGGCCATCAAGGAGAAGAGCGGCGGCGACCCGCTGCTCGCCGGCGGCGCCGCGCCCGCTCCGGCCGCCAAGCGCACCACCGCCAAGGCCGCTGCCGCCGCCCCGGCCGAGGAGGCGCCCGCCGCCCCGGCCGCCGAGGAGAAGCCGGCCCGCCGCACCCGTGCTGCCGCCGCCGCTGCCGCCGCCCCCGCGGAGCAGCCGCAGGCCCAGATCGAGATCCCCGTCCAGGCCGCCGCCGAGGCCGCGCCAGCCCGTACCGAGCGCACCCGCCGCCGTGCCACCTCGGCCGCCGGCGCCCCGGCCGCCGAGGCCGCCGCCGAGCAGGCCGGCACCGTGGTCGCCGAGGCCAAGGCCGAGACCCGCACCGCCGAGCAGCGTCCCGCCGAGGGCGAGACCCGCACCGAGCGCCGCGACCGCCGTGACCGGCGCGACCGCCGCGAGGGCGGCGAGCGCACCGAGGCCGCCGCCGAGGGCCAGGACGGCGAGGGCCGCGAGTCCCGCCGCGACCGCCGCAACCGCCGCGACCGCGACCGGGCCGAGCGCCAGCCCGGCCAGGGCCAGCAGCAGGCCGGCACCCAGCAGGACAGCCAGGCCGGCCGCCAGGGCCAGCCCGCCGGGCAGCAGGCCGGCGGCTACGACGACGACGAGTTCGGCGACGGCCGCCGGGGCCGTCGCGGCCGCTACCGCGACCGCCGTGGCCGCGGCCGCCGCGAGGGCTTCGAGGGCGGCACCCCCGAGCCGCAGATCGGTGAGGACGACGTCCTCATCCCGGTCGCGGGCATCCTCGACATCCTCGACAACTACGCCTTCGTCCGCACCTCCGGCTACCTGCCGGGGCAGAACGACGTCTACGTCTCGCTCGCCCAGGTGCGCAAGCACGGCCTGCGCAAGGGCGACGCCATCACCGGTGCGGTGCGCCAGCCCCGCGACGGCGAGCGCCGCGAGAAGTTCAACGCGATGGTCCGCCTCGACTCGGTCAACGGCATGGACCCGGACGGCGCCCGCAACCGCCCCGAGTTCGGCAAGCTGACCCCGCTGTACCCGCAGGAGCGGCTGCGCCTGGAGACCGACCCGGGCGTGCTGACGACCCGGATCATCGACCTCGTGTCGCCGATCGGCAAGGGCCAGCGCGGTCTGATCGTCGCCCCGCCGAAGACCGGCAAGACGATGATCATGCAGGCGATCGCCAACGCGATCACCCACAACAACCCCGAGTGCCACCTGATGGTCGTCCTCGTCGACGAGCGTCCGGAAGAGGTCACCGACATGCAGCGGTCGGTGAAGGGCGAGGTCATCTCCTCGACCTTCGACCGTCCGGCCGAGGACCACACCACCGTCGCCGAGCTCGCCATCGAGCGGGCCAAGCGCCTGGTGGAGCTGGGCCACGACGTGGTGATCCTGCTCGACTCGATCACCCGCCTCGGCCGCGCCTACAACCTGGCGGCGCCGGCCTCCGGCCGCATCCTGTCCGGTGGTGTCGACTCGACCGCGCTCTACCCGCCGAAGAAGTTCTTCGGTGCCGCGCGCAACATCGAGAACGGCGGCTCGCTGACCATCCTCGCCACCGCCCTGGTGGAGACCGGCTCCCGCGCCGACGAGGTGGTCTTCGAGGAGTTCAAGGGCACCGGCAACATGGAGCTCAAGCTCGACCGCAAGCTCTCCGACAAGCGGATCTTCCCCGCGGTGGACGTCGACGCGTCCTCCACCCGCAAGGAGGAGATCCTGCTCGGCAACGAGGAGCTGGCGATCGTCTGGAAGCTCCGCCGGGTGCTGCACGCGCTCGACTCGCAGCAGGCCATCGAGCTGCTCCTGGACAAGATGAAGCAGACCAAGAGCAACGCCGAGTTCCTGATGCAGATCGCCAAGACCACCCCCGGTTCCGGCGACTGACCCGGCTGCGTTCCGCAGGGCGAGGCCCCGCACCGCACCCGCGGTGGGGGCCTCGCCCTTTGCGTGCACCAGGCGCCGTCGTGCCCGGGGCGGCCCTCCCGTCCCCGCCGATCGGCGGAGACGGGATTCCCTTATGCTCGAAAAACCCCGTTCGAGCAGAAAGGGGAAGGGATGTCCGATCAGCGAGAGCCCCGGAGCAGACGCCGCAAGGTGCTGCGCATCGCGGTGTTCACCGCGGTCGGGCTGCTGCTGGTGGGTGCGGGTGCGGCCGGCTACGCGTACTGGAAGCTCAACGGCAACATCCGCAGCGTCGACATCGACACCCAGCTCGGCCCCGGCCGTCCGCCCGCCTCGGTGGGCGGAGCCTTCAACATCCTGCTGCTCGGCTCCGACTCCCGGGCGGGCGCCAACCACTCGCTGGCCGGCGGAGCGGTCGGCGACACCGCGCGCTCGGACACCGCGATGGTCGTCCACGTCAACCGCGAGCACACCACCGCCTCGGTGATCAGCATCCCGCGCGACACCCTGGTCGCCCGGCCGGCCTGCACCGCCCCGGACGGCACCGGCACCCCGGCCCTGCGCAGTGCGATGTTCAACTCCGCGTACGAGGTCGGCGGACCGGCCTGCGCGGTGAAGACCACCGAGCAGCTGACCGGGATGCGGATGGACCACTTCGTCGAGGTGGACTTCGCCGGGTTCGCGGGCCTGATCGACGCCATCGGCGGGGTGGACGTCACCACCACGGTCGACATCTCCGACCAGGACAGCGGACTGCACCTGGCGGCCGGCAACCACCACCTCAGCGGCACCCAGGCGCTGGCCTTCGTCCGCACCCGGCACGGCGTCGGCAACGGCAGCGACCTCGGCCGGATCGAGCTGCAGCAGCAGATGGTGAAGTCGATCATGAAGCAGATCGGCGCGCTCGGGCTCACCTCCAACCCGGCGCACCTGTGGTCGATCGCCGACAAGCTCACCAAGTCGATGACCACCGACTCCGAGCTCGCCTCGGTCAGCGCCCTGGTCGGCCTCGCCAACACCCTCAAGGGCATCGGCCCGGACCAGATGACCATGGTGACGCTGCCGGTGGTGTCCGCCCCCAGCGACCCGAACCGGGTCGTGCCGCGCACCCCCCAGGCCGGCCAGCTGTGGGCCGCCCTGCAGGCCGACGGGGCCGTCCCGCAGTCGGTGGTGAGCATCCAGCCGTCCAACCCCGCCGACAGCACCCCCGGCCCCTCCACGGGCACCGCCACCCGCACCCCGGGCGGCGCGACCCGCAGTCCGGTCGGCGCTGCGGGCCGGGAATAGTCCGGGCCGCCTCCCGGTTTGGGAAGAGGCGGCCGGTGCTGGCACACTGGTCCGTCGGTCCCGGTTCACGCGCGGCTGCCTGCCGCCGACCCGGTGCCCTCCCGAAACCTAGGAGAGACCCTTGAAGGCCAACGTTCACCCCGAGTACGTCGTGACCAAGGTGACCTGCACCTGCGGTAACGAGTTCACCACCCGCTCGACCGAGACCAGCGGCGAGATCCGCGCCGAGGTCTGCTCGGCGTGCCACCCGTTCTACACCGGCAAGCAGAAGATCATGGACACCGGTGGCCGCGTGGCCCGCTTCGAGGCCCGCTTCGGCAAGAAGCACAGCGGCGGCAAGGCCTAGCGCTTCCACGGCGCCGGTCTCGGCGTCCCCGCGCATCCGCGGGGACGCCGGGCCGGCGCCGTTCGCATCTCCCCGCTCCGCGCCGCCGTCCGGCGGCCGGACCACCCCTCTCGTCCCACCGGCACCCACGGGAAGTAGGCCCACCCCATGTTCGAGGCAGTCGAAGAGCTCCTCGCCGAGCACGCCGACCTCGAGACGAGGCTGGCCGATCCCTCCGTGCACGCCGACCAGGCGAACGCCCGCAAGCTCGCCAAGCGCTACGCGGAGCTGACCCCGATCACCCGCACCTACCGCGCCTGGAAGCAGACCGGCGAGGACATCGAGGCCGCCCGCGAGCTCGCCGCCGAGGACCCGGAGTTCCTCGCCGAGGCGAAGACCGCCGAGGCCCGCCGCGAGGAGCTGACCGAGGAGCTGCGGCTGCTGCTCGTCCCGCGCGACCCCAATGACGACAAGGACGTCATCCTGGAGGTCAAGGCGGGCGAGGGCGGCGAGGAGTCGGCGCTCTTCGCCGGCGACCTGCTCCGGATGTACCTGCGCTTCGCGGAGCGGGTCGGCTGGAAGACCGAGATCATCGACTCCAACGAGTCCGACCTCGGCGGCTACAAGGACGTCTCCGTCGCCGTGAAGACCAAGGGCGGCGCCGAGCCCGGCCAGGGCGTCTGGGCCCGGCTGAAGTACGAGGGCGGCGTGCACCGCGTGCAGCGCGTCCCGGCCACCGAGTCGCAGGGCCGCATCCACACCTCCGCCGCCGGCGTGCTCGTCACCCCGGAGGCCGAGGAGGTCGAGGTCGAGATCCACGCCAACGACCTGCGGATCGACGTCTACCGCTCGTCCGGCCCCGGCGGCCAGTCCGTCAACACCACCGACTCGGCCGTCCGGATCACCCACCTGCCGACCGGTATCGTGGCCTCCTGCCAGAACGAGAAGAGCCAGCTGCAGAACAAGGAGCAGGCGATGCGCATCCTGCGCTCGCGCCTGCTGGCGGCGGCCCAGGAGGAGGCCGAGCGGGAGGCCTCGGACGCCCGCCGCAGCCAGGTCCGCACCGTCGACCGCTCCGAGCGCATCCGGACGTACAACTTCCCGGAGAACCGCATCTCCGACCACCGCACCGGCTTCAAGTCCTACAACCTGGACCAGGTGCTGGACGGCGACCTGAACGCGGTGATCCAGTCCTGCGTGGACGCCGACGCGGCGGCCAAGCTGGCCGCCGCCCAGGAGAACTGAGAACCGGGCCCGGCGCCCGAGAAGTCAGAGGTGTGGTCGGATGAACCTGCTGCTCGCCGAGGTGGCGCAGGCCACCCAGCGGTTGGCCGCGGCCGGAGTGCCGTCGCCGCGCTTCGACGCGGAGGAGCTCGCCGCGCACGTCCACGGCGTCAAGCGCAGCCAGCTGCACACCGTGTCCGACGGCGACTTCGACGCCCGGTACTGGGAGGCGGTCTCCCGCCGCGAGGCCCGTGAACCGCTGCAGCACATCACCGGGCACGCCTTCTTCCGCTACCTGGAGCTGGAGGTCGGCCCGGGCGTCTTCGTGCCCCGGCCGGAGACCGAGACGGTCGTCGAGTGGGCGATAGACGCCGTCCGCGACATGGACGTCGCCGAGCCGCTCGTCGTCGACCTCTGCACCGGCTCGGGCGCCATCGCCCTCGCCCTCGCCCAGGAACTGCCCCGCTCCACCGTGCACGCCTTCGAGCTGGACGAGGGCGCGCTCGCCTACACCCGGCGCAACGTCGCGACCAGCCCCGACCGGGCCCGGGTCCACCTGCACGAGGGCGACGCCA
Source organism: Kitasatospora sp. NPDC093679 (assembly GCF_040683455.1). Taxonomy (NCBI): domain Bacteria; kingdom Bacillati; phylum Actinomycetota; class Actinomycetes; order Kitasatosporales; family Streptomycetaceae; genus Kitasatospora; species Kitasatospora sp. NPDC093679. Next base: position 115,954 of record NZ_JBFBDW010000018.1, read on the forward strand.
CCCGCGCCTTCGAGGACGACCGCTCCTGGGACGGCCGCTTCGACCTGGTCATCAGCAACCCGCCGTACATCCCGCTCACCGAGTGGGAGTACGTCGCGCCCGAGGCCCGCGACCACGACCCGCAGATGTCGCTGTTCTCCGGCGAGGACGGCCTCGACACCATCCGCGGCATCGAACGGGTCGCCGCCCGGCTGCTGCGCCCCGGCGGCGCGGTGGTCATCGAGCACGCCGACACCCAGGGCGGCCAGGTGCCCTGGATCTTCAACGAGGAGGGCGGGTGGACGGACGCCGCCGACCACCGCGACCTCAACGGCCGGCCGCGCTTCACCACCGCCCGCCGCGCCGCCCTGTGACTTCGTGACTTCGCCGTGAACTTCGGAAGGGGACCGCACCGATGAGCCGCCGCTACGACTGTGCCGATACCGGGGACCGCGCCACCGGGCTGCGCGAGGCCGCTTCGGCGATCCGCCGCGGCGAGCTCGTCGTGCTGCCGACGGACACCCTGTACGGCGTGGGCGCCGACGCCTTCTCCCCGGAGGCCGTGGGCGCGCTGCTCGACGCCAAGGGCCGCGGCCGCAACATGCCCTCCCCGGTGCTCGTCGGCTCGCCGACCACCCTGCACGGCCTGGTCACCGACTTCTCCGAGCAGGCCTGGGAGCTCGTCGACGCCTTCTGGCCGGGTGGGCTGACCCTCGTCGCCCGCCACCAGCCCTCGCTGCGCTGGGACCTCGGCGACACCCGCGGCACCGTCGCCGTCCGCATGCCGCTGCACCCCGTCGCCCTGGAGCTGCTCAACACCACCGGCCCGCTCGCCGTCTCCAGCGCCAACAAGACCGGCGGACCCTCGCCCGCGACCTGCGACGAGGCCCAGGGCCAGCTCGGCGACGCCATCTCGGTCTACCTGGACGGCGGCCGCGCGGACCACGCCACGGCCTCCACCATCGTCGACGTCACCGGCAAGACCCCCGTCGTGCTGCGGGCGGGCGCGATCAGCGTCGAGCAGCTGAGGGAGGTCGTCCCGGACCTGGAGGCCGGCAGTTGACCGCTGCGTCCCTGTACGCCGCGGGCCCCGGCCCGGCCAGGTTCGCGGCCGCCCCGTACCGGGCGGCCGCGCCGCGATCGGTCGACACCTTCCGGATCCTCTTCGTCTGCACCGGGAACGTGTGCCGCTCGCCGATCGCCGAGCGGCTCACCCGCCACGAGCTTGCCGCCCGGCTCGGCGCAGCCTCGCACTGCTTCGTGGTCGAGAGCGCCGGGACGTGGGGCCACGAGGGCGCCCCGATGGAGGCGCACGCCGCCACCGTGCTCGGCGAGTACGGCGTGGACAGCGCGGGCTTCGCCGGCCGCGAGCTGCTGGACGAGCACGTCATCGACGCCGACCTGGTGCTCACGGCCACGCTCGACCACCGCGCCCAGGTGATATCCATGGGCCACGCGGCCGGCCTGCGCACCTTCACCCTCAAGGAGTTCACCCGCCTGGTGCGGCGGATCGACCCCGTGACCCTGCCCGAGCCCCGCGGCGGCGACCAGCTGCCGGAACGGGCCCGCGCCCTGGTGCGGGCGGCCGCGGCGCTCCGCGGCTGGCTGCTGGCGGCCTCGCCCGAGTCCGACGAGGTCGACGACCCGTACGGCGCGCCGATCGGCATGTTCCGCAACTGCGGCGAGGAGATATTCGACGCCCTCGACCCGGTCGTCACCGCCCTGACGGGAGTGCACGGGCAGGCCTGAGCGCCGGCGCCCGGCGGCCCTGCGGGCACCCCGACCCGCCCCGGGGCGCCGCCCGCCCGCACGGCGCGGGGGATTGCGGGGGATCAGGTGGAGAAACCGTGCGCGCCGTGTGCCCAGAGCGTGCGCTGGCGTCGACACCGGCCGGCGGGCCGTCCGCGGCGGCGGGCGCCGCACCCGCCCCGACGGCGCAACGCGGCCGTGCACGGGCGGGCCCCGGGGGCGGCCCCGACCTACGCTGGAGGGACCCGCCCGCCGCTTCCGGGAGCTGCGCCATGTCCGTCACCCCCACCGTGCACGGCCCGACCGAGACCGACGCTCCCGCCGCCGGGGCGCGCTGGGAGCCCGCGGAGGCGCTCCGCCGCGCCGACCCGCTGCTGGCCGACCTGCTCGCCGCGGAGGCCGAGCGGCGGGCGGAGAGCCTGCAGCTGCTGGCGGGCGAGAACATCACCAGCCCGGCCGTGCTGGCCGCGCTCGGCGGTCCGCTGATCGACAAGTACGCCGAGGGCTACCCGGGCCGGCGCCACCACACCGGTTGCGCGCTCGCCGACACCGCCGAACTGCTGGCGGTCGACCGGGCCCGCCAGCTGTTCGCCGCCCCGCACGCCAACGTCCAGCCCCGGTCGGCGACTTCGGCGATGCTCGCGGCGTACGCGGCGCTGCTGCGGCCGGGCGACACGGTGCTCGCGATGTCGCTGGAGCACGGCGGCCATCTCAGCTGCGGATCCCGCGCCAACTTCTCCGGCCGCTGGTTCGACTTCGTCGGCTACGGCGTCCGCGAGGACGACGGCCTGATCGACCCGGAACAGGTCCGCGAGCTCGCCCACCGGCACCGCCCGAAGGCGATCATCGCCGGCGGCATCTCCTACCCCCGGCACGTCGACTGGGCCGCCTTCCGCACCGTGGCCGACGAGGTCGACGCCTACCTGATCGCCTCCGCCGCCCAGACCACCGGGCTGGTCGCGGCGGGCCTGGCGCCCTCCCCGGTGCCGTACGCGGACGTCACCGTCGCCGCCACCCACAAGCTGCTCCGCGGCCCCCGCGGCGGCCTGCTGCTGTCCACCGTGGAGCTCGCCGACCGGGTCGACCGGGCGGTCTTCCCGTTCACCCAGGGCGGCGCCGCGATGAACGAGGTGGCCGGCAAGGCCGTGGCCCTCGCCGAGGCCGCCGGCGAGGACTTCGCCGCGTACGCCCGCCGGGCCGTGGACGGCGCCCGGGCCCTCGCGGGCGCGCTCGCCGAGCAGGGCGTGCGGCCGGTGACCGGCGGCACCGACACCCACCTGGTCACCGCCGACGTCAGCCCGCTCGGCCTGAGCGGCGTCGACGCCGAGCGGCGTTGCGCCGCGGCCGGGCTGATGCTCGGCAAGTGCGCACTGCCCTTCGACCCCGCGCCCGCCGCCGAGGCCTCCGGGATCCGGCTGGGCACCGGCGCGGCCGCCGCCCAGGGCATGGGGCCGGCCGAGCTCGCCGAGGTCGGCACCCTGATCGGGGAGCTGCTGCGGGGCGGCCCGCAGGCCCGGATCTCCGCGCGTGTGCGCGAACTCGCACGGGCGTTCTCCGGCCGCCGCTGAGGCGGCCGCAGCGGGCCGCGGAGGCCGTGCGGAGGGGCCGTCCGGGGCTCCCGGGCGGCCTCCGCGGCGTCCGGGGAGAACCGCGGTGCACGTCCTGCTCGTCCGACTCAATAAGGTGTGACCGTGGCGACGCACCTCGAACCCCGAACCATCCCGGGAGTACGCTCCGTACTCATCCGTCGGACCGTGATGCAGGAGGCCAGTGGTGCGTGAGTATCTGCTGGTGCTCTTCGTCACCGCCGCGGTGACGTACCTGCTGGTCAGCCCGGTGCGGAAGTTCGCGATCGCCGCCGGTGCGATGCCGGCCGTGCGCGCGCGCGACGTGCACCGCGAGCCCACCCCGCGGCTCGGCGGCATCGCGATGTTCGGCGGGCTCTGCGCCGGCCTGCTGGTCGCCTCCCAACTGACCAACATCGGACGGCTGTTCATCCAGAGCGCGGACGTCCGGGCGCTGCTCTCCGGCGCGGGGATCATGTTCGTCCTCGGTGTGCTGGACGACAAGTGGGGCGTGGACGCCCTGGTGAAGCTGGGCGGTCAGATGATCGCCGCCGGCGTGATGGTCTGGCAGGGCGTGACGGTCATCTCGCTCCCGGTGCCCGGCGTCGGCACGGTCGCCGTCACCCCGACCCAGGGCATGATCATCTCCGTCACGCTGGTCGTCGTCATGGTCAACGCGGTGAACTTCATCGACGGCCTGGACGGCCTCGCGGCCGGCATGGTCTGCATCGCCGCGATGGCGTTCTTCCTGTACTCGTACCGCCTGTGGATCGGCTACGGGGTGAACGACGCCGCCCCCGCCGCGCTGTTCAGCGCCGTCCTCATCGGCATGTGCCTGGGCTTCCTGCCGCACAACCTGCACCCCGCCCGGATCTTCATGGGCGACTCCGGCTCGATGATGCTCGGCCTGATGCTGGCCGTCGCCGCCATCTCGATCACCGGCCGCGTCGACTTCGACTACATCACCTCCCGCACCGGCTCGCAGACCGCCACCGTCCACGCCCTGGTGCCGATCTACATCCCGCTGCTGCTGCCGCTGACCGTCATCGCACTGCCGCTGGCCGACCTGCTGCTCGCCGTCGTCCGCCGCACCTGGGCCGGCAAGTCGCCGTTCGCCGCCGACAAGCAGCACCTGCACCACCGCCTGCTGCAGGTCGGCCACTCGCACAGCCGCGCGGTGCTGATCATGTACTTCTGGGCGGCGCTGATCGCCTTCGGCACCGTCGCCTTCTCGGTCGCCAACACCGGCCGCACCGTGGTGCTGGCCTTCGCCGGGCTCTGCCTGGTCGGCCTGGTCGTGCTGCTGATGCCGCGCTTCCGCCCGCACGCGCCGCGGGCCGTGCAGGCCGTCGTGCCGCCCCGCTACCGCAAGGCCCGGACCGAGGCGCCGGCCACCGGCCCCGAGGCCGCCGCGGAGGCCCTCGGCGGCGCGGCGGACGAGGCCGGGGCACCCGCCGGGGCGCCCGCGATGGCCGAGCTCTCCGCCAAGGACAAGGCACTGCTGAGCCGGATCGGCAGCGGGGCCACGGCGGTCGGGCAGCGGAGCCGCGCGAAGGGCTGAGCGCGCGCCCCTGAGGGGGCCGGGGCGCCCCCCGAGGGCGCCCGCGACACGCCCGCCGATGCGTCTGACCGGCCGTCAACAGCCGTCACCCGTACGGCGGCACCCTTGGGCCATCGGTGTGACAGGTACCACACGTTCATGGTAAAGCTCTCATCAAATAGTTTGTGATACCGTTCACGAGTACCGAGAACGCGCCGAAAGACCTGACAGGCGGAGCACTCTCCACCCCCGGTCGGTCTCCTCGACCGGCTCGCCGTCGAGCGGCCGGCCTGCGGCTGTGGTTCCCGGTGCGGCGTCCCCCCGCCGCGCGCACACCCATATGCCAGTCCCCCGTTGCCGACATGCCGCCGGAGCTGCCGACATGCCGTCCCACGACGCCCGGATCATCCGAGGCGCCGCAATCCCCACTGCGGTCGCCGGCCTGATCGCCGCCGCCATTGCGACCTTCGTCGTGGGGACCAAGGGATTGATCGGCGCAGTCTTCGCAACGCTGCTGGTGATGGCGTTCTTCAGCTTCGGCCAGGTCGCGCTCGACCGGCTCACCAGGAACAACCCGCAGATCATGATGGCAGCCGCGCTGCTCGTCTACACGACGCAGATCCTGCTGGTCGCGGTCGTCCTGGCGGTGTTCAAGCACACCACCCTCTTCGACACCAAGGTGTTCGGCTTCACGCTGCTGGGCTGCGCGCTGATCTGGACGGGCTTCCAGGTGCGCGGCGCGATGAAGGCCAAGATCTACTACGTCGATCCCGAATCCCGGGACGACAAGCCCAAATCCGGGCGTCAACCGTGAGTGGGGCGGGCCGTCCCCCTCGCGAGGGGGGCGGTGTTTATGCCCTCCTGACGGGCTGCTATCGTCCGTCCCAACGGCGGAGTACGAGATGCGGCCGGGTCTCTCCGATCATCGGACGGATCGCCCCCCGACTCCCCGAAGTCTTCGAAGATCCCGCGGCAGGGATACGCGCCGTGCAGGGTCCGCGAGAAATCCAACAAGTTCCAGTGCCGCTCCGTGGCCCCGCGCCGCGCCGACACACCGAGGTTGCCGTAACCATGCGTCATGACGAAGGAGTCCGTGGTGGGTACTGAATCCGCGCTGCTCGCCTCTGGCAGTTGCCACTTCAGTGACGCTGGCTGCGGGTTCCCCGCTCCTGGCCTGAACGAGTTCGACTTCAAGCCGATCTTCTCGATCGGCAGCGTCGACTTCACCAAGCCGATGCTCCTGTCGATCATCGTGGCCCTGCTGGTGGTCGCCTTCTTCTGGGCCGCCTTCGCCAAGCCGAAGCTGCTCCCCGGCAAGCTGCAGCTCGTCGGCGAGATCGGCTACGACTTCGTCAAGCGCAGCATCGTGCTGGAGACGATCGGCAAGAAGGGCGAGAAGTACGTCCCGATGCTGGTCTCGATGTTCTTCTTCGTCTGGGTGATGAACATCATGTCCATCATCCCGTTCGCCCAGTTCCCGGTGACCGCGCGCATCGCGTACCCGGCCGGCCTCGCGCTCGTCGTCTGGCTGACCTACATGGGCCTGACCTTCCAGAAGCACGGCTTCGTGGGCGGTCTGAAGAACCTCTGCTGGCCGTCCGGCATCCCCGGCTGGGTCATGTTCATCCTGGTGCCGATCGAGTTCTTCTCGAACATCTTCGTCCGCCCGTTCACCCTGGCGGTCCGAGCCTTCGCGAACATGTTCGCCGGCCACCTGCTGATCGTCATGTTCTCGGTCGCCTCCTGGTACCTGCTCAGCCCGAGCCTCGGCGCCCTCTACGGCTCCGCCTCCTTCGTGGTGGCCGTCGGCCTCACCGCCTTCGAGCTGCTGGTCCAGTTCCTGCAGGCCTACATCTTCGTGATGCTCGCCAGCAGCTACATCGCCGGTGCCCTCGAAGAGGCGCACTGAGCACCGCAGCCCCAGGCTGCGTCCCCGAACTCCCGGTGGCCAACACCCACCGGTACTCCATCCCGCAAAGGATTAGCTGAGATGTCCGCTCTCGCTGAGGTTTCCGGTTCCATCGCCTCCGTCGGTTACGGTCTCGCCGCGATCGGCCCCGGCATCGGTGTCGGTCTGATCTTCGGCAACGGTGTGCAGGCGATGGCCCGTCAGCCCGAGGCTGCCGGCCTGATCCGCTCCAACATGTTCATCGGCTTCGCGCTGACCGAGGCGCTCGCGCTCATCGGCATCGTCATGCCGTTCGTGTTCGGCAAGTAATTTCCGGCACACCGGTAGCCCGTTTCGACGAAAGGTTCAGATATGAACCCCGTGGTCTTCCTCGCGGAAGAGGAGCAGATGAACCCGCTCCTTCCCGCGTGGCCCGAGGTCATCATCGGCCTGCTCTGCTTCTTCATCGTCTTCGGCTTCCTCGGCAAGAAGCTCCTCCCCAGCATCGAGAAGGTGCTGCAGGAGCGTCGTGACGCCATCGAGGGCGGCATGGAGCGTGCGGAGGCTGCTCAGGCCGAGGCCCAGGCCCTGCTGGAGCAGTACCGCGCCGAGCTCGCCGAGGCGCGTCACGAGGCCGCTCGGATCACCGAGCACGCCCGTGAGCAGGGCGCTGCCCTGGTCGCCGAGATGCGCGAGGAGGGCCAGCGTCAGCGCGAGTCCATCGTCGCCGCCGGCCACGCCCAGATCGAGGCCGACAAGAAGCAGGCGACTGCCGCCCTGCGCCAGGACGTGGGCTCGCTGGCCTCCCAGCTGGCGTCCCGCATCGTGGGTGAGTCCCTCGAGGACCACGCCCGGCAGAGCGGCGTGATCGACCGCTTCCTCGACGAGCTCGAGGCCAAGGCCGCCGCCTCGGCGGGTGCCAAGTGATCGGCGCCAGCCGCGAGGCCCTGGCCGCCGGCCGGGAGAACCTCGAGAGCCTGACCGACAACACCTCGGTGGACGCGGCCAAGCTCGCCGAGGAGCTCACCGCCGTCACGGCGCTGCTGGACCGCGAGGTCTCGCTGCGCCGCGTGCTCACCGACCCCTCGCGGTCGGGCCAGGACAAGGCCCAGTTCGTCGGCACGCTGCTGTCGGGCCAGGTCTCCGGTGAGACGGTCGACCTGGTCTCCGGCCTCGTCCGGTCCCGCTGGTCCGGCGCGCGCGACCTGGTCGACGCGGTGGAGGAGCTCTCCGCGTACGCCGAGGTCATCGCCGCCGACAAGGCCGGTGCCCTGGACGACGTCGAGGACGAGCTGTTCCGGTTCGGCCGGGTCGTCGCGGGCTCGCACGAGCTGCGCGCCGCGCTGACCGAGCCCAAGGCCGACGCCGCCGCCAAGGCGGCCCTGGTCAAGAAGCTGCTCGGCGGCCGCGCCCACGCGGGCACCGTCCGCCTGGTCGTCTCCCTGGTCACCGCCCCGCGTGGCCGTAGCCTGGAACAGGGCCTCGAGTCCTACTCCAAGCTCGCTGCCGCCCGTCGCGGCCGCGTGGTGGCCCTGGTCACCAGCGCCGTGCCGCTGTCGGACCGGCAGAAGGAGCGGCTCGCCGCCGCCCTGGCCGGCCTGTACGGCAAGCAGGTCCACCTGAACATCGACGTCGACCCCGAGGTCGTCGGCGGCGTGAAGGTGCAGATCGGCGACGAGGTCATCGACGGCACGGTGGTGAGCCGCCTCGAAGGCGCTCGTCAGGGCCTCGAAGGCTGACCGAAGAAGAGCATCATCCGACCCTCGGTCGGGCGTCGGTTCACACCGAGTGAACCGGCAAAACGTACGGCCGGTTCACCCCGACCCGGCCGAGAGTCGAGCACTTGCGGCCCTCAATGGCGGGCCGAGGATCGCAAACTAGGAGAGCAGGGAAGCCTGATGGCGGAGCTTACGATCCGTCCGGAGGAGATCCGGGACGCGCTGGCCGACTTTGTCCAGTCGTACCAGCCGGACGCCGCCTCGCGTGAAGAGGTCGGCACGGTCACCGAGGCCATGGACGGTATCGCCAAGGTCGAGGGTCTCCCCTCGGTCATGGCCAACGAGCTGCTGAAGTTCGAGGACGGCACCCTCGGCCTCGCGCTGAACCTCGACACCCGCGAGATCGGTGTCGTCATCCTCGGTGAGTTCTCGGGCATCGAGGAGGGCCAGACGGTGCAGCGCACCGGCGAGGTCCTCTCCGTCCCGGTCGGCGAGGGCTACCTCGGCCGTGTCGTGGACCCGCTGGGCAACCCGATCGACGGCCTGGGCGAGATCGCCTCCACCGGCCGCCGCGCCCTGGAGCTGCAGGCCCCCGGCGTCATGGTCCGCAAGTCGGTCCACGAGCCGATGCAGACCGGCATCAAGGCCATCGACGCGATGACCCCGATCGGCCGCGGCCAGCGCCAGCTGATCATCGGCGACCGCCAGACCGGCAAGACCGCGGTCGCGATCGACACGATCATCAACCAGCGCGACAACTGGCGCTCCGGCGACCCGAAGAAGCAGGTCCGCTGCATCTACGTCGCCGTGGGCCAGAAGGGCTCCACCATCGCGTCCGTCCGCGGCGCCCTGGAGGAGGCCGGCGCGCTGGAGTACACCACCATCGTGGCCGCTCCCGCGTCCGACCCGGCGGGCTTCAAGTACCTCGCCCCGTACACCGGCTCCGCCATCGGCCAGGAGTGGATGTACGACGGCAAGCACGTCCTGATCATCTTCGACGACCTGTCGAAGCAGGCCGAGGCCTACCGCTCCGTCTCCCTGCTGCTGCGCCGCCCGCCGGGCCGCGAGGCCTACCCGGGTGACGTCTTCTACCTGCACTCCCGCCTGCTGGAGCGCTGCGCGAAGCTCTCCGACGAGCTGGGCGCCGGCTCGATGACCGGTCTGCCGATCATCGAGACCAAGGCCAACGACGTCTCGGCGTACATCCCGACCAACGTCATCTCCATCACCGACGGCCAGTGCTTCCTGGAGTCCGACCTGTTCAACGCCGGCATCCGCCCGGCCGTGAACGTCGGCATCTCGGTCTCCCGCGTCGGTGGCTCCGCCCAGATCAAGGCCATGAAGTCGGTCGCCGGCCGCCTGCGCCTGGACCTGGCCCAGTACCGCGAGCTGGAGGCGTTCGCCGCCTTCGGTTCCGACCTGGACCCGGCCTCCAAGGCCCAGCTGGAGCGCGGTGCGCGCATGGTCGAGCTGCTGAAGCAGGGCCAGTACCAGCCGTTCCCCGTCGAGGAGCAGGTCGTCTCCATCTGGGCCGGCACCACCGGCAAGCTGGACGACGTCCCGGTCGCCGAGATCCGCCGCTTCGAGCGCGAGTTCCTCGACCACCTGCGCCTGGAGCACAAGGGCATCCTCGCCGGCATCGTCGAGACCCAGAAGCTCGAGGACGGCACCATCGACGCGCTGACCAGCGCGATCGAGGGCTTCAAGCAGGGCTACACCACGGCTGACGGCAAGCTCCTGTCCGAGCAGGCCTGAGTCCGGTAACGAGGGAAAGGACGTAACGACCCAATGGGAGCACAGCTTCGGGTCTACAAGCGCCGGATCCGCTCTGTCACCGCGACGAAGAAGATCACCAAGGCGATGGAGATGATCTCCGCGTCGCGCATCGTCAAGGCGCAGCGCGCGGTGGCCGCCTCCACTCCGTACGCCGATGAGCTCACCCGGGCGGTGACGGCGGTGGCCACCCGGTCCAACGCCAAGCACCCGCTCACCACCGAGAACCCGCAGGCCACCAAGGCCGCCGTCCTGCTGATCACGGCGGACCGCGGCCTGGCCGGCGGCTACTCGACCAACGCCATCAAGCAGGCGATCGCGCTCAGCGCGACGCTCCGCGACGAGGGCAAGGACGTGGTGACCTACATCGTCGGTCGCAAGGGCGTCTCGTACTACAACTTCCGCAACCTCCAGGTCGCGGGGTCGTGGACGGGCTTCTCCGACAAGCCGACCTACGGCGACGCCAAGACCGTGGCGGGCGACCTCATCGAGGCGTTCACCGCGGAGACCGGCGGCGTGGACGAGATCCACCTGGTCTCGACGAAGTTCGAGTCGATGCTGACGCAGACGGCGGTCGACGCCCGGCTGCTGCCGCTGAAGCTGGACGAGGTCGAGCTCAGCGACGAGTCCAAGGCCAAGAACGAGATCTTCCCGCTGTACGACTTCGAGCCGTCGGCGGAGGGCGTCCTCGACGCGCTGCTGCCGCGGTACGTCGAGAGCCGGATCTACAACGCGCTGCTGCAGTCGGCCGCCTCCGAGCACGCCGCCCGCCGGCGCGCGATGAAGAGCGCGACCGACAACGCGGGAGAGCTCATCAAGTCGCTCACGCGGCTTGCCAACTCGGCCCGACAGGCCGAGATCACCCAGGAAATCAGCGAGATCGTCGGTGGCGCCAACGCCCTCGCCGACGCTAGCCGCGGGAGCGAATGAGTATGACCACCACTGTTGAGCCGACGGGCGCCGGACTGGCCACGGGCCGCGTCGCCCGGGTCATCGGCCCGGTCGTCGACGTGGAGTTCCCCGTCGACGCGATTCCGGACATGTTCAACGCCCTGCACGTCGAGGTGGACAACCCCGACGGCACGGGCAAGAAGACCCTGACCCTCGAGGTCGCCCAGCACCTCGGCGACGGCCTGGTCCGCGGCATCTCGATGCAGCCGACCGACGGCCTCGTCCGCGGCGCCCAGGTCTCCGACACCGGTGCGGCGATCTCCGTCCCCGTCGGCCAGATCACCAAGGGCAAGGTGTTCAACGCCCTCGGTGAGGTGCTGAACGTCGACAAGGCGGAGTTCGAGGCCCAGGTCGAGGTCAAGTGGCCGATCCACCGCAAGGCCCCGAACTTCTCCGAGCTCGAGTCGAAGACCGAGATGTTCGAGACCGGCATCAAGGTCATCGACCTCCTCACCCCGTACGTCCAGGGTGGCAAGATCGGTCTGTTCGGTGGTGCCGGTGTCGGCAAGACCGTTCTGATCCAGGAGATGATCTACCGCGTCGCCGAGAACTTCGGTGGTGTGTCGGTGTTCGCCGGTGTCGGCGAGCGCACCCGTGAGGGCAACGACCTGATCCACGAGATGGTGGACTCGGGCGTTCTGGACAAGACCGCGCTGGTCTTCGGCCAGATGGACGAGCCGCCGGGCACCCGCCTGCGCGTCGCGCTGTCCGCCCTGACCATGGCGGAGTACTTCCGTGACGTCGAGAAGCAGGACGTGCTCCTCTTCATCGACAACATCTTCCGGTTCACCCAGGCCGGTTCCGAGGTGTCGACCCTGCTCGGCCGCATGCCCTCCGCGGTGGGCTACCAGCCGAACCTGGCCGACGAGATGGGCCTCCTGCAGGAGCGCATCACCTCGACCCGCGGTCACTCGATCACCTCGATGCAGGCGATCTACGTCCCCGCGGACGACCTGACCGACCCGGCGCCGGCCACCACCTTCGCCCACCTGGACGCGACCACCGTTCTGTCGCGCCCGATCTCGGAGAAGGGCATCTACCCGGCCGTCGACCCGCTGGACTCCACGTCCCGCATCCTGGACCCGCGCTACATCGCGCAGGACCACTACGACACCGCGGTGCGCGTCAAGGGGATCCTCCAGAAGTACAAGGACCTCCAGGACATCATCGCGATCCTCGGCATCGACGAGCTGAGCGAGGAGGACAAGATCACCGTCCACCGCGCCCGCCGCATCGAGCGCTTCCTCTCGCAGAACACCTACGTGGCGAAGCAGTTCACCGGCGTCGACGGCTCGACCGTGCCGCTGTCGGAGACCATCGAGGCCTTCAACGCGATCGCGGACGGCAAGTACGACTCCGTCCCGGAGCAGGCCTTCTTCATGTGCGGTGGCATCGAGGACCTCGAGAAGAACGCTGCCGAGCTGGCGAAGAAGTAATCAGGCCGACGTGATGGCCGAGTGACTGTGAGGGGTGGTCCCCGTCTCCCGGGGGCCACCCCTCACGGCACACAGCGGCTGTGATCCCGGTCATCTCCGTGTCCCTGGTTTCATGACAGGGGTGCGGGCCCGTTATTCTTACCGAAACCATCGAGCAATCGGCGGTTTCAAGAGCCTAGGAGCCCACGTTGGCTGAGCTGCACGTCGAGCTGGTCGCAGCCGACCGCAAGGTGTGGTCCGGTGCGGCCACCATCGTCGTCGCCCGTACGGCCTCCGGTGACACCGGCATCATGCCCGGTCACACCCCGGTGCTGAGCGTGCTGGAGAGCGGTCCGGTCACCATCCGCACCACCGACGGCGGGACGGTCCTCGCCGCGGTGCACGGCGGTTTCATCTCCTTCGCCGACAACAAGCTCTCCATCCTCGCCGAGGTGGCCGAGCTGGCGGACGAGATCGACATCGCCCGCGCCCAGCGCGCGCTGGAGAACGCCCAGTCGGAGCTCGACGCGCATGCCGAGCGCCGTGCGGAGGTCCGCCTGGTGGCGGCGCGCGGTCTCAAGGCCCACGCCTGAGCACCCGACCCTGACAGCGGGGTCGACCGACGGTCCCGGGGACGCGGAAGCGTGACCCCGGGACTGTCGTATCAGTTGGTAGGACAGGGCGGCCGGTGACACGGCCGTCACGGGGAACGCAGGAGCGAGGAGGTCGGTGAGCATGGTCCTCGCCCTTGTGGTGTGCGCGGCGATCGTCGCCTTCGCCGTGATCGGACTGACGGTGTTCGCGGTACGCCGCCGAGTCATCCAGCGAGTAGGCGGGACGTTCGACTGCAGTCTCCGGCTCAAAATGCCTGCGGACGCCTCGACGCAGCCCGACCTCGACGAGAACGGCCAACCCACCCCGGCCCCGGTCCACGTGACCGACGGCAAGGGGTGGGTTTTCGGTATCGGGCGGTACAGCGGCGACTCCATCGAGTGGTTCCGGGTCTTCTCGTACGCCCCGCGCCCGCGGCGCGTCCTGCCGCGCACCGAGATCGAGGTCCTCGGCCGGCGCTATCCCGAGGGCCAGGAGGAACTGGCCCTGCTCTCCGGTTCGGTGGTGCTGCGATGCCTGCACGACGGCGCCCCGCTGGAGCTCGCCATGAGCGAGGACGCCCTCACCGGCTTCCTCGCCTGGCTGGAGGCGGCCCCGCCCGGGCAGAGGGTCAACGTCGCCTGACCGTGTGGGCTGGTTAACACCCCCTAACACGCGCCCCGCGTCGGCGCTAGGCTGCGGCCATGGTGAACCTGACGCGCATCTACACCCGCACCGGTGACGACGGCACGACCGCCCTCGGCGACATGAGCCGCACCACCAAGACCGACCCGCGGCTGATCGCGTACGCCGACACCAACGAGGCCAACGCCGCGATCGGCGTGGCCCTGGCGGTCGGCGCGCTGCCGGCCGACGTGTCCGCGGTGCTGACGCGGATCCAGAACGACCTCTTCGACGTCGGCGCCGACCTCGCCACCCCGGTGGTGGAGAACCCCGAGTACCCGCCGCTGCGGGTCGAGCAGGGCTACATCGACCGGCTGGAAGCCGACTGCGACCACTACCTCGGCGGGCTGGAGAAGCTCCGCAGCTTCATCCTGCCGGCCGGCACCCCGGGCGCGGCCCACCTGCACCTGGCCTGCACCGTGGTGCGGCGGGCCGAGCGGTCGACCTGGGCGGCGATCGAGACGCACGGCGACACCGTCAACCCGCTCACCGCCAAGTACCTCAACCGGCTGTCGGACCTGCTCTTCATCCTGGCCCGCACGGCCAACAAGGAGATCGGCGACGTCCTGTGGGTGCCGGGCGAGAACCGGTAGCGCACGGCGGCACCGGGGCTCACGGCCGACGGTCGGCCGCAGCCCCGGGCCCGCGCTTGGGGAAGACGGTGTAGCTGCCGGCGATCACCAGGTTGATGCCGACCACCAGGGCCATCCGCGGGTACCAGGAGTCCAGGCCGCGGGTGCGGGCGTCGTCGCCGACCAGCCACTGCACGGCGGCCACCAGCGCGACGGTCAGCACGGAGGCCGCCAGGGTGCGGGCGAACATCCGCCACTCGTGGGCGGCCTTCGCCGCGCCGTACTTCGGCGGCCCGGCCGGGCGCGGTGCGCCGGCGAGCCGGTGCGCGGCGTGGCCGTCGGCCCACCGCACCAGGTGGTGGCCGTAGGCGACCGAGAAGCCGACGTAGCCGGCGGCGAGCCCGTGCGTCCAGTCCGCGACGGCGCCGCCGCGCAGGTCCGCGACGGTCGCCGCGAGGATCACCAGGTCCACCACGGGCAGCAGCATCAGCAGGACGGCGCCCGTCCGGCGCAGCCGCAACCCGTACCGGACCGCGAGCGCGGCGGCCAGCACCACCCAGAAGCCGATCTCACCGGCGACGATCAGGGAAACCATGCGGACCAGCCTGTCGCGCACGCGGCGCCCGCGCGTCGTCACCGGGGGTGATCCCGCGTCTGACCTTCGATGTACGGCAGGTTCCTTCCACAGGTGGGTCCGGGTGCTCGCGGCGGATGGTGGGATGGTGCCGTGACCCTCACCCCGCGCCGGCACGACGCGCTCATCGCCCTGGCCGGCCTGCTCGGCGGCCTGGTGCTGATCGCGTTCGGCGCCTACGACCGCACCGACAGCGTGCCGCGCTGGGCGGCGGCGCTGCCGCTGTTCGCGATGGCCGGGCTGGAGCTGTTCCGGCGCACCCGGCCGGTCTGGACGGCCACGCTCGGCGGCCTCGTCCTCGCGGCCGGCCTCGTCGCCGGCTCGGTGCTGGCGACGTTGGTGATGTACACCGACCTGCTGTACGCGGCGGTGCTCTACGGCCCGCCGCGGATGGCGAAGGTGCTGCACCTGACCGGCGGTGCCACCACCCTGGTGCTGTCCGGGCTCACCGCGCTGTACGCCGAGGTGCCGGACGCGCTGCTGGTGGCCGGGTTCTGCGGGCTGATCTTCCTCGCCCCGGTGTGGACGGCCGACCTGCTCCGACGGCACCAGGACCGGGCCGAGGCGGAGCGGCTGCGCGCCGAGCAGACCGCCCTGCTCGCCGAGATGGACCGCCGGGCCGCGGTCTCCGCCGAGCGCGCCCGGATGGCCCGCGAACTGCACGACGTGATCGCCAACCACCTGTCGGCGATCGCCATCCACGCCACGGGCGCGCAGTCCGTCGCCCGCCGTCAGGACCGCCCGGCGGACGACCCGGTGGTCGCCGCCCTGGCCGTCGTCCGGGAGAACAGCGTCCAGGGGCTGGCCGAGATGCGCCGCATGATCGGCCTGCTGCGGCGGGGCGCCCCCGCGGGCCCGCTCGCGGTGGGCGAGAGCGGCGAGGAGTCGTACGCCGCACCGCGGCTCGCCGCCCTGGACGCACTGCTGGACCGGGCCAGGGCGGCCGGGCTGGAGGCGGGCCTCGCCTTCGAGGCGGTGTCGTCCGGGGAGCCGGGCGAGCTGCCGGCGCCGCTGGAGCTGGCCGCGTACCGGATCGTCCAGGAGTCGCTGACCAACGCGGTCAAGCACGCCGCCCCCGGCACCGTCCGGCTGCGGGTGGAGTATCGGCCCGCCGACGTGGTGGTCGCCGTGGACAGCCCCTACCGTGAGGACGCCGTCCCCGGCCGTGCGCTGCACGGCGCCGGGGCGGGGCTGGTCGGGATGGGGGAGCGCGCCGAGCTGCTGGGCGGCGACTTCGAGGCGGGGCCGCAGGACGGCCGGTGGCGGGTACGGGCGGTGCTGCCGCGCGAGACGAAGGGGGCGGACGGATGACCGTCAGGGTGCTGGTCGCGGAGGACCAGGCCGCGGTGCGGGCCGCGCTGGTGATGATCCTGCGGTCGGAGCCGGGGATCGAGGTGGTCGGCGAGGCCGCCGACGGCGAGGAGGCCGTCCGGCTGGCACTGGAGCTGCGCCCCGACGTGGTGCTGATGGACATTCAGATGCCCCGGCTGGACGGCGTGGAGGCGACCCGGCAGGTCGTCGCGGCGGACGCCGCGCAGGTGCTGGTGCTGACCACCTTCGACCTCGACGACTACGTCTACGGCGCGCTGCGGGCGGGTGCGTCGGGCTTCCTGCTCAAGGACGTCGACGCGGACGGCCTGGTCGAGGGCATCCGCACGGTCGCCCGCGGCGACGGCATGCTGGCGCCCTCGGTGACCCGCCGGTTGATCTCGGCCTTCGCGCGGCCCGGCCGCCAGGGTGCGGCGGAGGCCCGGGCCGCCGTCGCCGAGCTGACCGGCCGCGAGCGCGAGGTGCTGGCCTGCCTCGGCGCCGGGCTGTCCAACGCCCAGATCGCCGAGCGGCTGGGCACGGCCGAGGGCACCACCAAGACGCACGTCAGCCGGATCCTGGCCAAGCTGGCCCTGCGCAGCCGGGTGCAGGCCGCCGTGCTGGCCCAGGAGCTGGGGATCCTGCCCGTCGACGGTCCCCGGGAGGGCACCGGGCCCGGCGGCGTTCCCGGCGTGCGGTGACGGACCGTCAGCGCCGGTCGAGGGCCTGCCGGGCCTTCGCGGAGTCGTCCGGCCACACCATGAGCCGCGGGCCCGCGCTGGTCTCCACCAGGGTGTGCCGAACCCCCTCGGCGGTGAGCAGCGCGGACATCCGCAGGGCGTCGTCCGGGTCGGTCGGCGAGGCGACGCTCACCAGCAGCCCGTACTCGTCCGGGTTGCCGGCATGCGGCCGTCTGGCCACCAGGGAGCGCCCGCGGCCGTACGTCCACCGCAGCAGCAGTACCAGCACCCCGGTCAGCCCCAGGCCGATCAGGAGGGCCAGCAAAGGGTGCACCGCGGTCATCGCGCCAAACCCCTCCGCCGTCGGGTACAGATCACACTCCACATTCTCACCGTTCGGCGCCCGGGGGCATTAGAGTCACGGGCCGTGAGCGGCGCGGCTCCGGGGGAGGGGCCCCGCCCTGACCGTGCCACGCCCAGCGCCTCCCGCCCACGACCGGCGACCGGCGCCCACCAGTACTCGGGAGACCCTGCCATGAGCAACGCACCCACCCAGCGGATCGCCGTGATCGGCGCGGGTCTGATGGGCGCAGGCATCGCCCAGGTCTCGGCGCAGGCCGGGCACCCGGTGGTGCTGCGGGACGTCACCGAGGCCGCACTGCAGCGCGGCCTCGACGGCATCCGGGCCTCGTACGAGAAGTTCGTGGGCAAAGGCCGGATGACCGCCGAGGAGGCGGAGGCGGCGCTCGGCCGGATCACCACCACCACCGACCTGGGGGCGGCCGGCGAGGCCGACATCGTCGTCGAGGCGGTCTTCGAGCGGCTGGACGTCAAGGAGGGCGTGTTCCGCGAGCTCGACAAGATCGCCAAGGACGGCGCCGTCCTCGCCACCAACACCTCGGCCATCCCGATCACCCGGATCGCCGCCGCGACCTCCCGTCCGGAGAGCGTCGTCGGCGTCCACTTCTTCTCGCCGGTGCCGCTGATGCGCCTGGTCGAGCTGGTCCGCGGCTACAAGACCAGCGACGGGACGCTGGCCGCCGCCCGCGCCTACGCCGAGGGCGTCGGCAAGGAGGTCGTGGTGGTCAACCGCGACGTCGCCGGGTTCATCACCACCCGCCTGATCACCGCCCTGGTCGTCGAGGCCGCCCGGCTGTACGAGTCCGGGGTGGCCTCCGCCGAGGACATCGACACCGCCTGCCGGCTCGGATTCGGCCACCCGATGGGCCCGCTGCAGACGGCGGACCTGACGGGCGTCGACATCCTGGTGAACGCGGCCCGCAACATCTACGCCGAGACCCAGGACGAGAAGTTCGCCGCTCCGGAGGTCATGGCCCGCATGGTCACCGCCGGCGATCTCGGCCGCAAGAGCGGCCGCGGTTTCTACCCGTACGAGGGCTGATGCGCGGGCCGGTCGCCGCGGCGGGGTGCGTGACGCTCCCCGTGTGACCCGGCCCTCACAACGGCGCACCCGCGCGGGTGAGTTTGCTCACGATGCTGCCGCAGACGGGTGATTTGGGCGGTAATCGAGCGTAGGTATGGGGAGTTCCTGCGTATATTCCCTCGGACGGGTGAAGTTGCCTCGCACTCCGCCGAAGGGGAGAAACCTGCGGAGTTGGTTGACCGTCAGACGAGGGGGAGACCGGCGCGGCCCCCGGTGCGCGGCGTCACGTACGCCCGGCCGGCCCGGGCCCCGGAACAACCCGAACGACGAGCGGAGGAGGAGAGCGTGCGCATCACCGGCGACCACAACGGCCTGGCCATCGAGGGCCGGCTCGACGTGCGCAGCGCCGCCGACGCCCGTGCCGTCCTGCACGCCGCCGTCGACGGCGGCCAGGGCGACCTCGTGCTCGACCTCGGCCGGCTGGAGTTCTGGGACGCCACCGGTCTCGGCGTCATCATGGGCACCCACCGGCGGGCCGGCCGGATCGGCCGCCGCCTCGTCCTGCGGCACGTCCCCGCCCAGCTCCAGCGTCTGCTGGTCGCCACCCGGCTGCACCGCATCCTCGCCGTCGAGGGCACCGTCCCCGACGCCTACGGCACCTCGCTGCCCGCCCTCGGGAGCCTCCCCGCCGGGCCGCTGATCCTGCCGACCGCCTGATCCCCGCGCCCCGTCCCGAACGCCCCGGCACCCCCCGCAGGACCACCCGAAACGTTACTTGGGGGTACCGGTCTGTGCTGCGCGCGGCGAGTGTGGAAAAGTCTGCGCTCACAAGCACGGCCGCACGGGTTCGGATCCGGTGCGCGGCCGGTCCGACGCCGTCCGGCAGCAGCCCGGCGGCCGACCATGGGGCGGAGCACGAACGTGGGACAGCCGACCGGTGATTTCGGGCAGGAAGGCGTACGCCCCCGCACCGGCGAGGTCGTCTCCGGAGACCTGCTGCTGGCGATCGGCGGACCGGACGGCTCCGAGGCCCGCCCCTGCCCGGACGGCTGGCGCCCGGAGCCCCGCCGCATCCGCGACCGCCGCCAGGACCGGCCCGAACTCGGCCCCAGCCCCGCCGTCGGGCCGCTCGCCATGGGCAGCGCCGCCGCCGACCTGCCGCTGCTGGACCGCGAGGACGACATCGCCCGGCTCCTGGCGGCACTCTCCGAGGGCCGCTCCGTCCGCCTCGTCGGACAGGCCGGCTCCGGACGCAGCACCCTGCTCGCCGCCGTCGCCGACGCCGCGGCCGGCATCGCCCCGGACGGCGTCGTCCGGCTCAGCGGCCACCGCCGCACCGGCGCCGACCTGCTGCAGGACCTCTTCGCCGCGACCCACCACGCCCCCGGCTACCGGCCCGACCGCCGCGCCCTGGCCTCCCTGCTCTCCCAGGTGGGCGCCGTCGTCGTGATCGACGACCTGGACGTCGACGACGAGGAACTCGCGGAACTCCTCGACGCCGCCCCGGACTGCGCCTTCCTCGTCACCGTGCCGCCCGGCAGCCCGGTGCTCACGCCCGGCCTCCGGCTGGAGGACCACCCCGTCGCCGGCCTCGCCAAGTCCGCCTGCCTGGCGCTGGCCGGCCGCCTGGCGGGCCGTCAGCTGGACGAGACCGAGCGGGCCTGGGCGGTCGACCTGTGGTTCGAGTCCGAGGGCCTGCCGCTGCGCTTCGTCCAGGCGGCCGCCCTGCTCCGCCAGCGCGACGTCTCCGTGGACACCCTGGTCGCCGCGCAGGAGGACCGCAAC
Source organism: Kitasatospora sp. NPDC093679 (assembly GCF_040683455.1). NCBI lineage: Bacteria > Bacillati > Actinomycetota > Actinomycetes > Kitasatosporales > Streptomycetaceae > Kitasatospora > Kitasatospora sp. NPDC093679. The sequence goes on from NZ_JBFBDW010000018.1 coordinate 136,170, forward strand.
AACGTCTTCGGCCTGGTCAAGGAGATCAGCGAACCGGACGACCCGGCCGTCCTCGAGGGCGAACTGCGCCGCACCGTCCCGCTGCCAACCGTCGCGGAGAGCGCGGCGCCCGCCGTCCGGCTCGCCGAGGGGCTCAGCGAGTCCGCGCAGGCCGTGCTGCGGCTCTCGCTGGCGTTCGGCGGCGAGTGCCCGACCGCACCGCACCTGCCGGCCCTGATCGACGTCGGACTCGGCGAGAGCGCACTGCGCGAACTCGTCGACGCCGGCCTCGCGGTGTCCGTCGGCGGCCACCACCGGCTCACCACCGGCGTCCAGGAACTCCTCGCGGACCGCTTCGACCCGGGCACGGTCGCGTACGGCGCCGCCGAACACTTCTCCTGGTGGGTCGGGCACGGCTCGGTCACCACCGAGCAGATCGCCGCCGAGGCGGAGGTCCTCGTCGGCGCCCTGCTCGCCGACCGGGCCGCCGACCGCCCGGAGGCCGTGCTGCGGCTCGCCCGCGCCGCCGCCCCGGCACTGGCCCTGTCACTGCGCTGGGGGGCCTGGGAGCGCGTCCTCAAGCTCGGCCTGGAAGCGGCCCGGGTGCTGCGCGCCACCGCCGAGGAGGCCTGGTTCCACCACGAGCTCGGGGTGCTCGCCCTGTGCGTGCACTCGGACCAGCGGGCGCTCGCCGAACTGGAGTCCGCGGTCGCGCTGCGGGCCGCCTTCGGAGACCCCAACTCCGGTGCCGCCGGGCGGCGGATGCTGGACCTGCTGAAGTCCGAGGCCCGGCAGCTGCCCGCGGGCGAGGAGCCGTCGACCGGCGGCCGACGACCCGTCATCAGAGCCATCGCGAAGGCCCCTTGGCGGCTCGCCGCGGCGAAGAAGGGGTCGGACGCCAAGCGGGCCGCGATCGCCGGAGCGGCGGCCGTGCTGGCGCTGGGCGTCCTGGGCGCCGCGATCGGGCTCAACACCGGCGGCGAGGACTCCGCGGGCAACGGCCGCACCCTGCCCGGCACCTCGGTGGACGACACCACCACCGGGGACGACCTGCCAGCGGCCACCACCTCCGGCTCCCCGACCGCCGCACCGAGCGACAGCCCGTCCGAGAGCCCCTCGGCGTCGGCCTCGGCCTCGGACTCCGAGTCGCCGTCCGCCTCGGCGAGCACCACCGGCACCCGCAAGCCGACCGCGACCAAGACCACCGCACCCGTCCCGGGCCAGAGCAGCAAGAGCCCGAGCACGGGCACCAGCACGACCGCGCCGCCGTCGCCGAGCACCAGCGCATCGACGAGCAGCAGCGCCTCCGCCTCGCCCTCCGACCCCTCGGGCAGCCCCTCGGCGCCGTAGCGCAGGGAGCCCGCCGGGGGAGCCCTCCCGGGACCGGGAGGGCCAGCGGCCTAGAACAGCTTCAACTTGTCGTCGTCGATGCCGCGCAGCTCGTCGTAGTCGAGCACCACGCAGCCGATGCCGCGGTCGGTGGCGAGGACGCGGGCCTGCGGCTTGATCTCCTGGGCGGCGAAGACGCCCTTCACCGGGGCCAGCAGCGGGTCCCGGTTGAGGAGTTCGAGGTAGCGGGTGAGCTGCTCGACGCCGTCGATCTCACCGCGGCGCTTGATCTCCACCGCCACGGTGGCGCCGTCGGCGTCCCGGCAGAGGATGTCCACCGGGCCGATCGCGGTCGGGTACTCGCGGCGGATCAGCGACCAGCCGGAGCCGAGGACCTCCATGCGGTCGGCGAGCAGCTCCTGCAGGTGTGCCTCGACGCCGTCCTTCACCAGGCCGGGGTCGACGCCCAGGTCGTGCGAGGAGTCGTGCAGCACGTCCTCGAGCGTGATGATCAGTTTTTCGCCGGCCTTGTTGACCACCGTCCAGGTGCCGTCCGCCTCCTTGAGCGTGCAGGGCGGCGACATCCAGTTGAGCGGCTTGTAGGCGCGGTCGTCGGCGTGGATGCTGACGCTCCCGTCGGCCTTCACCAGGATGAGGCGGGTGGCGGACGGGAGATGGGCGGAGAGCCGTCCGGCATAGTCGACGGAGCAGCGGGCAATTACGAGACGCACGGTCGACCACGCTAGCCCACCGGGGCCAGTTGATGCGATTCCGCGACGACGGGGTGAAGAATTCGCGCATCCGGCGAACCATGGTGTCCGCGCGGTCACAGGCCGTGCACGCGGCCTCCGCCCGGCGCCGCCCGGCGGGTGCCGTCCCACGGGGATGGAGACTCGCGATGAACGCTGCGACACGATCCGGCCAATCTCGCCGTTGCGGCACCGATTCCGATGGTATTCGACGCATTCGCTCGTCGCGCTGAGCGATCGCCTGTCACCCTGGTGTGAGCGTCCGTCGTCCTGCGCGACCGCACGCTGGCGCGCCGGCGCACGCCCGTGCGGCGGTGGTGCGCCCGGGCGCCGTCCGCCCACCGTCACCACCGCTCCCGCGGCTCCCTCGCCGGGCCTCCCGGGCGCGGTCTGATCATCCGTCATCCCGACCGGCCGTCAGGTCGGTGGGAACGGCGGCCGGTTCGCGCGCACGGACCGGGCAGGGCCGCACCACCGAGAACGACCGCACCAACCGCAAGACCACCCCGGCGGGCCGCGCCGCGGTGGACCGCGAGAGGAGAACCCAATGTCGCTCGACGTCTCACCGGCCCTGCTCGAGAAGGCCGAGAGAGGCGAGGTCGACGAGAGGGAGTTCGTCGACTGCGTCCGTACCTCCCTCCCGTACGCCTGGGAGCTGATCAGCTCGCTGGTCGCCCAGACCAAGGTCGACGGCACCGACTTCGCCGACAACCACGTCCCGCCGCCCAGCGAGCAGGCCCGTGGCCAGCTGCTGCGCGCGATGGCCAGCGACGCGATCCGGGGCGCCCTCCAGCGGCACTTCGGCGTGCGGTTGGCGTTCCAGAACTGCCACCGGGTGGCGGTCTTCGCCCCGTCCGAGGTGAACGAGGAGCGCTACGCGCGCTTCACGTCCGTCCGGGCCCAGCTGCTCAACCAGTCGCCCGAGCTGCGCGACTGCTGACACCGGCCGACGGGGCCGGCCGGGACCACACCGGCCGGCCCCGTCGGCTGTCCGGACACCCGGCGTCAGCCCAGCTCGGGGAGGACCTCCGAGCCGAGCCGCTCGATGTTGTGCAACGTCGCCTCGCGGTCGCCGGAGCCCTCCGCGAGCAGCGCGAAACGGCGGATCCCGGTGCGCTCGGCGGTCGCCAGCAGCCGGTCCGCGCACTGCCGCGGCGTACCCACCGCGTGCAGGTCGCACAGCAGCTCGGTGTACGCGCGCGGGTCGCGCATCCGGCGCTCCCGCCCGTCGACCGTGCGGTGCGCGCCGAGCCCGTACTCGAACCAGCCCGGCATCGACCGCAGCAGGTCGGCCCGGGCCGCCGCCGTCCGGTCCGCGACCTGCACCACGCCCGCCGCGACGTGCTCCCGCTCGACCCGGGCGAGCTGCTCCTCGCCGCGCCCGCAGGCCCGCCAGGCCTCCCGGTAGGCGGCGAGCATCTGCTGCTTGTCGTCGTCGCCCGAGTGCATGCCGAGCAGCATCGGCAGACCTCTCTCGGCGGCCGTGCGCACCCCGTTGGGGGAGGTGCAGGCCATCACCACCGGTGGGCCGGACTGCGCCCGCCCGCCCGGCTCCTGGCGCTGCCGGGGGAAGTTCCGCAGCGGGTCGGCCTCCGCCTCGGGGCCGCCGAGGCCGAGCCAGTCCGCGAGGCCGCCCGGGCGGAGCGGCTCGGAGGCCCGCGGCACCACCGCCACCTCCGGGAAGGAGAACTGCGGCCCGTCCGCGCCCACCCGGGTGCCGTGCAGCCAGCGCAGCAGCAGGTCCAGCCGCTCCGGGAAGCCCGACTCGTAGGCGTCCACGCCGGTGCCGAAGACGTCCAGGTCGATCCACGGGCCGCCGCGGCCCACCCCGAGCGTGAACCGGCCGCCGGAGACCAGGTGCAGCAGCGCCGCCCGCTCGCCGAGCGCCACCGGGTGCGTGGTGGACAGCACGCTCACCGCGGTGCCGACGCCGATCCGGCGGGTCCGGCCGAGCAGCAGCCCGGCCAGGGTCGCGGCGTCCGGGCAGACGCCGTACGGCACGAAGTGGTGCTCCGCCAGCCAGACCGCGTCCAGGCCGGCCCGTTCGGCGGCGACCGCCGCGTCCACCGTGCGGGCCAGCACCTCGCCGTGGCCCTGCCCGGGGAACTGCGCGGAGAGCAGGAACGCGCCGACCGCGATCCGGTCGGTGGCCGCGGGGCGGGGCAGCAGCGCCGTCGCCGGGGCCGTGCCACCCCCCGGGGCGGGCTGCTGGTCGGTCTCGGGCCGCCGGCTGGTCTTGGTCATCGGGTGCCTCCTCGGGGGTGCGCAGGGACTGCGAACCCCGCTGTCTCACCACGTGAGTAGCCGATGTCATGTGCCAAAGGCACGTCGTTTCACCAATTTCCCAGGAGAACGGGTGGATCTCACCCAAAACACCTGAGATCGCGCGGATGTCGTGATAGTGGCACGGGCGGTGGTGCGGCGGCCCGTACCCTGGAGGTGTTCCCGTGCCCGGTCCGAGAGGTGGTTCGGCGTGTCGCCGCGTCGCAATCGTGAGAAGAGCTCCGCCCCCCGCGAGGACGCCCCGGCGGCCCCGTTCGGCGGCTCGCTGCGCCGCGTCGAGAGCTACCACGGGGAGGACTGGGTCGTGCAGACCGTCGCCGGCTCCCAGGGCCGGCACTACCGCTGCCCGGGCTGCGACCAGGAGATCCCGTCCGGCGTCGGCCACGTCGTCGCCTGGCCCGACCACGGGCCGGGGGTGGAGGACCGCCGGCACTGGCACCGCGCCTGCTGGGGCGCCAGGGAGCGCCGCGGCGCGGGCGTCCAGCGGGGGCGCGGCGCACCGCGGTACTAGGGCTTGTGTGATGTTGTGATCAGTTGGGCGGTCGTACGAGGTCGTCTATCCAGATCATCGAGGCGCGAAGATGGAGGCCGGCGAGGTAGCT